>NZ_AHYZ01000100.1 GCF_000255495.1 Liquorilactobacillus vini DSM 20605
AAAATAAAAATTCTGATAGCAGGTACACCTTACTTGATGACCTTCTTCAACCTGGTGCATGATTGGATGCTTTTCATGAGCACTGGCTGGAATCCACGGAATCCGTGGTGCAAAACGATCACCAATCTGCGGCAGTTCCTGCAGAGATGGGACATTGCCGGAAATAACATATAGTTCATCATTTTCACTATCAACTTGGGGCATTGATTTTAAAAGTGACCTAGTATAAGGATGCAATGGATGCTCAAAGATTTGTTCAACGGTGCCTTTTTCTACGATTTGGCCAGCATACATGACTGCGACTTCATCTGCTGTTTCGGCAACCACTCCCAAATCATGGGTAATTAAGATTATTCCACTATGATTCTCACGTTGAATTTTCTTAATTAAATCCAGAATTTGCGCTTGAATCGTTACATCCAAAGCCGTCGTTGGCTCATCAGCAATCAATAAATCCGGTTTGCAGGCAATCGCAATCGCAATAATTACTCGCTGCCGCATTCCTCCTGATAATTCATGAGGAAATTGCTTGGCAGTTCGCTTTGGGTTATCAATTCCTACTTGTTGCAATAATTCGAGTGCTCGTTGATTTTTTTCCTCGCTACTTAACTTAGTATGGTAATCCATCACTTCAGTAATTTGATCTTTGATTTTTTTCAGTGGATTAAGAGCAGACAGGGGATCTTGAAAAATCATGCCAATTTTTGCTCCACGGACCTTGTTATATTGCTCATCATTAAACTTCAACAAATCTTGACCTTCAAAAAAGATCTGTCCTTCAATTCTTGTCATGCTTGGATCATGAAGACCCATAACAGCTGAAGCCAAGGTACTTTTCCCACAGCCAGACTCACCTACTAAAGCCAAAATCTCATCACGTTTAACCTGTAAATTAATTTTTGAAACTGCTTGATAGTATTTTCCCTCAATTCTAAAGGAAGTATTCAAATCTTTAACGTCTAGTAATAATTCTTTTGTCATGGCGAAACTTCATCTCCAATTAAAGAATCAACTTTCATTCTCAAATAAAAGCTCGTTCCCTTTTTTATTATTGCTGTTCACTTTTTTAACAGTTAAGCCTCATTTCTAAGATTAAAATAATTGCTTTTTATTATAATTATTTAAAAATTAGATGTCAAACAGAAATCAATTACTCATAAAATAGTAAATTAAATTTTATTACAAAGTAATTTTGCTATCAAGCTTAAATTCTTATTGATTATTTTGAAATTAATTTTAATTAACATCCAAAATTCTTTTAATTCCAAAAAAAGCGGCCCAAAATATTAAAAAAATAAAAAAGCCAGCTGTAATAATTAACAGCGAGCTTTTTAATCAGCTAAAGCTTTCTTAAGATAAAATTAATATTTTTAAAGACTCACAGTAATGGCAGCATTGACTTCATCTCGCTGCGATTCAATCAAAGTTACTCGGCTAGCAATCGTGCGCGTATCCATTTTGATTTCCCGCGTTAAACCAGGTGTTTGCAGCTTAGGCTCAAAGAAATCCTTAAATTCTGCCAACCGCTGTCGAGTTTTAAAGACATTGGAAATTACCGTGATATAAGTTGCAAATTCCATATCACCGCCAACTTTCTTTTCCAGCCAGTCCCACTGCTTCCGTAACCAATCCCAGGCTGCTTGCTCACCATGCGGATTAGCTAATACACCGTAGAACCACGACCGCAGATCTTGTGGTTTAATCGTATCGGCATCTTGGAATTTGGCAATCAATTTTTCCAACTGTTGTGGGTCATTGGCATATGCTAAAGCTATACTCAAATCATCTTTAAAACTGCCGTCAGCCGTTTGTTGATATTCCTGCAACAAAGTTTCGGTCAATTCTGAACTGCCATAATTTTCAACCTCATTGCGTAGAACTTGGAAACGAATATCAGCAGGTAAATGGATCAACTCATTACGCTTAGCTTGAAATAGTTGATGAGCGGTAGCCATTATTTCCGGATCTTTAGCATACAAAGCAGCACTTAAAATCGTTGGACGGCTCAATTGATCATCTAGTGATTCATTCTTTTGCGCTTGCCAGCCCAAACGCTTTGCCTGCTTGGAACTTAGTTTTTGATATAGTTGCCGTAAAGCTTGTTCTTCCTTAGAATCAGGTTCAACAAACTTTTTCAATTTACCGGCAACCCCGTACAAAGCTGAAATGACTAGCGATGAACGACTGTCAGCAAAGTCCGCCAACAATGGAACAATTTTGGCATATGAGATCACTTGACCTTCAGCTAATAAACTCAAATCCTGCAGCAATTGCATCTGAGAAATATTATCCAGCTGTGAAACCTGACTTAAAATATCTTGCAGCAACTGATCATCGTATTTAACAATGAAATGCGAATCATTGCCAACATTCAAGCGGAAAGGTTCGCCTGCTTGTTGACGTAATTGAGCATAGTCGCCTAAGTCTAATTGCTGGTCAGCTAAGATTTTAGGAACAGCTGAGTAATTGCTATTCAGCGGTATCTGCCACTGACGACCAACCGCCTGGCCGTCACCAATAAAGAATTGCTGCTGTTGCAATTTTAAATGACCATTCGTCACACTGGCTGAAACGACTGGATAACCAGGCTGTTCCAACCAAGAATTCATAATCTGACCGATATCCATCCCACTTGCTTGACCAAGTGCTTGCCATAAATCAGCTCCGGTAGCATTTTGATATTTATGCGCTGCAAAATAAGCCTTTAATCCCGATCGCAAAGCCGGATCACCAATTAGGGACCGAACCATGACCAGCATCCGCGAACCCTTAGCATAAACAATCGCACCATCAAAAATCGAATCAATCTCAGCCGGATTTTCAACTTGTACATGAACTGATTGAACTCCATCGATCGCATCACGTTTTAAAGCAGCAGGAGCTTCAGAAACTTGGAATAGTTCCCAAATATTCCATTCTGGTTTGATTGCATCAACAGCTACATATTCCATCATGTTGGCGAAGCTTTCATTCAACCACAGATCATCCCACCACTTCATCGTTACCAGATCACCAAACCACTGGTGAGCTAGCTCATGCGTAATGACTGTCGCCACGACTTGTTTGGTCCGCAATGAAGTATTATCAGGATCAAGCAGTAAATAAGCTTCTCGATAAGTTACCAAGCCCCAATTTTCCATTGCACCTGCTGAAAAGTCCGGCAGTGCCAATTGCCAAGAATGCGGCAAAGGATAGGGAGTTTGATAAAAATCCTCATAAAACTCAATTGCTTTTTTAGCAATCTCCAAGGAAAATCCAGTTCCTTAGCTTGATGGGCTTTGGTAGCAAAAACTCCAATTTCAACACCGCTCTTGGTCCTAGCTTTTTAGCCTGCAGTTCACCAAAGGCAAACGCCACTAAATAAGTCGACATCCGCTTAGTCTCGGCAAAATAATGAATTCCATTTTCGGCTTTAGTTTCTGGCATGTTGGCTAAAACTGTCTCACCGGGATGTTCATCAAACTTCAGGGCTAATGAAAAAGTTGCTTTGGCTTCTGGCTCATCCACACACGGAAAAGCCTGCCGAGCAGCTGTTGATTCAAACTGTGTCCCGATCAATTGTTTCTTTTGCCCTTCAACTTGATAATAAGATGGATAAATACCCATCATTGTATCAGTTAAAGGTGCACTATAAGCAATCGTTAATTTTGTTTCGCCAATTTTGTCTAGGGTAATCCAGATTGCTTCTGCGGCTTCATCAATTTCAAATGGTCGCTCCTGACCATCAGCTTTAACTGAATTGATTTTTAAATATTTTTGATTGATCGCAATCTTAGTTTGTCCAGCTTGGCCAGTAATCTTGGTTGTTCCAGTGATTGTTTTGGCCTGGCGATCAATAGCTAGATAAACATCATAATGTTGCGGCTGAAATAAATCATAAAAATGCGCCATGTTAATTATTACATCTCCTTAAATTATCGAATAAAATCATTATACAACTGTAAGTAATTAATTTGAAATTAATTACTTTTTTAATAGTTTTATTAAAATAATCAGCTAATTAAATTTTATTTTTTTTAATTCCAGAAATAAAAAACTATTTTCAAAGATCGACTTGTTTTTCAACCATATTTTCCCAAACTCGTCTAATAGTCCATGGAGTTCTTGGGCGTCTTGATAAGTAAAGTTTGCTGGCAATTTCAGCTGTTGCTTCAATTGTTGGTAACTATTGGCCTGATAACCCAAATAATTAAATAGCTTGCGGGTATAATGATCGGCAATGAATTCAACTTGATCAAAGACATAGACCAGCAAAACATCCGCTGTTTCTTGCCCGATCCCCGGCAGATTTAGTAATTGTGATCTTAGTTTGGCGCCAAACTGATCAACAATTGCTTGATAATCCCATTTATTTTCTGCCAACCAATTAATCGCTGCCACAATTGAGCGGCTCTTTTGGCGATAAAAGCCACTGGGACGGATTAATGATTGCAACTGAGGCAAAGAAAGCTGCTGCAACTTTTCTGGTAAAAAATTGGTTTCTTGCTGTAATTTTGTTAATGAACGAGCAACATTGTTCCAATTTGTATTCTGGACTAAAATTGCTCCCAGCAAGATTTCGACTTTACTGTCAGCAGGCCACCAACCTTGGGGGCCCATTTTTTTATAGAGTATCTGGTAAATTTCTGTAATCAATGTCGTTCTTGCTGCCAACTGCTTTCACCTCAAATACTTTGTAACGTCTAATTGCTAACCGACTAGTAACCTGTTTTTTCTTTGTTCTTTTTGTTAAACTGAATGTCAAAGGCACTTCTAAAAGCCAAAGTGAGGAGATGATTTTCTTGATTAATAAACAGCAGCTGCGTCAACAGCTTCTAACTCAATTGAAAAACCTGCCGGCAGCTAAAAAAAAGCACCAAGAAACCCTGCTATACCAAAAATTATTTGCTGATCCAGTTTGGCAAAAAGCTAAAGTCCTCGGGGTTACCATGAGTCTGCCTCATGAGTTAGCTACGTTGCCAATTATCACGCAAGCTCATAAACAAGCAAAAAAAGTTTTGATACCGCGAGTTGCTCCCAAAAGAAAACTGCTCTGGTTTGAATATCAGCCACAAAAATTACAGAAAAGTGCTTATGGGATTCTCGAACCAAGTCAAGCAAGCGATCAAGCGATCAAGCCAGCTGAAATTGATTTGCTAATAGTTCCTGGAGTTGGGTTTCAGCTTGATGGGACACGAATTGGCTATGGTGGTGGTTATTATGATCGACTTTTAGCTAATTTCCCTGGCCAGACCCTGGCTTTAGCTTTCAAAGAACAATTGATCAGTGGCATCATCCCTGATCAATGGGACCAAAAAGTTGAAAAAGTCCTTCACTAAGCCTAAGGAGCCGCTTTTCTAAGCTAGTTCGATTGTTTCTCTATCTAAATAAATTAAGAGGCTGAAGGAATTATTTCTTCAGCCTCTTTTAGACAGTCATCTGTTAGTTATCTTGTTTATTATTAATTTTTTCAGTTATTTGACTCTCCATAACCTTTTCGTCGAGTACCTGCTGCAATTTACGCAATTCCCCGACTTGAGCCTCAATCGATCCTAACATCTCAGTTTGGATCTTTTGAATCTGCAATAAATTAGGTGAATCTTGCTGAATCATATGATCAATCTTCGAATGCAAAACTCGAATTTCTTCTTCTGATTTAAGATTTACATGATAATCATTGCGTGATTCCATCCGATCATATTCGGCAGCGCGATTCTGACTCATCATGATTAATGGCGCCTGAATTGCTGCTACCATACTTAAAAATAGATTTAGCAAAATAAAAGGGTATGGATCAAACTTGAATCCGAACCAATGAAATGTGTTGATTACGATCCAAAGTATCATTACTGAAATAAATGAAATGATAAACGGCCAGCTACCCCCGAAGTGAGCAACAGCATCCGCAATTTTCTGACCAAATGTCAATGAGTTTTCCAATTGCTCCCGAACATCGACCATTTGATACGTGTCATTTTCCATTACCCGTGTCAATTTTCGGTTTAACTTTTTGTTTTGTCGATAATCTTTGGCAATCATCTGATCCATCTTTAACAAGCGATAATGAACCAGATGCTCACTACAAATAAAGTCATCATTTGTCGCTTTTGGAAAATCCTGACGAATCAACGCCTTTAAAGGACCATCCAAGTCTCCTAGGAACACACCGTCGACCAGATCATATTTTCTATGGTCTGCTAGACAGCTGACTGTACGATCAAAATTATCCTTCATTGAGATAAACACCTCAGTTGAATTTAATTATCTCGTGCAGTTTGAATAGGCGGGTTCTAGATACCCGTCGCTACTCTGACCACACGCGGGACCATCGTCGCTTGTTGAAGATATATGATGTTCAGGCATAAAACCCACCACCTTTCCTAAAGATTCTTGGAGTTACCCTCCGCTAAAGTCTTACTATATACCTCAGATCCTTTTATGTCAACTAGATAGTCTGGAAATTTGCAAACCACTTACTTTTATAAAATAAATCACTATCTTTTATAGTCTATGATGTTTTATTTATACAATTATTTCATAGCTTCGTTTACCCCTAAATAGAATTTTTTATTCAGTTTGTAGGTTATATAAGCATAATTATGCACATTAATAAGAAAATTGCGATTTTTTATTAAAAAACCATTGAAATTATTTAGCTGATGTATTATATTTAATGACAATCACAATGAATTGTTATTCAAAAAAATGAATTTGAGGGATGGTCAAATGCGGATCGGAATTTTAGGGGCAACAGGTTATAGCGGAATTGTTTTATATTCTTTATTACGCCAGCACCCGCAAGTTACACAAATCAAATTATACGGACATCAAGGAAACAATGAATCGGCTGCATTATTCAACGAACGAGTTCCGGCTTTTAAAACCGAAAATTATCCGATCGAAGCATTTTCAGCTAACCAAGTTATGCAGGAAACTGATTGTTTATTCTGTGCGACCCCAGCTGGAGTTACTAGTCAGTTAATTGAACCTTTCATTAAAAATAATTTTCCAGTTATTGATTTATCAGGGGATTTCCGGTTAAAAGATCCAACTAGCTATGAAAAATGGTATCATCGACCAGCTGCCAAGCAAGAGCAGTTAACCCACGCTGAATATGGGCTCGCTGAGTTCCATCATTCAATTTCTGGACATTATATCGCTAACCCTGGTTGTTACGCTACTGCAACTTTGCTTGGCCTAGCACCATTATTATTAGAACACTTGATTGACTTGCAATCGATCATTGTTGATGCTAAATCTGGAGTTTCCGGTTCTGGAAAAAAGCTGAGTGCCAGCAGCCATTTCACTTTTATCAATGAAAATATCAGCTTGTACAAGCTTAATGCTCACCAACATATTCCGGAAATCATGCAGCAACTGAAATTATGGGATCCAGCTGTTAAACCAATTCAGTTTTCAACAACTTTAATTCCGGTAACTCGCGGTCTGATGGCAACAATTTATGTCAAACTCCGATCAGGGGTAACCCGCCGGCAAGTAACGGCCGCTTTTCAAGCACAGTATCAAAATTCCCCCTTTGTTCGCTGGCGAAATCAGCAACTGCCGGATTTAAAAGCGGTCGTTGGTTCTAATTTCTGTGATATCGGCTATGGCTATAATCCTGCTGCCAATGTTTTAACAGTTGTTTCAGTTATTGATAATTTGGTCAAAGGAGCAGCTGGACAAGCCGTACAGAATTTTAATTTAATGTGGGGTTTCCCTGAAGAAACCGGTTTGCCACAATTCCCAGTCTTCCCTTAAAAGGAGTCTTAAAAAATGAAAGAAAATATTCAACAAATAGCTTTTCGCTGGCCGATTGGTTTTAAAGCTGACGGAATTCATATCGGTTTAAAACCTGATCCCCAAAAGTTAGATTTTGGCTGGTTCTATTCAACCAATCCTGCTCAAGCTGCTGGCATGTATACAACTAATCGTTTCTGTGCTGCTCCAACTGCTTTAACTAAACAATTAGTCAGTCACCATCATCAACTGCAAGCAGTAGTTGCTAATAGCGCCATTGCTAATTCTTGCACTGGCAAAAACGGTGAAGCCAATGTCTTGACCGAAAGAAAATTAATTGCTGAGAAATTAGCAATCAAGCCAGATTTAGTTGGCGTTGCTTCAACTGGTTTGATCGGTGCTCAACTGCCAATGGGAAAAATTTCAGATGGTATTAGGCAGTTGAAAACGGCAGCAAACACTAAAGTAACTGAAGCAATTTTGACTACCGATACTCATCCCAAACGTATCAGCTTACAATTCAAAATTGGCGAGCAATTGTGTACACTTAGTGGTTTTGCAAAAGGTTCCGGAATGATTGCACCTAACATGGCAACCATGCTTGGCTTCGTTGTCACTGACGTTGCTCTTGCTCCAAATACCTTACAGCCATTATTGCAAGAATTGACTGGCAAGACCTTCAACCAAATCACTGTCGATGGCGATACTTCAACTAATGATATGATTTTAGTTTTAGCTAACGGGCAAGCCCAAAATCTGCCATTGACTGTTGCTAATCCTAATTGGCAAATTTTTAAAGCTGCCTTGCATCAAGTCCTAGCCTATCTAGCACAACAGATTGCTGGCGATGGTGAAGGAGCAACAAAAATGTTGGAAGTCAACGTTAATTCAGCGACGTCTACTGATGAAGCACAGCAAGTCGCTAAAGCCATCGTTGGTTCAAACTTAGTCAAAGCTGCTTTTTTCGGAGCTGATCCAAATTGGGGGCGAATTATTAGCACCCTAGGCATGACTTCAGCTAAATTCGACCCAAAAAATATCGATTTGGCTTTTAACCACCTATTGATTTTAAAACACAGCCAACCAGTTGCTTTTGACCCAAAAGCTGTCAGTCGAAGCCTGCAACAGGCTAGGATTGTGATTGATTTAAATCTGCATGCAGGTTCAGCCACTGGTCAAGCTTGGGGCTGTGACCTAACTTATGATTACGTCAAAATCAATGCCTCGTATAGTACTTAAGTTCAATTCTAAAGGAGAAAGTTATGAAAGATCTAATCGTAGTTAAAATTGGCGGCCGAGCCACTGAACAATTACAGACTGATTTTTTTCAGCAATTAGCTGATTGGCAACAAGTTGGGAATCAAGTTTTGATCATTCACGGTGGTGGCCGTGAAATTACCGCTTTAAGTCAGCAGCTGCACGTCCCCGCTAAAAAAGAAAATGGCATCCGCATAACTGATTTGACCACACTTGAATTGACAAAAATGGTTCTACTTGGGGAAACTCAACCGCAATTATTGACGCAATTATTTAAACACCACTTACCGGCAATTGGTTTAAACGCTGCTGATCACCATTTAATCGTGGGCAAATTGCTTGATTTTGAAAAATACAGTTATGTTGGAGAAATCACTGCCGTTAATGAAGAATTTTTAGCACCACTCTTAGCAACACAAATTGGGGTATTAGCTCCATTAGCTTTAACTGAGCATGAATGGCTGAATGTCAATGCTGACAGTGCGGCTGCCGCCATTGCCAGTTTGTTGCAAGCTCAGGAACTCTACTTACTGACTGATGTACCGGGAGTTTTAAAAGCCAATCAAGTCTTACCAACTTTGAATATTGCTCAAGCTCAAAGATTAAAAGCTGCTAAAATCATTACTACTGGCATGCAGCCCAAAATTTCAGCGGCCTTTCAAGCTGCCAATGCTGGTGTCAAACATGTTCGAATCACTAATCAATTATCAGCAACTGGAACAATGATCATTTAATCTAGAAAGGAGATTTTCAAAATGACGGCACTCTTCCCAAACTATCAAAGATTTAATTTTGAAATTATCAGTGGACAAGGAGTAACTCTGACTGACGAAACTGGAAAAAAATACTTAGATTTAACAAGTGGCATCGGCGTTTGCAATTTAGGCTATAACCATCCCATAATTAAACAAGCTGTTCAAAAGCAACTTGATCTGGTCTGGCATACTTCCAATCTTTATCAAAGCTCACTGCAAGAAAAAGTTGCTACGGCCTTAATTCAAGGCACTGATAAGAAAGTATTCTTCTGCAACTCTGGGACTGAAGCCAATGAAGCTGCACTTAAACTGGCTCGAAAAGCCACCGGCAAAACTAAAATTCTAGCTTTTGACCATTCATTCCATGGTCGGACTTATGGAGCACTTTCTGCAACTGACAATTCAGCTATTAAAGCTGGCTTCGGCCCCTTGGTCCCAGATTTCGAATTTGCAAAATATAATGATTTTGCTTCATTAAATGCAATTACAACTGATTTGGCAGCAGTCATTTTAGAAGTTATCCAAGGTGAAGGCGGGTTAGTGGCTGCTGACGGTAAATGGCTTAAAGCTGTTGAAAAGAAATGCCATGAAAATGGAGTTTTACTGATTATCGATGAAGTTCAAACTGGAATGGGCCGGACTGGCAAATTGTTTTCTTACCAATTATTTGATCTTGATCCAGATATTATGACTTTAGCCAAGGGGTTAGCGAATGGTATTCCAGTTGGAGCAATGATTGGCAAAGAAAAACTGGCAGCTGCTTTTGGTCCCGGCAGCCATGGTTCAACCTTTGGCGGCAATCCTTTAGCGATGGCTTCAGCCGCTGAAGTTTTGCAAATCATGGACCAAAAGTTTTTAGACAATGTCACCCAAAAAGCTGACTTTTGTTGGTATTACCTGCAAAAAGAAATTGCTGTCCTGCCGATGGTCGAAGCAATCACTGGTCATGGATTAATGATTGGCATTCATCTTGATCCAAAAATTCCGGTTGGCCAAGTAATTGCTCAACTTCAGCAAGCAGGGGTCTTGACGCTCTCATCACGCGGAAATACACTCCGGCTCTTGCCACCATTAGTTATTACTGGTTCAGAGATCATGACTGGCATCAATCAAATAAAACAAGTTCTCGAACAAATGACCGTTTTGAAATAGGAGGCAGCAAATGAATCATTTTTATGGCAAATCTTTTTTACAGGAAAGCAAATTTAGCGCTACTGAATTGAATTATCTGATAGATTTTGCAATCCATTTAAAAGCACTCAAGCAAAAACATCTTCCGCATCATTATCTTGAAGGTAAAAACATTGCCTTGCTCTTTGAAAAATCTTCGACCCGGACCAGGTCAGCTTTCACTGTCGCCGCTGTTGACCTAGGTGCTCATCCCGAATTTCTCGGTAAAGCTGATATTCAACTAGGCAGCAAAGAATCAGTCGCTGATACCGCAAAAATCCTTGGCAGCATGTTCGACGGCATTGAGTTCCGTGGGTTTAAGCAAGCAAATGTTGAAGCTTTAGCTAAATACAGTGGTGTTCCGGTTTGGAATGGTTTAACTGATAAATGGCATCCGACACAAATGATTGCTGATTTCATGACACTAAAAGAACACTTTGGCAAATTAAAGGGGCTGACCTTGGCTTACGTTGGTGATGGCCGCAATAATGTTGCCAATAGTTTACTAGTCACCGGGGCAATTCTTGGCGTTAACGTGCAAATTGGTGCACCGGCTGATTTGCAGCCAGCAAAAGATGTAATTGCACTCGCCCAACAAGCGGCGCAACAAAGCGGCGCCCAATTGTTAATTACCACTAATCCACAAGCAGCTGTTACTAGTGCAGACGCTATTTATACTGATGTTTGGGTTTCAATGGGTGAAAAAGTTGATTATCATCAACGAATCGATGCACTTTTGCCTTACCAGATTAATCAACAGTTACTAGCGGCGACTGGCAAGGAAGGAACCGTCGTTTTACATTGTTTACCAGCGTTTCATAATCTACAAACCAGTGTGGGCAAACAATTTATGGCAGATTATGAATTAAGTGCACTGGAAATTACTGATGAAGTCTTTCAAAGCTCGCGATCCCTGGTTTTCCAGGAAGGAGCCAACCGAATGCCGGCGATCAAAGCAATTATGGCAGCAACTCTGGGAAATTTGTTCATCCCTGATGCATTATTTAAATAGCCTAAAAACCAGCTCTGCAGATTCAGAGCTGGTTTTTTGATTAAAATCGAGTTTAATTTTTAACTGATTGTTTCCAATGTTGAATCATTAACACTGCAATCACATTGAAGCAGCTTAAGCCGACCAACACTAAAAAATCTCGCTGACTACCAGTTTGGGTAGCTATAGCTAAGCTTTGTGGCTGCAATTCTTGATCAGCAATCACAGCTGCTAAAACGCCGGTTCCCATTGACCCTGCATATTGCTGTAACGTATTGAATAGTGAATTCAAATCTGGTTTGTGTTCACTGGTCACTTGTTTACTGGCATCCGACAGCAAATTGCCAAACCCAAGATTAAAGCCGACACGCAAAAATACATAGATTACTGTAATTAGAACAACAGTTAAATCATCAGTTAAAATATAAAATAGCCAAGTTCCGAGCAGTAAGCTTAAATTTGACAACAAAACTGGCAAGAAAAAGCCTTTACGATCATAGAGCCGTCCCGCCAACGGAGCAACTATTGCCCCGAGTAACGAACCAGGCAATAGAATTAAACCAGCTACCATTGAAGTAGTTTTCAAAGTATTCTGCGCTAAAACCGGAATTACAAAAGAAATTCCAATATTTGTAAACTGTAAGAAAAAATATACTAATGAACTCAGTAGAATCGTACGGTCTTTCAAAATGCTTAAATTTAAAAGATTGAACTGTCCGTGTTGATTTAAAACAATTAAAATACCAATCAGCACCAGGCCAATCAATAATATTGTAATAAATCGCCAACTAGCAATTCCACTTTGCCCCGCTTGATTAACGGCAAGCGATAAAGCCACCAAAATTCCCGCCAGTAAAGTAAATCCCCTAAAATCAAAGCGTTTTGTTTGTTGTTTAAAGGGCAATTCAATCGTTCGATAACCGCTATACATAATAATGATAATCAATGGCAAGGCGACCCAGAAGATACTGTGCCAAGAATAAAAATTATTTAATGTTCCGCCATAAGTTGGTCCTAAAGCAGGAGCAAAAGAAATAATCATGCTGGCAAAACCAGTATAAAATCCTAAATGCTGGGTTGGAACTAATGAAAAAATTAAATGAAACAACAATGGAGTTGAAATTCCGGTTGAAATTGCTTGTAAAGCACGGCCAAACATTAATACTCCAAAAGAATCTGCCAACCCGCAAATAATTGTACCTGTTAAACAGCAACTAATTGCAAATAAAAATAGCTTTTTAGCTGGAAAACGTTTCAATAAATACGATGTAGTACTCATGGTGATCGTCACTAGCAACAAATAACCCGTTGTAACCCATTGCACCGTCCCTAATGAAACACCAAGTTCTTTGATCAACGTGGGGAAGGTGACATTCATTGATGTTTCGATTAAAATACCCATAAAGGATAATAAACTCGCTGAAAGAATGGCGATTTTATTCTGGAAAGATAAGTTTGACGACATTTTATAAACTCCAATCTAATTAGTTTCCACGGAAACTTTATGGTCAAATTGTATCACGCTAATTACAAATGCCAAAGGAGAATGACTTTGCAAACCACTAAACTAATCAATCAAATAATTGAAGCCTACAGTCGATTGTTGATGATGGATAATCAAGATGATCAAGAAAAGACTTGGCTCAATCAACAGACACATTTTGCTGTTGGCTTGTCAACTTTGCAATTTCAAATACTATCATTTTTAAAGCACCAGCCACATTCAAATGCCAAACAAATTGCCCAGCAATTAGCTATTTTGCCAGGCACACTTTCCAAAAGTCTACACATTCTCACCAAAAAAGCACTGACAGATTTTCAAGTCGATCAAACTGATCAACGAAAAAAATATTATTGGCTAACTGCCGCTGGATTAGAAGTTGCTCAAGCCCACGATCAGTTGGCTATTATGAAAAAAAGTCATTTAAAAAAATATCTTGATCAGTTTAGTCAAACTGAATTAACTGTCATTATGCATTTTTTGCATGAATTGATTAAAGCTGAAAAAACAACTAATTATTCAAACTAAAGCAACTGATTATAAGCCAAAATTTTTGGTTGAAGCAGCTTTTTGGCTCGCTGATTTTCCATCCAATCATCTCCTCGCCGGTGACAATCTGACTAGAGCCAAAAAAATAACATCTGAAATTCATCTTTCAGCTTTTTAGCCAAAAGACTTTTTCAGACGTCATTTTTTAACAAACGTCATCGCATTTAAATTATTTAGCGTAATTAGTTAGCTATTCAATAACAGATAATTCTCATGAACAACTAGTTATCTCACTTTAAATCTAAGCTGTCAATTAACTTATTATTAATTTCTCGTTTACAAACTATTGGCCGACGACTTTGATTTAATAAAAACCACAAACTTTCATCCACAAGCTGCCTAAAATCAACCAGCTAATAATATAGAAAATACCTAAGATTCCGTTCAAACGCCACCAATCTAATTGGGAAACATATCCTGAAGAAAATAAGATTGGAGCTGGGCCGTCACTATAATTAGTCGTTGAAGCAAACAAGTTACCAAAGAAGCCCAGCAATAAAGCAGCTAAAATCGGTGGAACTCCAGCAGCAATCGCGACACCTAACAAAGCCGTATACATAGCACTGACGTGTGCCGTTGCGCTGGCAAACAAATAATGTGAATAAAAGTAAAATAAGATCAAAATAACTAAGACAATTGGCCAGCTTAAGCCATGCAAATCACGCGAAATAAACTTGCTCAACCAAGGAATAAAGCCTAACTCATTCAACTCATTGGCCATCATTACTAAGATTGAAAACCAAGTTAAAGTATTCCAAGCGCCTTTTTCTTGTAAAATATCATTCCAATTTAAAACTCCTGTTAATAATAATAAGGCTAAAGCAATGAAAGCTGTCAAAGTTGCGTCGATTTGGAAAGTACTTCCCAAGACTCATAAAATCAACGCCAATCCAAAAATCACTGCCATCCATTTTTCAGCCGGCTTCATTACCCCCATTTTGTTTAGCTGTTCTTTCGACCAAGTGGCAGCATTCGGGGTTTCTTTAATTTCTGGCGGATACATTTTATAAATCAAAAAGGGCACAACGATCAAGGAAAAAATCCCTGGAACTAAAGCTGCTATGAACCAATCCATCCAAGTCAAATTAACATGGACGCTCTTAGCTAACGATTGAGCTAACGGATTCGCCGCCATGGCTGTCATAAACATTGCTGAAGTGATTGTATTGCCATGAAATTCACCAAAAGTTAAAAAGGAACCAATCTTTCGGGCAGTATGGTCTTCAGGTGTTGATCCAAATGAATGCGATAAAGAATTAATAATTGGAAACATAATTCCACCGGCACGAGCTGTATTGCTTGGTGTTGCCGGAGCCAAGATTAAATCAACACCAATCAAAGAATACATTAAACCTAAAGTTTTCTTGCCGAAGATTTTAACAAACACCAAGGCAATTCTTTTTCCCAGACCAGTCTTAATGAACCCGCGCGATATGAAAAACGCCATGACGATCAACCAAATACTACTATTACCAAAACCAGCAACTGCATCATCAATTTTAACCTCGCCAGTCATGACCGTAATTGCAAAACCAACGATGGCAACTGCACCAATTGGCAAAGGCTTAGTCACACAGCCAATAATTGTTGCAACAAAAATAGCTAGCATTCGCCAAGCAGCTAAATCAACCCCAACTGGTCGAATCGGAGCTAAGAGCCATAAAATTAAACCAACAGCAACAGGGAAAATAAACTTTTTGTAATTAATCTTTTCTAGCAAATCTTCCACTTCCCCTTAGTATTCCGGCTGCCACTTGTTAGCTTCGATCGCTTTTGCAACAGATGTTATTTTTTCACGATTTAAATGTTGATCAACGGCACTTTGCGCTACAGCTTGAGCGACAGTCGTTGAGAACTGATCGAGTTTTGAAACTGGTGGCAAAACTGCTGCCCCTGGTTGAGTTGGATCAACAATCCCGCCAAGTGAATGGGCTGCAGCAGAAATCATTTCATCATTTAGGACTCTAGCAGTCGAAGCAATTACTCCTAAGCCTAACCCTGGATAAACTAAAGCATTATTTGCTTGACCAATTTGGTAAACAACCCCGTTATATTCAACATCTGGGGCAGGGATTCCAGTTGCAACCAGTGCCCGTCCAGCTGTCCATTCAATCAAGTCTTTTGCCTTAGCCTCTGCTAATTTAGTAGGATTTGATAATGGGAAAATAATTGGTCGCTCGGTATGTGCTGCCATTTCCTTAACAACTTCTTCAGTAAATGTCCCCGGCTGCGTGGAAGTTCCAACCATAATTGATGGATGAACCTCCCTAACAACTGCCATTAAGTTCGTTAATTCGGTTGGATGTGAGAATTCACTCCGCGACCGGGCAAATGGCTTCTGCTCTGGGGTCAAAGTTGGATCATCATCAAACAATAATCCTTGCTTATCAACCAGATAAAAATGCTTCTTAGCTTCTTGCGGACTCAAACCTTGCTGCAAAAACTCATCATAAATTCGCTTGGTAATTCCAGCACCAGCCGTTCCGGCACCGAAACACAGATATCTTTGATCAGTCATTTTTTGCTTAGAAATATTTAATGCTCCTAAAATTCCAGCTAAAACAATAATCCCGGTACCTTGGATATCATCATTGAAAGTCGTAACTTGGTCTTTATATTTATTCAATAAGTTAGCTGCATTGTCGCGGCCAAAGTCTTCAAAATGTAAGTAAAGATTGGGAAACAATTTTTCTGCAGCTTGTACAAATTGATCAACGAATTTGTAATAACGATCACCTTTGATTCGCGAGTGCCGATTGCCTAAGTACAATGGATCATTTAATAAGCGTTGGTTATTAGTTCCAACATCCAACACAACTGGCAAAACTTGACTTGGATCAATTCCCGCGGCGGCTGTATAAACCATTAATTTCCCAACTGCTATATCTACGCCATTTGTGCCCCAGTCACCGATTCCTAAAATTCCTTCCGCATCAGTAACAACGATCAAACGAATTTGACGATCACCAGCACCATTTTTCAAAGCACTTTCAACTGAAGTTGGGTCATCAATGGATAAGAAAACTGCATTTTGTGGTTGAACGAATAGCTCACTATAGTTTTCAATCGTATCAGCAATTGTTGGGTCATACACAATCGGCATAAATTCCACGATATGTTGACTGAACAATTTATAAAAAAGCACTCGATTTTCATTAAAAATCTGCATTAAAAACAAGCGTTTAGCTAAAGCTGTTGGTTTATTTTCAAATTGAGCGTACGTTTGCTTGACTTGTTCTTCAATTGATTGTATATAAGGTGGTAACAATCCTTCTAAACCTAACTGCTTTCTTTCTGCCAGGGAAAAAGCCGTTCCCTTATTTTTAAAGGGATCATTAATAATTTTCAATCCATTCATAAAAAAACCTTCTTTGTATTAAGATATTTCCATCTTAAATTGGAAAAAGTTTTATAGTCAAAGCTGTACACTCTAATAAGAAACATTTATAATTAAATTATAAATGTTGATTTTTAGCCAAGGAGAATCTGTGATTATGAACACCCGTGATCTTGAATATTTTATAAAACTAACAGAATTAAAAAATTTTTCGAAAGTTGCTCATGAATTCAAAGTTAGCCAACCGACAATTACTTTTGCTTTGCGAAGACTGGAAGAAGAATTAAATGCCAAATTAATTATTCGTTTTCGCGCGCAAAAACAGTTGATTATTACTGATAGCGGGCAACAATTAATTAAACATGCCAAAAATATTTTGCAAAATTACGCTTTATTAAAAAAGGAAATCACGCAAGCCCATTTACAAAAACTTAATTTAGGCTTACCACCAATCATTGAAAATAGATATTTTCCTTTGATTGCTAAGAATCTAAAACAAGATCATTTATTAAATAAAATTGAAACTCGTGAATATGGATCCAAAACCACCCTGCAGGCGCTTCAAAATGGATCGATTGATCTCGCATTACTTGCCTCGATTGATCCGCTAAGTGACCCCAATATTCAAACGCAAGAATTCGATCGCCAGCCATTTGCCATCTTTGTCTCAGCTAATCATGCTTTAGCTCAAAAAAAAGAGGCCTATTTTAAAGACCTCAAGAATGAAGATTTTGTTTTATTTAAAGACGGCTTCATTCACAATCAAGCATTTAGTTTGTTAGCAAGCCGTAATCATTTCCGTCCCAAAGTTATTTTTCGCTCAAATGGCACTCACAGTTTAATGAATTTGATTGCGAAAGGCATCGGGATTGGCTTCTTGACAGCAGTTGTTGACCCACCGGAAAACATTGTTAAAGTAAATCTCTTAGATAAAGACGTTCCACACTTTGTAACTAGTATTGCTTATCGCCGGTCACATATTTTCAATCCTTTGCAAGAAAAGATTTTAAACAGCATCCAAGCTTCACTTTTTAGCGAATCATCTTCAGCCAAGTCATAAGGACTTTAAAGGCAGTTTTTAAGCTGCCTTTTTTGTTTGTAAAAACGCCCCTAACCCAATCCCAATAAGCGGTAAAAGTAATAGCCATAAACTCGTTTGAGCTAAAGCTTGATGATAAGGCCGACTATTTGCCAAAACCGTGATCAAGCTGGAAGCCACGACTACACTGGCTGCTCCAATTACCTGACGCATAGTAGTGATCAAAGCTGTCCCATGGCTCATCAAATCCTTAGGTAAGGCATTATTAGCGGCCGTAATTGCCGGCATCATTACAAAAGCATTGCCGCTTTCCAAACAGATTCCGCCAAGCACACACAATAGTAATGACTTAGCACCAAATGTCCCTAAGAGGCTGAAACCGGCCGTCAACAGCGCCATACCAATCCAAACTAATCGCTTTAATCCTAGTTTACCAAGCAGTTTGCCTGCTACTGGATTTAACCGACTTAAGATAAAAGCTGCTGGCACCAAAAGTAAACCTGACCATAATGGTGAAACCTTAAAAACATTTTGATAATATAAAGGCAAGATAACTGTTGCAATGATCAGTCCGCTATATGAAATTCCCGTTAATAATAAAGCTGGAATGTATCCTCTATAACGCAAAACACTTAAGTTTAAAAAGGGTTTTGTCAAATATCGCTGACGAAGTGCAAAACTTATTAAAAGCAGTAAACTGCCAAACAGCAGCAACCACCAGATTAATTTTAACCCCAGTGCTGGATACAAATTAATTGCATACAACAAGCCGCCAAAGCCCAGCAATAAAATAGCTGAAATCCAGTCAAATTTATGTAAAACAAGTGGATGGATTGGTTTAATTACCGGCTGAATGCGAATAATCAAAAACACCAATAAAACAACAAATAAGGCAAATAATACCCGCCAAGAAACAAACTGTAGCACGACACCGGAAATAATTGGTCCAACAGCTAATGCCGAGCCCATTACCAAACCAACGACGCCCATTGCTAACCCGCGTTCATGATCGGTACTGCTTTCCATGATCAACGTTTGAAAAATTGGAAAGAGCGCACCAACCGCCAATCCCTCAACCAATCGTCCCAAAATGATCCAGCTGAACGCTGGGGCTAACATGGCAACCAAAGTCCCGATAATAAAAACGCTAACGATACCATTTAATAATTTTTTTAAAGCGATATTATCCAGTAGCCAAGGGCTGAGCGGCATAACTAAGGTCATTGCCACCATAAATCCAGTTGTTAGCCATTGAACCGTACTGGTTTGAATTCCAAATTGTTTCATCAATATCGGATAAGTCGTTGTCATCGTTGACTGACTAATCGACATTAAAAATGAAATTGCCAATAAGCGCCGCGCAAAAATTGATAGCTTCCAAAAATCTTTCACAAAAGATCCCCCATAGAATTTGCTAGCTTGCAAGTTAGTTTTCTTTAATTCTTAGTTTATAATTTTTATAAGCTGAAATCAATTTTAAAGGATAATGAAAACATTTTTATGGATTAGCTATAAATCGTAAAAAAAAAGCTTGCAATTAACAAGGCTTTCTTTCAAACTATCTCCATTTAACGTAGCAGCTAGTTAAGCTTTTAAAGCAAGTTGATTATTGCCAATAAGGGTTCAATGCTGGCTGTCCAGCAAAAAAACGCTTAATTTCTTCAGCACATTGGCAAGCTGAAGCGGTCAAGATTTCTTGTGTTTCTGCTCCAATATGTGGAGTTGCAATAAAATTAGGCAATTTTTGAAAATCATTTAATGAATGTCGGGGTCCGGCTGAGAAAACATCTACTGCTGCTCCAGCTAATTGTCCTTGGAATAGTGCATCGTATAAATCATCGGTTTTAATTAATGATCCACGTGCAGTATTGATCAAAATTGCCTCTGACCGCATTTTCGTTAATAACTTAGCTGAAAAAAATTGTTTTGTTTGGGGAGTTGACGGGATATGAAGACTAATAATTTGGCTTTGTTTAACCAGTTCGGCAATGGTTACCTGCTTACCGAATTTAACTTTTTTAGGCCGATGGTTCCAGACTAAGATTTCAACTCTAAAGGGCTGCAATAATTTTTCGACTTCTTGTGCAATGCTGCCATAGCCGATTAACCCAACTGTTTTGCCAGTCAGCAAGCTCCCAATCTGACGTTGCTGAGTCGCAATGCTTAAAGGCAGCTGATGTAAAAGCGACAAAATTAACGTCATCGTCAGTTCAGCTACCGAACGAGCATTAATACCCGGCGTATAAGTCAGCTGAATTTGCCGCTTTTTTAAGTAATCTAACGGTAAATTATCCACTCCGACTCCATGTCGGGCAATGATTTTCAACTCTGGGAAGCGTTTCAAATCTGCAATGGTCAGTTTTCCCGCGCGGGCGACAATTGCCTGAGTAGCAGCCAGTTGCGGAATTTTTTGCAATAATGTTAATAAACTAGCCCCCGCTGGTCGTTCAAAAACCTGAAAACCAGCTTGTCTTAAAAGCTCAACTCCAGATGTAGCAATTGGTTCGTTCAACAAAACTGTCGGCAAAACTGTTCCTCCTTCATCGGCATCATTTGTTTTGGCTTTGACTAAAAACTCGGCCACTTAAACGATAATAGACCGGTAAAGCAACTAAGCCACCAACCACACCTTGTAAGAAGTTAGTTGTGATACCAATTAAGCCAGCCGTCAAGGTATATAGGAACGTATCGGTCAGAAAATAACCGCCAACCATAATCAAAACCCCACAACTCATAGCTAAAATTAATGACTTACGAGTATGCTTTTCATTGAGCCAACCGACCATCAATCCTTCCAGACCATGAACGATTAATGAGAAAAACATATATTGGGTATATCCTGAAATCAAATCCAGCAAAAAGCCGCTCAACCCGCCAACGACCATGCCTTCGCGGCGGCCAAGCAACAACGCCGCAATAAAAATCCCAGCATCGCATAAGTTGATGTTACCATGAGTCATTGGAACCGGAATAATGAAGAAGCGAGAAATTACCACGTTGGCTGCAATCAATAAAGCAACCAAAGTAACTCGTTTTAATGACGTATTTTCTTTCACTGCAAACCCTCCTAAATATTTAATAATCAGTTTTTTAAAATGAGATTTTTAATCTAGCTTTAATTTTAATGAACATTTTAACACGAATTCGATCAATTATCAGCTGTTGGCATTAAAGTTTTCAGCAATCTTGGCAACAAATAACCTAAATCAATTCCAAAACGGCGCTGCTGGGGTGACTGATTGACTTGCTGGCTTAAAGTTTCATATAACAAAGTTGCTGCTTGTTGAACCGCTGCTGACCAGGAAAGCTTTTTCCATAAAAAGCCCGTCAACAATGCGGCAAACACATCCCCACTGCCATAGAAATGGCCTGGCAAGCACGGATAAATCGCCATTTTCAGCTGATCTTCCTCCAGCCAACAACAGCCAATTTGTTGATTCTTGACCACTCCCGTAATGACTGCTTTGCCATTTGACGGCTGCAGTGAACTCAAATTTTTTAATAGCTTAACTAAAGCTGATTCATCTGGACAAGCTAGGTAGCTTGCCCCAGTTAACAAACTTGCTTCGGTCAAATTAGGTGTAATCACATCGGCTCGCTGACACAACCGTTTTAAGCTTTGCAAATGCCTAGCAGTAATTTTTGGATAGAATTTTCCTTCATCAGCCATCACTGGATCAACAACACGTAATTGCAGCGATGGTAACCCTAATTGTTGCCAAAGCTGTTGCACAATCTCTTCTTGGTCAAAATAACCGATCAAAACACCGCCCAACTTCAGCCCAACTTGCTGCCAATGTTTTTGAGTTTGTTCGATCCAAGTTTTCGTCTCCAAATGCCGAGGTAGACCAAATCCTTCAGTTTGCGTCGACAATAAGCTTGTCGGCCAACTAGCAGTAGGAATTGCCATTGCTGCCATAATTGGTAAGGCAGCTGTCATTGATAATTGACCGACTGCTGAAAAATCTTCAGCTATTAGTAAGTGACTTTCTTCAACCATTACCGCTCCCCCTAAAAAGTAACTTAATTCTTGCACATTTTCAGTCTAAATGCTAACGTAAATTACAACTAATTTAAATTGGAGCTGAAAAATTTGCATTTACGCCAAATAAAAACGGCCGATGAACCGACCGTTAAAAAAATTATTCAATCAACTTTAGCTGAATTTGATGATGCTAAACCTAATACTGCTTATTACGATCCGCAATTAGCAAATTTAGCAACTTACTATAATTCACAACCGACTAAAGCCTTTTACTGGGTAGTCGAAGATCAACAAAAAGTGGTTGGCTGTGGTGGCTTTGGTCCTTTTGCTGATTCCAAAATTGCCGAACTGCAAAAGCTCTATTTTCTACCCGCTGCTCGCGGTTTTGGCTTAGGGAAAAAAATTATTTTAGCATCCGAGCAAAAAGCGCGCCAGCTTGGTTATCAACAATTATATATTGAAACTTTCTCTAATCTTGATCGGGCACTTGGACTTTATCGGCATTTAGGCTTCCGGGCCTTACCACAGGCTTTAGCACAAACCAGTCACTCAGCTTGCGATGTTTGGTTTATTAAAGACTTGAATTAACGCGGCTGCAAAACTAATTGCCGTAATACCTGGGTAAACGCTGGATCAGCATTCAAGGCTGGAACTAGGGCAAAATCTTTCCCGCCGCTTGTCAAAAAGTATTCTCGATTTTCAATTTCCAATTCGTGCAAAGTTTCCAAGCAATCGGCAACAAAGCTTGGTGAGGCAACCAAAACGCGCTTAACTCCTTGTGCTGGCAAAGTTTTTAAAGTTGCATCAGTTGCTGGCGTCAACCATTCATCCGGGCCAAAACGAGATTGATAAGTTTGTTTGACTGGCACCTTGAGCTTTAATTCAGTCAAGAGCAGCTTAGTCGTCAATTCACATCGTTGCTGATAAGGGTCACCCTTTGCAACATAGCTTTTGGGAATTCCATGATAAGACAGCAGCAGCAAATCTGGTTTAAATTCAGCTAGACTTGCTGCAATTTTTGCTGCTAAGGCCTGAATATATGGTTTAAAGTCACAAAAATCAGTAATCAAATGCAAGTTAGGAATGACTGAGCGTCGATAAAAAAAGCGATTGATATCATCTGCCACCGAACCAACCGTGGTCGTTGAATATTGTGGATAAAGAGGAATAATCGTTAGGTCGTCAACCTTGGCTGCCTCAAATTCGGTCAAAACATCACTAATTAAGGGGTCACTATAGCTCATTGCAAATTTGACCACATAATCCGGCAATAGTTTCTGCAGCTGCAATGCCTGCTGTTTAGTATAATACAGCAGCGGTGATCCATGGTCTGGCGACCAGATTTGCTGATAAAGCTTAGCTGATTTAGCCGGCCGTTTCGGCAAGATCATCGTATTTAAAATTGGCTTCCATTTCCAAGCTGGCATGTCAATCACCCGTGGATCACTTAAAAAGCGCTGCAAATATTCGCGGACGTCTTCAGTGGTTGGCGTTTGGGGAGTACCTAAATTAATTAATAAAACTCCTTTTTTCATTCAAATCTCTCCTAAAGCTCTCTAATTTAATTGACCTAGTTTGCCTAAGCGTTAAGACCAACCCACTCATGGTTATAATCCCTAAAGTACTTAAGATTTCCCCATAAGAATATCTTGGAGCGGTTGAAAAATCTTTTTTGCTTGCTTCTTCAACTAGAATTGTTTGTTCACTTGCTTTAAGGCCGATTGCTATTTCGTGAACTGTCAAGCCAAAAATCAAAAATGACGCTACTGCTAGAATTCCTAGAACAAAACGCTTTTTCATTAATCATTCCTCCGCTTAATCAGTTAATTGAGAATCAATTTCAATTAATTCTATTTTAGCAACAGAAATGAATTTAATCAATTAAAATATTTAAAAAATTTGCTTAATTTATAATTTTTCTTATTTTAGGAATTTTCTCATTTGATTTTTTCATTCAATGAATGACCGTACTCGGTTTCATCACTGGCATATGCATCATGAACCCCTAACAAATAACACCCCAAACTGCCGACCAGCACCATTCCAAAATCAGTTGGATATGGCAGCCAGTCATTGCCACCAAATTGTTGGCTGCCAATCAATGACATAATTGTTAGCCAGAGCAGCTCAAAAACCAACCAACGAGCCCCTTTGAAACTTTGGAAGACTTTTTGCTTGCCAGCAGGCTGCCGAAATTCATAATAGATATAAAAAATCAACCCCAGTGCAATTACACCAAATACTTCAATTGTGGTTGGCCATTTAGCCCAATAAATTGCTAAACTGGCTAATAAATAAGCTAATGGTGCCAAAAAATGTGCACCCTTTAATTTAAAAGGTCGTTTCCAGTCTGGTGCCATTCGTCGAAAACTGATTAAAGTCACTGGACCAGTTAAATAGGCAATTAAAGTCGATGTTGAAATCACATTAGACAAAGCCCCCCAATTGCGAAAGCCAATAACCATTATCAAGCCTAAGAAAAGATTTACAACCATTGAACGGCGTGGAGTCCGATACTTTTGGCTTAATTTCCCTAAAAAAGTCGGCAAATGTCGCGTTGTTGTCATCGCCGCTAATGCCCGCGAAGTTGTTGCTACAAAAGAAACACCCGTCCCAAAAGGAGAAACAAAGGCATCCAAGTAAAGAACATCAGCCCACCAATTCAAATTTAGCAAAATTGCAATATCAGCGAACGGCGATTGAAAATCAATTCCTTTCCAGCCGCTAATTACTAACTGATGGCTGGGAACTGCTCCAATAAAAGCAACTTGCAGTAAGGTATAAATCACCATACTGATTCCAAAAGAAATTACGATCCCGCGAAAAATATTTTTTTCAGGATGTTCAATCTCATCACCCATATTAATAGTTGTTTGAAAAGCATTATAAGAAAAAATAATTCCCGCTGAGGTTGTTGCTGTAAAAATCGCAGCACTTCCAGCCGGCATGAAACCAGCCGTTTGAGCAAAATTACCTGAATGAAAACCAGTAAAGAATAAAATTAGAATCGTCAACAACGGAATTGCCATTTTGAATAAAGCAATTAAACTAGTAAAACTGGTCAATAACTTGAGCGACCAAAAATTTAGCAGCGTAAATGCCAGCATAAAAAGAAAAACAATCACTAAGCCTTGATTCGTAACATTACCATGAGCTACAAATCCTCTCGTCCAGTTAGCCCATGCCCAAGGCCACGAGCTCATATACTGAACCGCGGCAACTGCTTCGATTGGAATAATCGTCAGCAAAGAGATCCAGTTGGCCCAACCGGCAATAAAGCCGAGCAGGGTGCCATGAGAAAAAGCTGCATATTGACTCATTCCACCACTAGCAGGAAACATTGTTCCTAACTCGATATAATTCAGTGCAATGACTCCAATGATTACACCACCCAAGATCCAAGCGATAATTGCTGCTGGGCCAGCAATTTGAGCTGCCATCCCTGAGCCGAACAACCAACCAGATCCAATAATTGAACTTAAAGTTAACATTATAATTGAAAATAGACTAATCTTTTTCGGCATGTTTTCATGTGCCTCCTCAAAAATACTATCGCTTAATTATAGCACAGTGAATTAGATTAAAATCAGCTAAGAAAAAGCCGCGTGCTAAATCTAAAATATATAAAAGCTTATATATTTTGACAACTATTTTAAAATTGATTTTTCAACCTAAAAAAATTCTGGCATTATTTGAATAAATAATACCAGAATTCCGTCCGTTTTGGTTGACCTTTTATTTAGATATCAAGTTCAAATTTCTTTGCTAAGTTCTCTTTTAATTGATCGGCAATCTTATTTAATTCTGCAACATGGCTTGTAAATTCTTCCATCGTCGCCAAAACTTCTTCCGAATTTGCCGAAACCTCCTCAGTTCCTGCTGAGTTTTCTTCAGTTGAAGCTGAAATATTTTCCAGATTTTCCAGAACCTTATTTTTGACTTTAACAATCTTTTGACTAGAATTTGCCAGTTCTTCAATTTCCTTGATCATTAGTTCGCTTCTTCGGGAAACTTCTTGTGAAGACTCAATTGACTTAACAATCAAATCTGTCTGTTTTTCACCACCAGCTAATGATGTCTTAGTCTGCTTAACCATTTCCGAGGATTGATTGCGAATCTTTTCGATAATTTCACCAATCTCTTTACTTGAAGCATTGCTACGTTCGGAAAGCTTTCTGATCTCCGAAGCCACAACCGCAAATCCTTTACCAGCTTCACCGGCACTGACCGCTTCAATCGAAGCATTCAAAGCTAAAAGATTAGTTTGATCTGCAATTTCACTAATAACATTTATAATCTTGCTAATACTTTGAATATTGTTATTTGAATCTTCCATTTTATTCATTAAGACTTTCATATTGTTGAGTTCTTCATTCCAATTGCTTTTGACCTGATTGGCCACAACGATATTATTCTGATTAATTTTAGAAGATTCTTGCGACTTATTATTGATGTTAAGCACATTGTTACTCATAGTTTCAATTGTTTTTGATAACTGTTGCAGTTGCTCAACGCTTTTTTGTGTATCATTAGCTTGGTTGCTAGTAACATCTGCAATTCCAGTAATTGTTTTGGCAACCTCTTCAGTCGCTTTACTTGTTTGTTTTGAAAGGCCTAATAATGAATTAGACATTGTTGAAACTTTGCTGCCTTCATTCTTAATCCCATTTATCAAGCTGCCAATCGACTTAATCATCTTATTATAATAAGCCGTCAACTGTTGATATTCATTGCCATTTTCATCAGACTTAATCATTTGTTTAACTAGATTGCTGCCAAAACCAGTAACCTTGACTTTAGTATTAGAAATTGTGTGTAATTTACCCTGTCCAGCATCCTCAAATGATTCGACAAAAATATTGATCAAACGTTTTATGAGATCGGTAATGGCCTTAGCAAAAATAATATTCACGATTATCATAATAACTGCTACAATTGCTGAATTTCGAATAATGGCCGACAACTCTGGTGTAATTTCGCTGCGTTGCGTCTTGGCAACCGAAATATATTCACCATTACCATTCTTCCGATAAAAAATCCGTTGAACTTTTGAATCGCCTTTAGGTAAAATATATCCAGAATTTTTCTTTGCAATGGCCTGTTTTAAGCTCTTAAACAGTTGAGTATTTTTGATCTTTTTGCCGACTAATTTTTTGTTTTTAGACGCCACAACTACTCCGCTTGAAGAAACTAAAAAAGCATTGCCGGTTCTGCCAACCTGCAGTTTGCTTAAATCTTGTTGAATTGAATCATAAGAGATATTAAAAGAAAGTACGCCTTCTTCCCCTTGATTATTTTTAATCACTTTAGAAACACTGGTGATATATTTACCGGTATTGGCATCAATATATGGTGCTGACCAGAAAATTTTTCCTTGTTGTTTCATTGCACCTTTATACCAAGGCCGCACAAGTGGATTAAATCCAGCAGGCAAGCTCGTGCTATTGGCAACAAATTTGCCAGTTGAAGTCGAAAAAATAGCATTCTCAACTGTTCCATTTTCCGTTTCACCTGCCGAAATAACATTTTTGATTTTCTTCAAATCAAATTTTTGTTTAAATGCCGGCTGTGATGCCATTCCGTCCAATGCTTTTTTAGCAGATTGCTTCAGTGAGTTTCGACTGTGTGCAACGCTGGCAACAGCTGTTTGCTTGTCACTATCAGTTCTTTCAATCAAAAGATTTCGCGTACTTATGTAAGAACTCACAACCGTAATTAAAATCGGGATGATGGCAATTAGTATTAAGACTGTACTTACAATTTTGCCAATGCTTTTTTTCTTCATTCTGCCTCTCTCCTTGCAACAAAAAATACTGATACAGTTTCCTTATCGACTAAATTCAGTTAATTTAAACCTAGTCTTTGCGACAACCTCCATAAAATTCTTCATTTAAATTTTTTATAATTAGTAAATCCCTTATAAAAAAGAAAACTGCTCAAGTTTAAATCAAAACTTGAGCAGCCCTTATTTAAGCTGAAAATTATTTAAAAAGCCCTTTTCATTTTATAAAACAGATTGTAAAGCTCCTGCTAGTAAACCCCCAGCTAGCGGGCCAAACATTGGAACCCAAGCATAACCCCAATTTGCTGAAGAACGATTAGGAACCGGTAAAATCGTATACGCTAATCGTGGTCCCCAATCACGAGCTGGATTTAAAGCAAATCCAGTCGTCCCACCTAAAGCCTGTCCAACAACTGTGATCAGCAAACCAACAATTAATGGTTTCAAACCTTGCGTAAAATTGCCCAAATTTAGCAACGTGAATATGAAAACAAAAGTTGCAATTACTTCACTCAAAAAATTAAATAGCGGATTCTGAATTGCTGGAGCAGTTGAGAAGATTCCAACTTGGTTGCCTTGCGTTGGGGTTTTTGAAACTTTAAATTGCGGATAATACTGAATAATAACTACAGCTGCCCCAACAAAAGCACCCAGAAATTGGCCTAATAAATAGGGAACAACTTCATGCCAGGGAAAAAAGCCAAACGCTGCAAATCCAAGCGTTACAGCCGGATTCAAATGTCCTTGTGATCCTAATTGTCCAGCGACATAAACTCCGAAAGTTACCGCTAAACCCCAAGCAAGTGAAATAAACATCCAATTTTGTCCATGTGCATAATTGCTTTTCAAATTAACGCCAGCTCCACAGCCAACTCCTAAAATAATCAAAACGGCTGTCCCAAAGAATTCACCCCAAAAACCACTCATTTTAAATTCCTCCTTAAAACTAAATTATTATTTGTGAAAATTTATTCACAAATAGCTTATTTTTGAACACGCTTACATTATACTGTATTGATCCACATTTTCCTATTAAAAAAATCCTTCTAGCTTAAACCATTGTGAAACTAGAAAGACATTATGAGAGATTGTGAAGTTTTTGGCTTTGACTTTATCTTTGTTCAAAGGAATCTGCCAGAGCTTGCTTGAGCTCTTGTTTACTAAATATTTTGTAAGAACTTGTTCGGCTTGTAACCAATATGTAACGCACCTGCTCCAAAAGTGAAATAACGATATTCAACTTTTTGTAAACCAGCTAAGCGAAATTCTTCTGCTAATTCCGGCGCCGCAGGAAACTTATAAGCTGTTTTCTTCAGATATGAATAATCTTGCAGATTGCTGCCAAAAGCCTGAGCCAGCCAGGGAACGATGGAAAAATAAGCTTGCCAACCCCAGCGCAATGGACCAATTGGCGGCTTGGAAGTCTCCAAGCAAGCAACTTGACCGCCCGGGCGAACAACGCGAACCATTTCTTTGAGGACTTGGTGAAAATCGCTGACATTTCGCAAACCAAAACCAATTGTTACTAGGTCAAATGAATTCTCTGCAAATGGCAGCTGCATTACATCTCCTTGTAGCAAGTTAACTTTGCCAATCAATGCTTGTTGTTGAACTTTTTGCTGAGCGACCGCCAACATTTGTGAGCTGAAATCAATACCAATTATCCGGCTTTGCTGACTCGCCTTATGAGCTAAATCCAGTGTCCAATGACCTGTTCCGCAACAAAGATCCAGAATTTTAGCTGAGGTGGGAAAACTAAGATATTGTAAAGTCTTTTTACGCCACGACCGCTGAATACCGAACGTTATCACATTATTCATCCGATCATATTCAGGCGCCAAGCGATCAAACAGGGCTTGGACTTTAATTGGCGATGTCGAATTAGTTAATTTCATCGAAGCCACCTCATTTTCATTGTCAATACCAATTTTAATCCTAATTAACCAGCATCGCCAATCAAACGCAATTTGCGGATTGAACTCATGGTCATTTAAACAAAAAAGCTGAGGAAAACTTATTCCCTCAGCCTGATTTTTTCCACTTATTTACTATAGTTTGGAGCTTCTTTGGTAATTTGAACATCATGCGGATGAGATTCGCGCAACCCAGCATTTGAGATCCTGACAAATTGAGAATTATCTTGCAGATCCTGGAGATTTGAAGCGCCAACATAGCCCATTCCAGCACGTAAACCACCGACCATCTGATAAATAACATCAGAAACTTTGCCTTTATAAGCCACGCGGCCTTCGATTCCTTCCGGCACTAACTTATTAGCTTCATTAACACCGCTTTGGAAATAACGATCAGATGAGCCATGCTTACTGTCCATTGCTGCCAAACTGCCCATTCCACGGTAAGTCTTGAAACGGCGGCCTTGATAGATCTCGGTTTCACCAGGTGCTTCATCAGTCCCCGCCAACATGCTACCCAGCATAACTGCATTGCCACCAGCAGCTAAAGCCTTAACAATATCACCAGAATATTTAATCCCGCCATCAGCAATAATTGCTTTACCATATTCACGTGCAACACTGGCTGCATCGTAAACTGCCGTTAACTGAGGAACACCAACTCCGGCAATGATCCGTGTTGTACAAATTGATCCTGGTCCAATACCTACTTTGACAATATCAACACCAGCATCATAGAGGGCTTTGGTAGCCGCAGCTGTCGCAACATTCCCAGCAATTAAAGTTACCTTGGGAAAATGTTCGCGAATTTCTTTGATCTTACGAATCACTCCAGCTGAATGACCATGAGCCGTATCAACCACAATTGCGTCAACACCAGCATCAATCAACGCTTGAGCTCTTTCAAACGTATCACTAGTTACGCCGACTGCCGCTCCAGCTAGCAAACGGCCATGTTCATCTTTAGCAGCATGAGGAAACTCGACCACTTTTTCAATATCCTTAATGGTAATTAAGCCGGTTAAGCGGCCATCTTGATCGACCATTGGCAATTTTTCAATTCGATGCTTATGCAAAATATTTTTAGCTGTTTGTAAGGAAGTCCCAGTTGGAGCGGTTATCAGATTTTCTTTCGTCATAACTCCACCAATTGGTTGTTGATGATCTTCAATGAATCGTAAATCCCGATTAGTAATGATACCAACAAATTTACGATTTTCTAAAGTATCAACAATTGGGACACCACTGATGCGATAATTTTTCATTAATGACTCTGCTTCAGCAACCGTATGCTCTGGCGTTAAGAAAAACGGATCAATAATGACGCCATTTTCTGAGCGCTTAACTTTCCGTACTTCATCAGCCTGACGTTCAATCGTCATGTTTTTATGAATTACCCCTAAACCACCTTGACGAGCCATCGCAATCGCCATTGCCGACTCAGTCACCGTATCCATTCCGGCACTGATAACTGGAATGTTTAACTTGATGTTATCAGCTAATTGAACCTTCAAATCGACATCATTTGGTAAAACATGACTTTCAGCTGGAATCAATAACACATCATCAAATGTAAAACCTTGCTTAGCAAATTTGGTATCCCAATTTGACATTACAATAAACGCTCCTTTTTTAATTTTTATTTTCTAAAATACCTAACTTTCAGCATAAAATCAAGTATTCTCATCTATTTTTCAGAAAAAACTTACATTACATTCTTTAAAATTTGAATTCCTATTTCAATTTAATATTTTGAAATATTTCTTCAGAGTTCTTTTAAAAAAAAGTTTTTATCTGTTATAAGCAAACAATCGAAATTTTTTTGGGGATTTAGTGTAAAGTTTTTCTCGGTAAGGGGTTTCCAAATAAAAAGAAGGCCGCTATCCTTCTTATTGAATCAACTACAAACAAAGAGAAGGAGCGGCTCTCTATGACTGAAACTGTATCAGAAATTGTGAAAATTTTAAAGAGTTCAAATGATTTATTGGAAGCAGAACTTAAAATCTTACGATTATTTTTGAGCTTATTATGCGAAGTGTTAGGAACTTCTTTCGAGCGATTGGAAGACTAGCAAAGATATTTTAGAATAGCAAAAATACGAAAAAGTTCAATTTTTGGAGCTACCGAGAGAACCTTGACACATACTTGTGCAATAACTTATTTGCTTTTTGATGGCTTATTCGCTATCATATAACTATGAAAAGAATAAAATTTGACTACTATGATTGGAATGAGTTTAAACAATTTTTAGATCAACTACCTGATAAAGATGCTGCCAAGTTAATTGCGACTATTCAAAATATTGAAAATAACGGTTTAATTATCGCAGAACGTCAATTATGGGTTAAAAAACTAGAAAACAATCTCTATGAAATTCGTTCTAAGAGAGCTTCAAATATTCAGAGAGCTATCTATTTTCAAGTACAAGGATCTCAGTACTTAATCACCAATGCTTTTACTAAAAAAACGCAAAAAACGCCAGAAAGTGAAAAGAAGATTGCTCGGAATCGACGAAGCCAGTATTTTAACAAGGAGGACCAATAATGAGTAAAATTGATGAATATGTTGCTGAAAGAAGTAAAGACAATCCTGACTTTGCAAAACTCGTTGAACAAGAAAATATCAACTTAGAGGTAGCGGTTAAAGTTCGTGATCTCCGTGAAAATATGGGTATGAGTCAACGTGAATTTGCTACTTTAGTTGGTAAACCACAATCAACCATTGCTAGAATTGAAAATGGATCAATGAATGCTTCAACTAAGGTATTATCTGAGATTGCACAAGCAACTAATCAACGATTAACAATTCAATTTAGCCCCATTTCTTAAAGACCATTACTAATAATAAAAGATAAATACCCCCTAATATCTACACTATAGATATTAGGGGGTATTTCAATATTTTCGCGGGATTATTTGATAGTTATAGTCTCTATAATTTAGTTTTACTTTCTATGCTTAACAAATAGCAGTAAGACAAGTTGGATCAAGATGATAAAAATAAAGAAAACCACTAGCACAATAAAAGCAGCTAATTTAGTTGCTGGCGTTTGAATTGTTCCAGCTCCATCAACTTTTCTAATAAAAATTACAAAGCTTAATATACTGAAGATGATTAGCCAAATAAGATTACTTAACCACCAAACTTTTAATTTCATGTGTTTTGGGTTATTCCTTCTTTTGGTACTTTTTATGAACTATAAATAATTCAGGTAATTTGATAATTATTAAGAAAAATTGGCAATTGATTATTTAATCCTAGCTGAAAAATTATTTGGATATCTTTATCCCTTCACTTTTACTCTTGTTCCAACATTTTTTTAATGACTGGGACCTGCCCTAAACTAGTGATTTCGTCTTTGGGCATGACTACCAAATTGCTGTTTGAATTGGCAAGCTTAATAAAGGCTGCAATGCTTTGATCTTTGAAATAATTTTCATCAACTTCTTTTAAAGCTGCCGCGACTTTGGCAATTCGATAATTTTCGGCATCTGCTTGAGTACGGGTTGCTTGGGCTTGCGCCTGAGCGGGTTTCAATCAACGCTCGATTTCGAGCATCGGTCGTTAATTTAATATTTTGGGCTTCACCTTCAGCTTTCGCAATTGTGGCAATTCGCTCTCGGTCGGCCGTCAATTGCTTATCCATGGCTTCTTGGATAGCTACTGATGGTGTCAGCTCGTCAATATTGACCCGATCAACGTTGATCCCATAAACATTCGTTAAATCACCAATGGCCGCAGCTAAGTTAGCATTGATCTTTGAAGTTGAGCCAAGCGCATCAGTCAATTCCAACCGACCAATAATATCGCGTAAATGCCCACGAACTAATTGCGACATTGATTCAACTGAGTCCGTATTCTCATACGTGTACTTTTGCGCGTCAGTTACATGATAATTTAATGTCACACTAGCCTTAATATCCGCGTTATCTTTAGTGATCACTGAATATTGTGATAGTTTCAATGGCCGCATTGCTAAATTAACCGTTCTAATCTGTTGTAAAAACGGCAAATAAAAATGCAGTCCAGCATCAACTGTCCGCCGATATTTGCCAAGCGTTTCAACCAAGCCTTGACAATTTTGATGGACTACCTTAAACCCTAACATGTGATTCCTCCTTAGATTGCTTGCAGCTCAAAGCTCAACTGGTCGCAAAGTTAAAATATTTCCATTAGCTTCAATAATGATATAATCCTTCTTCGCTTGAAAACCTGCATTGCCTTCGATCAAATAGCGATAATAGATGCCATCAACCTGAGCCAGCCCATTTCCTGGATCAATCTGCCGACTCGCCACTACTTTACCTAAAAACTGGCGATGTTCTAGTGAAGCTGCTGGCTTAGAAGGCTGCAGTTCACGTTCAATCAAGGTAATTAACAAACTGTTAAGACTGCGATTTTCCTGTTTAGCTCGTTGCTCTAGTTGAGTTTTCAATCTGCTTGGCAACCGCAACAAAAAAGTTGTCATTTCTTCTGCCAAAATATTCCTCCTTTCCGCTATCTGATATTATTATGATATCATTGGAGTATTAAAAGTCAATTGTTTTTTGCCCCTGTCAGTAAACGATAATATTGATATGCTAGCGGCTGCTGCAACTGCAAGAGCAGCTCGACCGCAGTTTTGGTCCGCTGCTGAACGTTTTTAAGTTGAACTTCACGAGCACGGATCGGCCGACATGTCCCTAAGTAAAAGAAATTTTTACCTTCTGCATCACTTCTTTTAACAAACAAATGAATCGTCACTTGGTAGTTGCCCTGTTGATCACGTGCCAATAACTGCTGGACCTCAGAAGAATCCAGATGTCGCGGACTACGAGTGTACCAGCGGATCGTTGCGCGATTTAAAAAATAGTTGCTATAGCTGCCAGCTCGGGCATTTTGGGCCGCATCTTTTTGATAAGTTATGAAGATCGGACAAGCAGTTTTACCAACCCGATAACCGTACAGCGGTGCACTAACATCTAACGGCCAATTCAATAAACGACAGACATCTTTCCGAGTATATTTTTGATAAAGGGTCAATGGTTGTTGTGAGCAATATTGGCTTGAGCGCAGCAAACCCGCAGTCAAACCGTCTTTCCACAGCCGTTGAAACCAGGGAAATTCTGTTAACCAATGATGCAATGTCTGATTTAAAACGTAGCAGCCATTTTTTTCGACGACCAAGGGCTGATTGCCATATTTGGCAGCTTGCAACTGTTTGCCAGTCTTAACTTGATAAAAATCCAAGTTTAAAATTTTGGCAACCGAGTCTAAAACCGCTTGATTGCAATAGCAGTTATGCTGCTGCAAACAGACAAGATAGTCTTGACGAGTTAAACTTGGCTGACAGCTGAGTTTTTGCAGCAATAATAATTCATGTTGGCGCATTCCATTGATCAGTTCTTTAGTAACAAAACTGAGCCACTGATCAGCTAAAGTTGGTAAAACCGGCAAATCTTCTTTCATTTTCAACAAAAATTGATAATAATTATCAATTTGCTGATTTTGCGCAAAAACTTGGACATCCACCAACTGCTGCCGCGCAAAATCCGCTAAAAGCGGGATCCGTCCCAAGCGTTGTTTCAATTGCTGATACGCTTGCCGTAAACGTAAGAAGGCATCTAGTTTAACGCGTTGCAAAGAATTATAGATCTGTTGACGGGCTACCTTAGTGAAAGTGATCGTTGATAAGCCTAAAACTGGTTCTAACTCCAACGTTTGTCGAGCGTGATCTTTATTTAACGAATGATCCTCCGTTAAGGCTAACGGAATCAAATAGTTATTTTGATAATTTCCTATGAAATCCAAGACTGTCACAAATTTTTTCCCAGGCGCCAACCGCAATCCGCGACCCAATTGCTGCAAAAAGACAATTTGCGATTGTGTGTTCCGCAACATTACAATTTGATTGATTGTTGGGATATCGATCCCCTCATTAAAAATGTCAACTGTAACCAAATACTCCAATTGACTAACTTCTAACTTACGGACTAAGTTTTCCCGCCGGCGAATCGAATCAGTCCCATCAACTGCTTGAGCAGGATGACCTTGATCACTCAAAGCTTGAGCAATCTGCTCAGCTTCTTGACGCCGAGTACAAAAAATCAAGCCACGATTAGGCTGGGTATGATCACGATAATATTCTAATTGCTTTAAGACGTAAGCAACTCGTTTGGGTGCAATAAGTTGCCGTAATGGTGCTTGATCTGTTAGCAGCTGACCGTGATATTGGTAATCTCTAATCCCAATATAGTGAAAAGGACAAAGCATTTTGGCTGCCAAAGCATCTTTTAAGCGAATCTCGTAGGCAATATTATAATCAAATAATTGAAAAATACTATAATCATCGCTGCGTTCCGGAGTAGCGGTCATTCCCAAACAAAATTTCGGCTGAAAATAAGCCAACAAGCGCTGATAACTAGCGGCTCCCGTTCGATGCGCCTCATCAATCAGCAAATAATCAAAAGTTGTTGGGGAGAATTGCTGCAAAACTGCTGGTTTATTGAGTGTTTGAATCGTTGCAAACAAATATTTTGCTGAAAATTGCTGAAAATTACCGCTTAAAATTCCAAAATCACTGGCTGGACCGCCTAAAATTTCCCGGAAACTAGCTAATGCCTTTTTCAAAATCTGCTCGCGATGAACCACAAATAACATGCGTCGCGGAGCAAACTGCTGAACGTCTAAGGCTCCTAGATAAGTTTTGCCAGTTCCGGTTGCTGAAATCACCAGCCCACGCCGAGCGTTGGTTTGGCGCAAAGCTGCTAACTGCTGCAAGGCGCTTTGCTGCATTTGATTAGGCTTGATGGGATTTTTTTCAACATAGGATGCCGTCAAAGGTTTTCTTACACTTGCTTGATAACGCAGCTGATAAGCTTTTAGCCATTGAACTGTCAAGGGCTGACCAGTTTGCCAAAGTTGGCTTAATTCCTGCTGAACTCGTTGGGTCAAAGTGCCTTGCTGCAAAGAATTCAGTTCCAAATTCCATTCATAGTTCTGTAAAAGCGCAGAGCGAGTAAAATTAGCACTGCCAATAATCATCGTCTGATAAGTTGGAGCTTGATGTTCAAAATAATAGCCCTTAACATGAAATCCAGCCAAAGGCGAAATTCTAACTGTCAAATTGGGAATTTTCAATAATTCAGCCAGTGCTGTTGGCTGGTTAAATCCCAAATAATCTGATGTAATTAATCGACCGCTGATCTGTTTTTCAGCCAGATCAGCCAGCACCGCTTTAAATGGCGGTAACATATCAGCAGAAATAAACGCCACTGCGAAACAAAAAGTTCGACAAGTTTCCAATTGCTGGCGTAAGTGTTCCCAAATTGTTTCGCTTGGTGTATTCGTCAGCAGTTGCGGTTGCAAATTATTATTTGCCGTCAACTGTTGGGCAGCCAAGCCGCTAACTGCTGCTTGGGCAATCATTTGATCAAAATCCATTTCTTATTATCCATCCATTTTTCATTATTATTTATTCTCAGTATAATGCAAAAAAAATCTCTAAGACAATCTGCCACTCACAGTTTGCCTTAGAGAATTCAATTTAATCATTTTTTATAAGCGTACTTATAATTCCATTGTGTACCAGCTGTATTGTGAATAATTCCCTTCACATCTGATTTTTGCAAATATGAAGTTACCTGCTGATAGATTGGTGTAACTCCTTGATCTTGATTAAAGATCCGCGCAGCTGCCACTAGATCTTGCCAACGTTGATTAGCATGATTAGCATCTTGGTTTTGAGCTTGCTGAATCAGTTCATCATACTTGGTATTCGAATAGTTGCCATAATTATAAGACGTCCCGGTGACTGGAATCTGCAAGAACGTGATCGGATCATTAAAATCCCCACCCCAGCCTGACAAGTATAAATCAAAATCACCTTTTTGAGCCTTTTGTAAAGCATTATTTCCTGGAACACTGCGAATTGTGATCGACAAACCCGGTAAGACTTTTGCATATTGTGACTGTAAATACTGGGCGACCACGCTGCTGCTATTATCGTCGTTGGATGCCAGCAAAGTTAATTTTAATTGTTTAAGCCCAGTTTCTTGCAAAGCTTTTTTCCAATACTTCTTCGCTAAAGCCGGCTGATAAGCGACTGTATTCTTAACCGCTTGCTGGTCAGCAAAATCCTTGCCTGTTTGTGGATCATCCGCTAAGCCCTTAGCAACAAAGCCTTTTGGCAAATACGAGCCATCCCCTAAAACTTTTTTAGTCAGCACTTGACGATCGATTGCCAATGACAAAGCCAACCGCAAATTACGATTATTCAAAGCTTGGCGTTTTTGCGAATTGTGGTCCTTAAAATTATAAGCTAAATATGAAATATAGGAATAAGGATAAGCTTTAAATTGAGCTGACTGGCGATAATTTTTAACTTGTTGATTCGACAACGGTGTCATATCTAGCTTGTTCTGCTGATATAATTCATGACCGGTCGTGGGATTTTCGACCACAGTATAATTGATCTGTTGCAATCTAACCACTTTGTGATCCCAATAATGAGGATTTTTAACAAATTCCCACTTATTGCCAGTTCCGTTCCAATCTTTGATGACAAATGGGCCGGAATAAACCATATATTGCGAACGTGTCCCATACTTTTTGCCATACTTCTTCACCACTTTTTGATCTTGTGGTCCAAACAAAGGATAGGCCATCAAGACCTTGAAATAAGCAATTGGCTTGTCCAATTTGACAACAACGGTCTGTTGATTGGGCGCACTGATCCCAATTTGATCAGCTGACTTTTTCCCCGCAATAATTGCATCAGCGTTTTTGATGCCACTGAATAAATAAGCATAGGGTGACTTAGTCTGCGGCTTCAAAGTCCGACGCCAAGAATAAACGAAATCCTGCGCGGTGATGCGATCACCATTACTCCAATTAGCTTTTCTTAATTTAAATGTCCAAGTTTTACCGTCTGCTGAAACTTGGGCACTTTTAGCCAAACCAGCTGTTGGCTTGCCCTTTTTTCCCAAACGATAAAAACTTTCAAAAACATTGCCAGTTTGGCCATAACCGGTCGACTTAGAAATATCGATTGTATCTAACGGCGCAGTCGCACTCAAATTCAGTACCTGTTTCTGGTTGGCAGAGTTTTGCTGCCCGCAAGCTGTTAGTAATAACAGTATCCCCGCTAAAAAAGAAATTACCGAGTATCTTTTCCATTTCAAAGTTGTTTTTCCCCCCAATATTTAATTCACAACATTAGCATTTTATGCTATTACCGAAAAAATATCAAGGAAAAGCTCAATTTAGTTGTTTCAGTCTTCAATGCAGTTAAATCTACAACTTTAAAAATCACAATTTTTTGAACCAAAGTTTAATCTTGCTGATCAGGCCATTTCTTAATTACGAGCTTAACCGTTCTAACTTGCTTAGCGTTCTTTGATGCAACTTGAGCCTTTTTTATCAGCTTAAATAATTCTGCTTCAAAGTTTTTTTCTGCATCTTTTGAGAGTGTTAAGCTGCTGCTGACAAAAAATGTTGATAATTCACTTGGCTGGTTTTGATAAGTTGCTAGTTCCTTTTGCAAAGTTGCAATAAATTGCTGATCTTGATATAAAATCAACTGAAGTATCTCCGCCTGATGTTCTTTTGCCCACTCAGGAGCAATCTTCAAATCAGTTTGATCTTCCAATTGTTCGTTGGCTGCTAATACTTTAGCGGTTTGATGGAACATCCGATAGCTTGAGTAAAAAAATTCCTGAAAATTATTAATTGTTTTTTTCTGCGTAACTTGCAGCATTTTGGCATTCACTAATTTTTTTACCGTGTAATAAAGCTGATTAACCGGGATCTTAACTTTTCGCGAAATTTCTTTGGAAGTTAGTCCCTGCGGATCCTTAGCTGCACTTAAAATTGCAATTACTTTTTCATCTGCTAGTAATTTAGCAAACTTAAAGAATTCATTCGGAACTGAATCAAATGACAGCTGTTTACCCTGCGATAACTGATCAGCAATCAAAAATCCAGATTCTTAAAGATGTTACTAGTAGCTTAATTAACTCCCTAAGCTCAGAAATGTTTGCTTTTGGCCTGGGATTGATGCTGCTCCAAACAACTCAAAACGCAATTAGCTTTGGCTTAGATTTAATTGTCACACCAATCATTAGTTTAACTTTCATGGTCCCCGTTGGCCTAATTGCTGATAAATATTCTCATAAAAAAATACTATTAATTAGTCTATTAGGCCGGTTAATGGGTTTAGGTGCTTTGAGTTTAACGTTTAATTTATTTCAAAATAACGCTAAAATGATATCAATTGTTATCTTCTTAATTATTAATGCAATTTCAAACAACTTCACCAATACCACTTATGCAGCTTCTATTCATAAATTAGTTAATCCACGTTACTTAGCAAAATTAAGTTCTTTATCTCAGGCTGCCACAGCCTCAGCCAACATTTTTGCTTTTGTATTAGGTGTTTTTCTTTATTCTCTTACTGATTTTGATTTTTTTATTGCTTTTGAAATTGGCGCTACCAGCATTGCCTGGCTGTTATTGTTATCAATGAAATTCCATTCAATTGCTCCCTTAAAAATTGCTAAAAATGATCGTCAGCTACCAGGCTTTAAAGCTAGTTTCAAGTATTTAAGGCATCATTCCGTATTGAAAGTTATTATTTTTTTAGATGTCGTAATTAATTTCTTATTATCGGCATTTAATATTGGTTTACCTTACGTAATAATTAAACAGCTGCACGCTGGAAGTAAGTTAGTTGGATTTTTAGAAGCTGGAATTTCTCTCGGAATTTTAATTGGCATTTTTTTGATGAGCTTTTCCAAAGATAATCACCACTTTTTAAGCAGACTGCTTTTAAATTTAAATGTTGTTGGCCTATCCACAATTCTCTTTGGCTTTTTACTGAACGAAACTTCGACTTCTAAATTTCAATTGCCTTATTGGGGATTTTTTTGATGATCATATTAGGAATTAGTATTTCTTGGATCAATATAGCAACCAACATTTACTTTCAAACCACTGTTCCAGCTGAAATCCTGGGAAAGCTTTTCTCATTATTACAAACAGCAGCAACAGCTAGTTTACCCTTTGGAACCATCACATATACTTTCCTTTTTCAAATGCTTAGTAACGGAGCCATAATCTTTATTATTAGTGGTTTATTAATGATTAGCTACTTACTTTTCCTGATTCCTTCTTTTCACAAATCGATTAAGAATCATCAGTAAAAATTACCCATAGCTTAACTGCTAACGAGTAATTCTTTGCCGTTTTTTATTTTAAATAATTTGGATTAACTAAGTCCTTTTTAATCACCTTGGTTGGAATTACGAATTTGGGATTGCCCATATAACCGGGAGCAATCGCAAATTGCTCAAAAACGATTACCAACTGGTGCTGGTGATTAAGATAGAATGTATGCGCTGCTTTCAAAATTGTTCCTTTAACTCCCTCATTTTCAGCCAGATCCTTTTTTGTCCAATAGATTTTATTGGATGATTTGGCGATTTGCTGTTTGATCTGATGCTGAATTTCATTACTAATTGTTGTTAGATAAGCTTGATTCTTAAACAACAACGGCAGGCTTAATACCATTTGTGCTTTTTTATCAATCACATCATATTTGACGGTTGTTGCCGAATCAGCTTTAGTCTCCGTTGTTTGTCGTTTAATAACTAGGAAGCGTTGATCATCGACCACTTTTTGATAATTGCTAGTAACTGTCAGTTTTTCACCCTTATTTTGTTTGATCTCTTTTTCTACTTGTTGATATTTTTGCTGAGCATCCGCCAAGTAGCGCTGATTCAAAGAATGGATCGCGTCACTTTTTGAATTGATTTTGGGAACTTTCAGTTTGATGCGAAAACTAGGGGCTTTATCCTGAAATTCAGCCCCCGTTAAAACTCGAACTATTCGGCCGATGATTGGTACTTTAGCTGCTGCTGAACGCCAAGGAGCAATTGAAGCAATTAACAAGATACCGACTAAGGCTGTCATTAGAACTGTTCCGGTTAATTTGCCCCAAAATTTAAAACGCTGCTGACGCTGATACTTTTTGACTTCCAGCTGAAATAATTGTTGAATTTTCTGTCCAGTTTTGTCAGGAATTGCAACTGACCGATAAGCTGTTTTTAACGCACTTAAAATATCTTTAGTAAATATCATCTAGTATCCTCCCTTCTCCAGAATCCGACGCAATTCGTTTAAGGCACGGTACATCTTGGTTTTAACTGTATTGACGTTTAAGTTCAAAATTGTTCCAATTTCTTGAAGGGTAAAACCCTCAAAAAATTTTAAAATGATGATTTCTTTTGCCGGACTATCCAACAAATCAATAATCTCTCGCAGCTCAAAGCTTGCAATCTGCGGTGTTGGCAGCATCATTTTTTCCAAGTCAAAATTTGCTTTGATTGGTTGATGCTGCTGCATCCGCCAAAAATCACGGCAGGAATTGATCAGAATCCGATAATACCAAGCAGCTGGATCATTAATCACCAAATTAGGCTGTTGATCAATAGCTTTTAAGGCTTTATTAAAACTAGTTTGCAAAACGTCAAGCGTATCTTGCGGGCTATGGGTATAACTCAAAGCTATTCGATACATTTTGGAAGATTGTGTCCGCACTAATTCTTCCAGCTGATTAATAGCTCGTTTGCGCTGGCGCCTTTTTTGAAATTGATTGAAAATCTTTCTCACCGACTTTCTGGTTCCTAATACCTAAGACGTTGCTAATTCCTAAAAAGTTTCAAAAAGTTTGCCGGATTTAGCGAAAAAATATCGCTAACATTTTCTCATTAAATAATTAGCTCGCGAGTTAAAATTGTTTTTTTTAAGGAATATTTTAAATAACTAGTCAATTGCTGTAATTGGTGCTATTATATAGCATATATACAACTGGTTGTATATATGCTGGGAGGGATTCAATCAATTGATCGATGATTTTAGTTTACAAAGGCAACTAATAAAATTAGGCAATCAATTAAGCAATCGTCGCCAGACTGACTTGGTGGCACATGATTTAACTGCTAGTCAATCTGAGATTCTGCTTTATTTTGCTGATCATCCGGGACATTTAGTCAGCCATTTAAAAAGTCATCTGCAAGTCAGTCATCAAGCCGCACAAAAATTAGTTATGAAATTGCGCCAGCGCCAACTGCTAATGATCAAAGCTGACCCGACTGACGCCCGCCAGCATCAAATTTATTTGACGCAAACGGGGAAAGACTTAGTCCAAGAATTGAAGCAACACGGAACTTTTGCTGGTCAGGAACTTTTGGCTGTTTTAACTGAACAACAAAAAATTCAGTTAGCCCACTTGATTTCATTATTATTGCAGCCTAAAAAATAAAAGGAAGCAACTTTATGCTTAAAAAATTCACTTTATTTGATTTATTACGTCGTTATCTTTGGTTTATGATTGGTTTATTTTTAAACGCGATCGGGGTCGCCTTGATCACCAAAGCCAATTTAGGAACTTCGCCGATTGCAGCAATTCCATATAGTTTATCACTTGTTTTACCGCATTTTTCACTGGGACAATGGACGATCATTTTCAGCATTTTTTTGATTATCTGTCAGATTTTCTTGGATAAATGGCCACTCAATTGGGTACAATTGGGCTGGCAGACAATTATTTCTTTTATTTTTGGCGACTGTATTGATTGGGCGATGAATTGCTTAAAAAATTTAAATCCGGCTTTTTATTGGCAGGCTTTACTTTATTTGCTGCTTGGTTGCTTAATCATTGCCGGTGGAGCTTATTTAGAAGTGATCGCCGATGTAGTCATGCTGCCTGGTGATGCCTTTGTCCGAGCCATCTGCCACCGGTGGACATCTGAATATGGACCGGTCCGCGTCTGCTCAGATATTTCCATGTCGCTTTTAGGAGCCATCATTTGCTTGATTTGGCTGCACAACTTAAAGGGCGCTCGGGAAGGAACCTTGATTTCAGCTTTATTGGTTGGCAGTCTGATCAAATTTCTGACTAAGAAGTTGCAGCCTGTGACTAGTTGGCTACTGACTGGCAAGTTCAAAATATTTTAAATCACGTAGTAAATTCAAGCTCAAAATTTTCCGTCTTTAGCTTGCGCCAGTTGACGATATCAATTCCGATTTCAATTTTGGAAACCGAGATTTTAAAATTTTTGTATTTTGGAATGACAAAGGTAAAGCGGCTGGGAGAAGAATAATTTTTCTCTCGGCCGCTGATTTTATAACTAATCAGTTAAATGCTTTTGAATAAATTCGTTGACTGGCAATCGAAAGTCTAGATAAAATTTTGCTAGTTTAGCTCGTGACCAGTCCCACCAAGCAATCTTTTCTAAATCTGTTTTGACTTCATCCGAAAAACGATCTTTAATTGGTTTGGCAGGCACACCACCAACAATCGTATACGGGGCAACATCATGCGTCACGACCGCCCCAGAACCAATCACAGCTCCATTGCCAATCGTCAGGCCAGCTTGAATGATCGCTCCATGGCCAATCCAGACATCATTACCGATCGTTGTGCGAATGGCTTTGCGCTTCTCTAAAAAATCAACATCGGTTTGGTCAAAACCATAAGCACTGCCATTATAAGCAAAAATATGTTGAGAAACCCGATCATAAGGATGGTTGGTTGGCCCAATTCGGACTTGAGCAGCAATACTAATAAATTTTTTTAAATCGCTGTTTTGCATAAAGCAATACTGTCCAGTATAATCATAATCACCAATTGTACAATTATCGATCAAATTACTGGCACCCAGTTCGACCCATTGACCCAAAGTTGTTCGTTTAAGTTGGGTTCCTTGCCCAACCACTGGTTTATCGGCTGATAATTTAGGAAAATCAATATGCATCTTTGCCAGACCCTCTTTTCAAAATGATTTATAATCGACATTTTCATCGTTATTTTAAAGGAGTGAGCACCATGTATAAAGTAAAAACAATTGATCAGTTTCCACTGACAGCTTTAGCAACTGACTTTTTCGAGCTAACCAATCAAGAAGCTGCCGATGCAATTTTAGTTCGTAGTTCAAAAGTTCCTAATAATCTGATCAGACCAGAACTTTTGGCAATTGCCCGAGCTGGCAGTGGTGTCAATACCATCAACTTAGCCGCCTGTACCAAAAATGGGACCGTTGTTTTTAATACTCCTGGTGCGAATGCCAACGCCGTCAAAGAATTGATTATCCAGTGTCTTTTCCGCTGCGTCCGGCCCTTAAACTCGGCGATTAAAATGACCGCTAATCTGCAAGCTAAATTCCAAGAAGACCTGCAAGTTTTGGCCGAAAGTCAGCGAAAGAACTACTTGGGACATGAGCTATACGGCAAAACGATCGGTATCCTTGGCTTGGGAATGATCGGCCAGCGCCTAGCTGAAACTTGTTACCAATTAGGAATGCAAGTCATTGGTTATAACCGCAGCTTTAAAAGTCTGCCACACATTCTTCAATTGCCAAAGATCGAGGAGATTCTAGCATTAGCTGATTTTGTAGTTATTTTATTACCTTTGACTGATCAAACTCGCCATTTTTTGACGAACCGCCATTTTAAATTAATGAAGAAAACTGCTTTTTTATTGAACTTTGGTCGCAATCAAATTGTTGATAATCAAGCCTTGCTCACTGCTTTAGCCAATAATGAATTTGCTGGTTACATCACTGATTTTCCCAAAACTGAACTGCAAAATCAACCTAAAATTACGCTGCTACCGCATCTTGGCGGCAATACTGCTGAAGCTTTGACCTCAAGCACTAATTTAGCTTTGCAAAGCTTGTTAAATTTCTTAGCAAGCGGTACGATTCAACAGGCTGTCAATTTTCCGGCAGTTGATTTACCTTTTGATAGTCCGCAGCGAATTACGCTTTATTTTGCCAATCACCAAACGCTTTGGAATGCAATTACTCAAACTCTCAGCAGCTATGGTCTGCCAATTAATGAAATGGCTGGCAACACAACTAAAGAAGGCTATAGCTATTCCTTAATTAATACTGATTTAAGTGCTTGCAATTTACAGCAAATTTTGCAATTGCCAACAGACTTAGCAAAAATTCCGGGAATGATCCGAGTCCGATTGTTAGATAGTCCGGCCAATATCATCCAAACCAGCAATTAATTATCAAAAATTCTATCTTCTTAAAAATTATTTGGTTATAATCAGCAGTGAGGTGATCTTTTTGGATGAAAAACAAAAAATTGCAGTTTTAAAAAAATTAATTCAACTCAAAACGATTAATGATCATGAAACTCAAGCAGCAAATTATTTAGCAGCATTATTTGCACCTTATCCACAAGCCAAAGTTCAGCGATTAACTTATGCTCCAGGACGAGATAATTTAGTGGTCACGATTGGTGAAAGTGGTCCGATCTTAGGCTTATCCGGTCATTTAGACGTTGTTGCCCCCGGGAATCTCGCAGATTGGCAAAATGATCCTTTTATACCTGAAATTCGTGCTGGAAAACTCTACGGTCGCGGCGCCGCCGATATGAAAAGCGGATTGGCGGCGATTGTCGTGGCAATGCTGGAATTGTTAGCAAAAAAGCAACCATTAGCTGGGCGGATTCGCTTATTAGCAACTGTTGGAGAAGAAACTGGCGAATACGGTGCTGCCCAATTGACGAAAGCCGGATTTGCTGATTATTTAGCCGGCTTATTGATCGCTGAACCAACTGATGGTTTTAAAAAATTGATTTATACTTCACGCGGAGTGATCGACTATCAGGTAATCTCAATTGGCAAAGCCGCTCATTCAGCTCGACCACAATTTGGAATTAATGCCATCGATAACCTTTTGACCTTTTACCGTGAATTAAAAATCCGTTTCGCTAAATTCACCAAAATTGATCCAATTTTAGGCGGCATTACCCATAGTATCACCAAAATCAACGGCGGCGAACAAGTTAACAGCATTCCTTCCAAAGCCGAAATGATGGGCAACATTAGAACCATCCCAGCTTATCCTAATCGAGTCTTTTATGAAACTATGGAAAACTTGATCAATGAACTCAATCAAAAACCGGGTTTTAAACTTTCATTAACCTATAGTTTTCCAGAAGAAGCTATTTTTGGAACACCTGATTCTCCGATCATTCAAACAGCTCAAAAAGTCTATCAGCGACTGTTTGGCCATCCTGTCGAAGTCACCGGTAGTCTTGGTGCTAACGATGGTGCTGAGTTTTTACAGGCCAAAGGGAACTTTAATAGTATTGAATTAGGCCCTGGCTCGCAGACTTCGCATCAAAGCAATGAATATGTGGAAATCAATACTTATCTGCAGGCAATTGAATTTTATCAACAATTTGCAATTGAATTTTTAAAGCAACAACAATAACACTCAACATAATTTTGGCAGCTGGCAGGGTTGTGCTTGTTAGCAATGAAAGGTTTGTTATAACTTTTAGACGTAAAAATGAAACTGGGAACATTGGTTAACTAAAAAATTAAAAATTAAAATAAAATAACTGATTTGATGAGCCTTATTTTATAATTAGTAGTGATTAACAACCCATTTATACATTAAAAGTTACATCCGAATTAACACAGACAGGTTGCTAATTTTCAGAAAAATTCTAACAACATAATTAAATAAAAATTATAGTTGACATTAACTGGCAAATGAAATTATAATAATGACATCATAAATAATTTGACTTTGAAAAGATGAGTAGCAATTAATTTTCATTAGCAGAGAACCTGGAATAGCTGCAAACAGGTATGAAAATTTTTGGTGAATATGGTCTTCGAGTTATTGAAAAGCAAGCTTGGGTGAGCTTTTCATGGGATGCCCATTACAGCACACGAGTATGTTAGTACTTGGTGAGGATAAGATTATGAGATCTTATTGAATTTGGGTGGTATCACGGAGATTTTCGTCCCTTTTGAGCTTTGGCTCAGAAGGGACTTTTTTTATTTTCAAGTCACAAGGGGGATTTTAATTGAAAAGTTACAAAAAGATTTTACTGGCAGCAGCGGTCACTGCATTGTTATTAGCGGGATGTGGCACCAAGAGTAGCTCTCCTCAGTCAAGTGACAAATACGCTAGCAAGCAGATACTGAATTGGACTGAAAGCTCAACCTTAGCAACCGCTGATTTGGCTAAAGCAACGGATACTTTGAGTTTTAATGTCTTGTTGAATACGCAAGAAGGACTGTATCGCCTCGACAAAAATGGGACTCCCCAAAAAGCGCTAGCAACTAAGACGACAGTTACAAATGGAGGAAAAACCTATACTTTTAATTTGCGAAAAAATGCTAAGTGGTCTAATGGAAAGCCAGTTACAGCACAAGATTTTGTTTACTCATGGCAACGCACAGTCAACCCTAAAACAGCTGCACAAGATGCCTTTTATTTATATCAGGTTAAAAATGCTCAAGAAATTAATCGCGGTAAACAACCTTTGAGTTCTTTAGGAATCAAAGCCTTGGGTAAATATAAGTTACAAGTTCAGTTAACTAAACCAGTCAGTTATTTTAAAAAATTACTTTCCTGGCCATTATTTTTCCCATTGAATAAGGCAACAGTTGCAAAGTATGGTACAAAATATGGTACCCAGGCTCGCTACACGGTTTCTGATGGGCCATTTAAGTTAACCAAGTGGACCGGTACTAATAAAAAGTGGACTTTAGTGAAAAATAATCACTATTGGGACAAAAAGAATGTTCATTTGCAAAAGATTAATGAACTGGTAACTGAAAGTACTACCACTAGTTATGAATTGTATAGCAGCAAAAAAGTTGATGAGACCTTGTTAAGCGGTCAGCAAGTAAAAAATAATGTTAATAACAAGGACTTTGTTAAACGGCTGCCGACAGCAACGACCAGATTGGATTTGAATCAAAACAAAGTAGCGGCTTTCAAAAACTTGAATATCAGACGAGCAATCTCATTAGCAATTAATCGTCAAGCTTTGACTAAGGATGTATTAGAAGATGGTTCAACACCATTAAAGGGCTTTGTACCAGCTGGTATGGGAAATAATCCTACGACCAAACAACCTTTTTATCAGGAAGCTTACGTTAAAAATGCTGTCGCCTATAATTTAAAAGAAGCCAAGAAATTATTAAATAAGGGTTATAAAGAAACCAATACTAAAAAACTTAAATTTACTATTTTAACCTCTGATACCGACAGCAGCAAACAAGCAGTTGAATATTTGCAGAGTGCACTGGAAAAACTACCAGGTGTTTCAGTTAATGTTTCAACAATTCCGTTTGTCCAGTTAATTGCCAAACAGCAGGCTGGTAATTATCAAGCCTCGATTAAAACTTGGCAGTCAGTTTTTGCTGATCCAATCAATTTCTTGGATATTTATGAAAACAATTCTTCATACAACAATTCAGGCTGGCAAAGCAAAAAATTTGATAGTCTATTGAATGAAGCAGAAAACACCTATGGTAATCAGCCAGCAAAACGGTGGCAGAAGTTAGTTGCTGCGGAAAAAGTTTTGATGAATCAGCAAGGAACGATTCCTTTGTATCAAGTGGCTAAATCACAATTATTGCGTTCAAATGTTAAAAATGTAGTTTACAATCCTGCCGGTGTTCCTTATGACTGGAAAGAAACATATATTGCTAAATAATCATTAAGAAGGTGCCCAATTTGACTGAAAGTTATCAGAATTTTATTGAACAATTATTTATCAAATACGCTAAAGTCAATACGCGTTCGGATGAAGATAGTCAGGCAGTCCCAACTACTCAAGGGCAAGTCGAACTTGCTAAGATAGTTTTGCAAGATTTAAAGAAATTGGGAGTAGCAGATGTTGTTTATGATCCTAAAGATAGCTATGTAGTAGCTTCTTTACCTGCTAATACAACAGCTGACATTACTCCAATTGGTTTTATAGCACATTTGGATACGGCGGATTTCCCGGCTGAAAATGTTCAACCGCAAGTTCACGAAAACTACGATGGACAAGATGTGGTTTTAAATGAAGCAAAAAAGATTGTGCTGCGAGTTAGTGAATTTCCCAACTTAAAAAATTATCGTGGTCAAAGACTAATTACCAGCGATGGAACAACCTTATTAGGAGTGGATGATAAAGCTGGTGTTGCCAGCATTTTAACGGCCGTTAAGTATTTATTGGAACATCCTTCGCTTAAGCATGGTCCAATTAGTTTTGCTTTTGGACCGGATGAAGAGATTGGCCGGGGTGCTAAGCGTTTTGATGTCAGCAAGTTCAAAGTCAAGTTTGCCTATACCCTGGATAATGGGTTGCCTGGTCAATTAGAGGCTGAAACTTTTAATGCTGCTCAAGCTAAAATTAAAATCAAAGGGACTTCAGTTCATCCAGGAAATGCTTTTGGTTTGATGGTTAATGCCATAACTTTAGCTAATCATATTATTTCATTGTTGCCTGCTGGAGAAGTACCAGAAAAAAGTTGCGGTCATCAAGGTTTCTTTTTAGTGACAGATTTTAAAGCAACCATTGCCCAGGCTGATTTGAAGATAATTATCCGCGACTTTGATCAGCAAAAATTTAACGCCAAGAAAAAATTATTGCAGCAGATTGTGGCCGATTTAAATCGGCAGTTTGAGCGGCCAAGAATTACGCTAGAACTTAAAGACCAATATTTTAATATTGGCGATGTAATTCAGCAACACCCATATATTACCGAATTAGTCTTAAATGTATACCATAAGTTAGGCTTAAAAGTCCAAGTTCACCCATTTCGTGGCGGTACTGATGGAAATTTTTTGACAGCCAAAGGAATTCCAACACCCAACCTTTTTAATGGTGGAGAAAACTTTCATGGGCCATATGAGTTTGTAACGACTGAAGCGATGTTAACCACGAGTAAGACAGTAATCGAGATCATTAAAGAGCACGCTCAAAATGATCACTATCAATGATTCTCATTTTTTAGGTAACTTAACCTAAGCATTATTAAAATAGACCCTGTCGTCTGTAGCACGGCTGGGTCTATTTTTGAGTTAATTTTATTAATTAAGTCAGTTCTTTATTTCACTGTTAGCTCGGCTGCAGTTGCTTTAATATACGACTTGGCCCACAAAACTCCACATGCTTCAATGTTTATATTTCTCATTCGCCATAATATTTTTAACTAGACCATTAAACCACTTTAAAACAAATTTATTTAAAATTTCATCAGCGTTAATCCGTTTTGTTTTATCAAAAAATATAGGTAACGTGTCGTACAGTGTACTCTTTCCTGCTCCGTTAATACCGGCAACAATAATATATTGAGGTTTATTTATCAACGGACAAAAGCCTTTCGCTTAATAACCTTATCTTGTCTTTTATCTAAAAAGTAAGTATATAGAGCATCATATACTTTGCGCTTTTCCGAGTCTGGATCATGTAATGACTTATTGAGTAAATCTTTTAAATCCGTTTCTTTTGCAGTTTCTAAAAAGTCATTAATATTGAGCCAATCAGCAACTTCTTTAGCATCTTTGAATTTTGTTACTGGTAAATTTTGGGTTGCCTCTAAAAGATGTAAATTAGCTTTTTCTGCTTCACTTAAAGCTGGTTTAAACGGTAATGCTCCGTCTGCTACAATTCGCTTATAAAACATGTTAATCGCTGTGGTTGGATTTAGACCCAATTCGCTTAAAACAGCTTTGGTATCATTGGCTAAGTCTTTGTCAATCTGGACTTGTACACGTTTCTTTTCCCTAACTGCCATGATTGTTTTGCTCCTTTCGCTTACTACTCACCTTGTAAGACTGTTTGAGCAGCTTTTCAATTTATATATTTTTTTAAAGCTAACTGATCATCTAGTTAGCAACCACACTATTGTTCATAACCACTATTATCTCATTTAAGCAGTTTTATTCTCAAATATACAGTTCGGTTACCTTTTCTGAGCAAATATATGGTATTGTTCCGTGGCCTGTTTGTTCCACTAAACATCAACCGGATTTTGCATTGTCCCATTAGATAGTTTTCCACTTTTTAATGTGTTCTCAATTGCTTCTAAGCGCGTTAAAGCATCGACGTAAAGTTTTTCTTAATTCAGAATCAGCTAGAGCGATTCAAGTTCTCAGATCTTTGGCTTCTTTTTCAACGGCATATTTAACATTGTGGATAATACCAATAAATCGGCGCATTTATTGCAAAGCTCGACACTAAAATCTAACTAACTGAACAGCTTGGGCCTCTAGGAAGATAGGTAAGCTGCTATTTTCGTCAATTAAAAAGTCAGCACCATGGGGCACGAGCTCCTGGTTTTGTTCTTAACTTTTAGCTATCTCAGTTGGCTGGGTATTAGCAATACCGACCTGTTCTTTTTTTCAGCAACATACTCTTTCATTCTCTTCATCGCTGCTTTTAAATTTTTCATTGAAGAAGCATAGCTAATTCGAATATGTCCTTCACCACCAGGGCCGAATGGCGTACAACCTGCAACTGCAACTTGATAATCATAAGCAAGTTCATGACAAAATTCGTCTTCATTCAGCCATGTTGGCAATTTAAAGAAAATATAAAATGCTCCTTGTGGCTTTAAGACTTCAAATCCGATTGCCTTTAATTCTTGATAAACAAAACTTCCTCTTTGCTGATATTGTGCTTTCATTGCTTGACTGTCGTTAAAACCATTTTCAAAAGCCTCTTGGGCAGCATCTTGAGCAGCATAGGTTGCTGTTGTAACTGAAAACTGATGCAATTTAAAAATTTCTTTAACAATAACTTTAGGAGCGCAGATAATTCCAATTCGCCAACCAGTCATCGCATGCGATTTTGAAACACCATTAATCAAAATAGTCTGGTCTGGAAGATATTCGGCCACAGAAACATGCTTTTTGCCATAAGTCAGTTCACTATAAATTTCATCAGAAATAACGAAAACATTATAACCCTGTAAAACAGTCACAATTGCTTGGACATCTTTTCGACTATAAGTTATTCCAGTTGGATTAGCTGGAAAGTTTAAAATAACTCCCTTAACTTGATCGCCATATTTATCCAAAGCTGCTTTTAAGCGCTGGGGTCTTAAAATATAATTATCTTTTGAAGTGTTGATAAAGATTGGCTCAGCTCCATGCATTTTGGTGATTGGAATATACATTGGCCAAATTGGGGTGGGAAGAATGATCTTTTCACCCTTTCCAGGATTGATAATTGAACCAATTGCAGCTGAAATTGCCTCCGTTGCACCAACTGTTACAATGACATTTTCATAATCATATTTCAAATTATACTTTCTATCCAAAAAGTTAGCCGCTGCTTGGCGCAGGCCAAACGTTCCAATTGAAGTTGGATAATGGGTATGATTGTTTTTAATGCTCAAAATTCCGGCTTCTTTAATATGTTCTGGCGTATTAAAATCCGGTTCACCCAAGGTCAATTTAATAATACCTGGAATACTAGAAACTTCCTGATCGAACTCCCGAATCTTTGAGGGGGTAATCTCTCTCAAATCAGATCGAATTCTTTGTAACAATTGTTTTGTCTTTTCACTCATCAGCAAACCCCTTTCTAAATAAATTCCTGTTAGACATTTCTTTGAAAAAAGAGCAAGCAAATTAAAAATTGCAATAATTACTTGACGGTTTTTTCTAAACACATTCATCTTAAAAGCTTTATTATGTTAAGAAGAATAACATTAATATTTAAAATTAACATCAAAAAACCTATCTATGTTAACTTTGTCGCTTGCCAATCTTTAATCATGAGCTATTAATTTGGAAAAAAACTATTCAAATAATTATAAATAAAATGTTTCAGGAGCTTTTTTGAGCAGAAAAGTTAACAAAACTTCAAAAAAAGTTTTGTTATTGCTGCTCACTTTAAAGATCAGATTAAGGTAATATATTTTATATATTCAGCCGTTGTTCATGATTCAAACTAAGCTGCTTAATACGTTTCTCAATTTTAACAGTGATTTTTTAAGTCTTTCATTTGCAAAGAATTCAAATCTCACAGCTTAAAACATTAACAGTTTGGAAAAGCAGATTCTTCATTATCCATTAAAAATTTTTAAACTCTTTTTTTTCAGCTAACAATATGTTAAATTACGTGGCATGAAATAATAAATTTTTTTGAGGAGCTTATAAAATGCGGATTGAAAAAGATGCTATTGGAACTTTAAAAATTACAGATGACGCTTATTACGGGATTCATGCTAAACGAGCAGCGGAGAATTTCCCTCTTGGTGAGACTCGAAAAGTTGATCCACTATTGCTTAAGGGACTGATTCAAGTTAAACAAGCTTGTGCTGAGACCAACTATTTGACAAACAACCTGACTAAAGAAAAATTTCAGGCGATTGTTGAAGCCGGTGACGAACTGCAACAGAACTTTGAACATTACCAGCAAGAATTCATTGTCCCTAATATTCAAGGTGGAGCCGGAACTAGTACCAATATGAATGTTAATGAAGTTATTGCTAACCGGGCTTTGGAACTGCTTGGTCATCAAAAAGGCGAATACCAATTTCTACATCCCAACGATGATGTTAATCGTAGTCAGTCAACTAATGATACTTATCCCACTGCTGGACATTTAGCCTTGATTAAAGTCAGTTCGCAACTAACCAGCACAGTTCAAGACTTAATTGTTGAATTTAAGAAATTAGCTCAAAAAAATAAGCACGTCTTAAAACTCGGACGTACTCAACTGGAAGATGCTGTCCCAACAACTTATGGTTTATCCTTCCAAGCTTATGCTGATTTATTACAACGCTGCAAACAACGCTTACAAATAGCTCGTGAGAAATTACTGACGATTCCACTCGGTGGAACAGCGATTGGAACAGGTATTAATACAACAACCGCCTATCAGCAAAAAGTTGTACCAGTATTGGTCAAACGGACGGGATTACCGCTCAAACAAGCTGAAAATTTGATTGATGCCGTTCAAAACACTGATTGTTACTTGGAAACAGCTGACGCTTTCAAGAATCTCGCAACTTCCTTAGGAAAAATTTCTAATGATTTGCGCTTATTAGGCAGCGGACCGCGGACTGGGTTAGGTGAATTAAAAATACCTAAAGTTCAAGCTGGTTCATCGATCATGCCTGGCAAAGTCAACCCGGTTATTCCCGAATTTGTTAACCAAATTGCCTTTCAAATTATCGGTTATGCCACGACGGTAACTTTTGGAGTTGAGGCTGGCCAACTTGAATTGAATGCTTTTGAACCGGTCATGTTTCAAGATCTGTTAGATGGTGCGCGGCTTTTAACTGCTGGCATTCAAAGCTTGATCACTAACTGCCTGCAAGACTTAACAATCAATGAAGATCTTTGTCAAAGCAATATTGAGCACTCAGCTGAAATTGCCACAATTCTAGCTCCTAAAATCGGCTATGCAGCTGCTACTCAGCTTGTCAAACAGGCTTTGAGTCAAAAAGTTTCAATTAGAAGTTTACTGCAAAGCAAAGATTTCTCCACTGAGAAAATCGAACAGCTGCTGAGTCCTGAAAACTTATTGGGGCCTAAATGCGTTAAAGATAAAGCTTTAGCTCATTAACTCTCCGGAACAATTTCAAATCTTAATTTGATCCCATTTGGGTCAGTCAAGGCCAGACTTTGATCTTTCAAAATTTCAAAGTTCTGGCCTAATTTTTCAAGATTTTCTCTTACCCGGGCTAACTCAACTTCATCCGGGGTAAAGAATGAATAATAAGCTAAGCCTAAATCGTGCTGATCCATTGCTGGCAGATTACGGCCGTTCCAAATATTCGTTCCAAGATGATGATGATAGCCGCCACTGGCAAAAAATTTGGCCGAGTTACCAAAATTGGTCTTTAAAGACAGGCCTAAAACATCAGTGTAAAATTCTTCAGTTGCTGCCAAATCAGCGACTTTTAAATGTACATGGCCAATTTTAGTGGCTGCGGGGAAACCTTGCCAATTTTGATCAGCAGCAGCAACCACTCCTTGAGCATCCATTTCGATCGTAATTCCTGGGATTTCACCATCTGGTCGAATATCCCAAGCTGAACGTGGCTTATCACGATAAACTTCGATGCCATTACCTTCAGGATCAGTTAAATAAATTGCTTCACTATAGCCATGATCGCTGGCTCCGATGATTGGGGCTTGAACATTCAAGTAATGGATCAAAGCATTCCCCAAATCTTTGCGACTAGGCAGTAAAAAAGCCGTATGATAAAGGCCTGTTTTCCGCGTTAAGGGAAGCGGTGACATAATCTGTTGCAGGATCAGTAATGGTTTTTGACTGCCATGGGCACCTAAAATACTGCGTGTTAAACCTTGTTCATAAACATCAAGCCCAATAATATCACGATAAAAGCTTGTCTGAGCATTCAAATCAGCAACCTTAAGGGCTACCGTTCCTGGCTGGGTTGCCGCAGCTAATTGAAAATCTGGAATAATCACTGTCATAATTTTTGCCTTCTTTTTATATTTGTTACATTAATTATAACATCTAATTTGAAGGAAGCAAGTCTTTTAGTGAATCCTTTTTAAGCTTCTGAAAATCCTTTAGATAATCAAAAACAGTCCGCTCAACTGATTATTTTTCAATAACTAGCTAAACGAACCGTTCTAATTGACAGTTATATATCGTTACTTACTATACTTTTTCTGTAACTGTTTTGCTTGATCTAGCATCTTCTTATTAGTACCATTTTGTTTCAGCTTGCTGATAACTTGGTTGACCCGCTTAACCAGAGCTTGGTTGTTTTTGGCAATCCCGGCTGAATATGATTGCGATTCTTTTTCGATTGGCATCTTGACGGAAGCAATTGCATACTGATCTGGATATTTAGAAACATAACCTTCTGCGACCCCACTTTCAACTAAAACACCATCTAACTTATTGTCTTTCAATTCCGTCGCTAAACTCGTTACAACACTTTCAACAACAAGATCACTCTTCTTAAGTTTTTTAGTTGCAACAGCTTGCTGAGTACTGCCTTGTTGAACACCGATACTCTTTTTGGCTAATTGGCTAATTGAACTGTATTTATTTTTATCAGCTTTTCTAACCAATAAAACATTCTTAGTTGTGTAATATGGTTCTGAGAAACTGATACTTTTTTTACGCTGTTTAGTAATGGATAAGCCCGAAAGGATCATATCGATTTTCTGATCTTTTAGTTCAGAAATCAATGAAGAAAATTCAACATTTTCAATCTTCAGCTTAACTCCCAAATTTTTTGCAATTTTTTGAGCCAGCAGAATATCGTAACCAACGATTTTCTTTTGACCATTTTGAACGATTGGAAATTCAAATGGTGCAAAATCAGCCGACGTCCCAACAATTAAGGTCCCACGATTTTGAATCTTTTTGACGCCATTAGTTTTGCTGCTGTTTGAGCATCCGGCTGCTAAGAAAACTAAACTTACTACTAGCAGGCTTAAAATTATTTTCGACCAACTTTTACTTTTCATGTTTCCGTCCCCCATAAATTCAGATATGAATCAAATTCAACTGCTTTATAGAATTAATATAAACTCATAACGCATAAAATGCAACTAAAAATGAATAATATTTGTAAAAAAAGAATTTTAATACATTATGTTTAGAAAATAAATATTTTTTTGCTAAAATTTAATAAACAGTACTAGCTTAGCAGCCACAAGTCAGTTTAGGACGCAAAAAGCTGAAACAATTTTGCTTCAGCTTTGCGTGCAGTATTTAGTTTTCAAACCGTTGACGAAGATCCATGACTGAAATAATCTGTGATCAATCACTGTTTTTCCCCCAGCGTTCAGTAACTTTTGTCCAATTAACAACCTGCCAAAAAGCGGTAATATATTCTAGCCGCCGGTTCTGATACTGTAGATAATAAGCATGTTCCCAAACATCTATGCCTAGCAACGGAACCTGATCTAACATTAACGGCGAATCTTGATTAGCTGTTGCGGTGATCGCTAGCTGACCATCTTCATCGATCACCAGCCACGTCCAGCCCGAACCAAAAACTTGCTGAGCTGTAGTCGCAAATTGGCGTTTGAATTTTTCAAAGCTTCCAAAAGCTGTTGTGATTGCTATCAGCAGTTGCTGCGGTGGCATCTTTGGAGGATTTGGGGTCAAGCTTTCCCAAAAGAGAGAATGATTAGCATGACCACCGCCATTGTTTCTAATCGTCATAGCGACTTGATCTGGCAATTCGGCTAAATTAGCCAACAACTGGGATAAAGTCCAGTCTTTAGCTGCCGGGTAAAGTTCCAACGCTTGATTTAAGTTGTCAACATAGGTCTGGTGATGCCGATCATGATGAATCTTCATGGTCAGCTCATCAATATAAGGTTCCAAAGCAGCATAATCATACGGCAGTTGCGGTAAACTATAAGCCATCGCTGTCGACCCCTTTCTGGTATCTTCAAAACATCTATTCCTACTTTCAAGATACCGTAGCTACCAGCAGCTGTCGATCAAAATGCCTAACCGACCTGCAGTAAGAACATAAACAAACCCATTGTCACGACTGATAACAAAGTACTAACTAACTGAGTTGAAGCCATCTCATCTTCATGAACCCGGCTTTGGATTGCCAGCATGCTCGGCATTGCCGCTGTTGGAATTGCCAAAGTGATCACCACTAATTGTTGAAAGGCTTGACTGGCACCAGCTAAAGACATTGCTCCCCAAATTGCCAACGGCAGCGCCAGATTTTTAAGGCAAACATTCAAGATAACTGCTCTGGTCAGCTGAAAATGTTGTACATACAGCATAATGCCAATCGAAAACAAAGCCACCCCACCAGCTGCCTGTCCCAGTTCACTAAAAAGCGGCAACCATTTCTCAGCTAATTGAAAACCGCTTAAATTCAAGATAAAGGCTAAAATTGGTGCCCAAACAAGCGGCTTTTTCAAAGCACTTAACAACCGCTCACCCGCTTGTTGAAACCCCTTGGCCGTTTGTTCGCCTTCACGACCAGCCGCCGACAGCAGCAGGACACTTAATGGTACTTGAATCAAATTCAAATACAAGCCGCAGATAGCTACCAAGATCACACTATCAGTCGAGCCAAAAATAATTGCTAACACGGAAGTTCCCATAAATGGAACCGAGGGGCAAGCGACCGACAAAGCACGCAAAACAGCCAAACTAAGGTGATGCAAATAGAGTTGATAAATAATAATCAATAATCCAAAAGTTCCAATCATTCCGACTCCCAGCCAGATAAACAGCGGAATATCTTGAATGATAACTTGCCGGCTCGTTGATAATAAACCGCCAAACAGGCTAAGCGGCAAAGCATACGACATTACAAAACTGATAAAAGCCTGACTAGCACCTTTGCCAAACTGTTTACGCCAGCCTGACAAGAAGCCTAGTGCTAAGGTAAAAATAATTGGTGAAATTGCAGTAATCAAAGTTAATGGCAAAAAAAACACTTCCTCACAGCAGCTCAAAAGCTTTATCCTGATTTTGATAAAAATAGAATTAGAAACTAATGAAAATTTTAACATAAATAACCGGAGAAAGACTGATTTGAGCAGCTTGTTTTATTAAGCATTTTTGGAATTTTACTTATGAAAATAAAGTTAACCGTTTAAAAACGGTTAAACACGGATTTTTCTAATTTTATAAGTAAAGCAACTCAAAATCGTTTTCAATTTAAGATTCAATTTTTGCTTAGCCATTTGACTTTTGAAAATTCAGTCAGTTTGGCTTGATACATCAACCAGGTTAACTTGTTCGACCACCTTTCAATTATTTATGTGGTACACTAACCAAAAGCTTTTCTAAACTAGGTGATTCAAGCTATGTATCATGTTTTAGTTATTTCTGAAAATCGAATTTTACTGCAGCAGTTATGGCAGTGGCTAGCTGATCGATCTAATTTGATTATTCAGCTGGTCCCTTTCAGCACCGATGCATTGAACGCCTTTTCAGCTAATCAAGTTGACTTAATAATTATTGATGCCAATATTTTACTGCCCTATCAGGAAATTCTAAATGACTTAACCCAAGCTCCTTGGAACTACGGCGTCTTGTTTTTAGGTAAAGATTTAACCTCTGCTAATTATCAGCATCCCCTGATCAGTCTGCAATTTAAGCAGTTAAACCAAACAGCCTTTAAAAAGGCCCTTGACTGCTTGCTTCAACAACTCGGCCACAGCCATCCAGCAACTGAAAAGCTTGGCTTGACAACTTTTCAATCAGTAACTGAGCTGCCATATGGCACTTACCATCTCTTATGGATCAAAACATTTGCTCAAGCCATTAATTCATCGGAAATCAAGCAATTGCAAAATTTTTTACAATTAAAATTTTTAACTCTGATCAAGTTAAAAAAGCCTGATGAACTGTTAATTCTGATTAATCGGACACAGCTTAATTCACAATTAAATTTTCTCCAGCTTAAAAAAGAACTAATCATCCTTTGGGGCGCAAACTGCAGCTGCGTCTATCGTAAAAACAGCGCCTCAGTTGAACTAAAACAGCAATTAATTAGTTTTAATCAGCTGCAGGATCTACATTACTTTCTGCGTGGAGAGATCTTAATGTCACCTGTTAAGCCACGTACCAACAGTCTGAATTTAACTTTGATCGAACAATGTCTTACCTTCAGTCAAGCATTATTTTCGGGTCATCTGGCAACTGCTCAGCATCTATTGCAGACTATTTATCTTCAGCAAATCAAATCTCAACATAGTTTTATTGCTTTAGCTTATCTACGACTACAAATCAGCTTTTTCATTTATTTAACCGAACATCAAGAAACCGAGCTGACCAGTTGGAACTTTGCAACTTTAGAAGATGAGCTGCAAGCTTTGCTCAAAGATCAATTTTGGCAAAAGATCAAATACCATTCACCAATTATTAAAACAACCTTAATTCAGTGTCTTCAAGTAATCTGGCAGCATTTTTCGCAAGGCTGGTCGCTTAAAGAAACGGCTTTTCAGCTAGCCATCAACAAAACCTACTTAAATCGAATTTATAAAGATCAGTTTCAATTGACGATTGCTGATACTTACACCTGGTTGCGGCTTGAATTTGCCAAAATCTATTTATGCTATAGTACGGCAACCATTAACCAGGCTGCCACAGCCGCCGGATTTAAAAGTGTCAGTTATTTTAATCGCGTTTTTAAAGCTCGTTATCAAACAACGCCTAAAAGTTATCAAGTAAAAGTGCGAAAGGAAGAGAAACTTAACTATTATGAAGACTATTTGGAACCATCGCAGTGGATTGATTGAGTTCGCTGAACAACCCGAACCAGCTTTACAGTCAGCTGACGATGTTAAGATCAAAGTTATTTATAGTACAATTGGGATTCAGGACCTACGCTTAAAGCGCCAGTGGGATTTTTATAGTAAAGAAGGAATCGCCGGTTATGAAATGGCTGGAATAATTGTTGCCACTGGCAGTTCGGCCCAAAAGGCCGGTTGGCAAGTTGGCCAGCCTGTTTCAGGAACGGTGGTCCAATTTTGCGGAAAATGTCCAGCCTGCAAGCAGCAACAAGAGCAAAATTGCATGCAGCTGCGAGTCAAAAGTGGAACGCTCTGTCCTTATATCGTCTGGAAAACCGACCAATTAGTTCATTTGCCAGCTAATGTTTCCTTGGCAACTGGCTGCTTGCTTGAACCGGTCGCAGTTGTCAAAATGGCCTATGACAAACTGCAAGTCAATGATGCCGATCGAATTTGTATTTTCGGCGGTGATTTCAATGGCTTGATCTTGCTGCAGTTGATCAAGCGTTACACGCAAGCTGTTGTCGTTGTCGTTGAAAATAAAACTGAAAACAAATTACTGGCACAAAAATTTGGTGCTGATCAAATCATCGATCCACTGACTGATAATCTCGCAACTGAGCTTTTAAAACGGTCGGACTTTATTGGTTTTAACAAAACCGTCCTAACTACCTCCAAGTATCCGGCCTTAATATCGGTCGCCATCAATACTACTGCTCGGGGAGGCTTGTTTTTGACCACTGTCTATTTTGATCGTCAACAGTCAATCGCCGTAAATTCAATCAAGTTTTTTGCTATGAACCTAACTATTATGAGTTCATTTTTATATACCAAAAAAGTGCTGCACCAGACAGCAACTTTGTTAGCACAACTTGATTTAAATAGTTTGATTCGCCGTGAATTTAGTTTCTCAGCCGCTTTGAACGCTTATAAAGTCGAACAAGAACAGCTTTATCCACGGATCGGTATCAGAGTAAATGATCCAGATCAGTTGACTTAGATTGTAGAACTTCGCGCGAGTCAAGTGAAGCACCAAAAACAAAAAATCTTTGATACAGATATTCAGTGATGCCATTGCATAAGAGATTGATAATCGTTACCAGGTAATCGTTCCAACCCAGCACCGTTACTAAATAGTTTCCGCCAATTGTTGAAACTGGAGTAAAAATCGAGTAATAGAAAAAGACTTTCAGCATTGCAATCGGAATATTATTATTTGATTTAAAGGTAAACCGCCGATTCAAAGTAAAGTTCCAAATCACTGATAGAACCAGCGCAATCAGATACCGATTCCAATAAGGAAAATTGCTAAACTGCGTCAAAAGTGTAAATGAACCCATTTCGACTACCCCAGCTGAAGACGCAAAAGTAAAATACTTAATTGTTCGCAATAATTCTTTTTGACTGCTTGCTTTCATTTCCAAAACTCCTTTCTCCTTAAAACCGCTGCTAAAGACTTGGAGTACTGACCATTTGTTGGGCCTCGCTTAATGCTTGGTCTAAACGACTAATGACTTTCTTAGCAGTTATCTGGTCCATTAATAGATTGGGCTTAAATTGTAAAACTGACTTATCAAAATCAGCCATCACTGCCCAAACGCCATTTTTGATCAATGCTACCATTAATGCTTGGCCACCAAGGGGATGCGCCGTTTTTAATCCCATAATCACTCCGCATTGTCGAACCTCAACCAAAAATTCGCGATGCTTTTGCTGCAGCTTAGCCAAGTTTAGCTGAAAGAACTCCGTTAGCTGATCAATATTTTGTTTAACGGCTGGCCGCTTTAAGATATCTAAGACCTTAGAGGCGACAATACAGCCTAATTCTGTCCCATTGAAAGATGATGTGTGTGCAAAACCATCTTCTTTCATCCAGCTAGCTGCCTCATCATTCATAATGACTGCTGACATTGGATAATACCCCCCCGATAATCCTTTGCCGGTAACGATCATATCGGGTACAGCTTTAAACTTGCAACAGCACCACATTTGACCGCTGCGCATCATACCAGTTTGAACCTCATCAGCAATATACAAAGCACCATATTGATGGGCTAATCGTTGAACCTCTCGGTGATAATTTTCAATTGGCATAGGAAAACCAGCCGTTGCCGGAATAGTTTCAATCAGAACTGCTGCGGTATCATTTTTTTTGAGAACCATTTCCAGTTGTTCCAAATTATTATATGCTATATGCGTATAGAGCTTAGGATCCGGCGTCATATTGAAAAATTCAGCTAGTTTTGGATTGCCAGCTTGCATCGCAATCCCGGTTCCGCCATGAAAGGCACAAGCTAAACTAATAATACGCTGGCGTTTCGTTGCGCGTCGGGCAAACTTGACAGCGGCATCAATTGCTTCTCCGCCACCATTTAAAGTGAAAACATATTTCATATTTTCTGGTGAAGCTGCCAAAAGTTTTTCATTCAACTCATTTTTATACCGCGAGGGGAAATAATGGTTGCCTGCATCAACTACGTCCATTCCATCAATCAACGCTTGCCGGATCTCTGGGTTTCGATGTCCCAAATTAAATACTCCGCCGTTGGAATGCATATTAATGTATTCATGGCCATCCAAATCCTCAAAGTAGCTGCCTTGGCGCTTGCCCATTACCATTTCAAAACCAAATTTTTTAAAAGTTGCCACGCGATCAGGGTTCCAGATCTTAGCAGCTTCAGCGTAAATTTTTCCTGCTTCTTTACTCATAATCACTTACTCCTTTTTTTTAGAGACCAGGAACTTTCGTTTTTCTTTCTTTTTGAGTTGGTAACGCCTGTTTAGCCGCTGGCATCAATGAATAGCGTTTCAAATAGCGATTAGCTAAAACAACCGTTCCTTTTGCAAAAAATTCCAAAACATCGGGAGTTAATTCGACCGTTTCACCGCTGCCTTCAACCACCATCCCCATGCGATAAATCAAGCTTTGTAACAAGCCTATTCTGCGCATCATAATAAAAGTCCAAAGCTCATCTTGATCCTGCTGAGTAATTGTCCTGACTTGTTGATAACCATCAAGCAGCTCAGTAATAATTTCTTCAATATCGGACCGATGCTCCATTAAAGCTACCGCGCTTGCCAAATCATACATGAACCAGCCTTGCCCGCAATCATCAAAATCCAAAACAGTGATTTTTTGACCATTTTTCAACAAATTGGCTGTCCGCAAATCACTATGAATCATTCCATAGCGATCGGGCCCGTTCCCATAAATCATCAATCTCTTGCGCATTAATTCAACGCACCGATCTAAGATTCTAATTTCATTGCTATGCAACCAATGACCGGTGTGATAAGAAGCACCATAAAAATTATTGTTGCGGCCAAACGTCCCAGAAAAGTTCCATTCCATCCGTTCATAAAACGCGGGTTGCGGCCATCTTTGCGCTGCTAAATGCAAAGTGGCGGCAATTTTGCCAATTTTTTGATACAACTGGCGATCTTCAACCGTTAGCTCACTCTTTTCATATTTGCCGAATTTAATTTCCAGCCCGGCTGCTAGTCTGAATAACGGAAACGTAAGCCAGTTTGGAATCTGCTTACAAGTTTTAACAATTGGTTCAAGATCCTCATTTGTATCACTAGAATCAACCGGTGCACTGCCAGCTACATATTCAAAACAGACAACATATCTTTTCTCTGCCAAGCTTGGTGTTTCAATTGCTTCAATGTAATGACCATTTTGCGATTTTTGCGGCAGTGCCAAAGATAACTTAGTCTGTTGCTTTAGATTTAAGATCCACGTCAATTCAGTTCGAATATTATTGAAAGTCGCATATTCAAGCCGATGTACTCGTAAAATTACTTTGGGTCGCCCAGCAGCTTGTAAACTGAAAGTTGCATTTTCTGTAAAGTTTAACAACTTAACTTTGGCATCTGCTGGATAACCCCAGAGCAGCTTGGCTTTTTCAGCAACTTGTTGCAGGTGGTTCAGTTTTTCTGAAAAGCTTAGCAAGTTGAATTTGCTTTGCGAAGTTGCATTTAATTGCCCCATTTGATCACCCCTGAAGTATTTTCTGTCTTAATTACATTTATCATACGCAGCGGCTAATGATTTAAATAGAGCAATTTAGCAACTTTTTCTCCCTCGGGGTTGTACAATGTGAACTTTTATAACATGAAGCTTGTAGGTTGATTTAAACAGGAGCAAGCAGTGGTACACAACCTTGATTGGCTTAGATCGATTGCAGGTCGCAATTTTATCAGCCATGCCGAATACATTTGTTAGTTTTTCATGCTGACTACAAAAAAAGGACACGATCTAATTGATCAATGCCCTTAAAAATTATACGCTTTAGTTTTCAATTTTGATTTTAATCACTTGACTTTGTCTAACCAGTTTTTGCCTTCAACTACCCGCGTAACCAGCATACTAGCCGTCGTATTACTTGAAGAATTAATTAACGTTGCTGGAATATCAATGATCTCACTGATGATTAGGATTAATGGCAGCGCCGACATTGGAAAGCCGAAGATGGTAATGATTACCGCCTCAGCCACAAAACCGCCACCGGGAATGGCACTCATGACCATTCCGACTAAAAAGCCGACACCAATGATCAGCAACGCATTTTGCAGTGAAGTAATGCTCCGGTTAAAGAGGACAAATAAGAAAGTTGTCTTCAAGACGCCACCTACGACTGACCCGTCTTTATGCACATTGGCACCTAATGGAACGACCGTATCAGCAATATCCGAACTGACACCCATTTTTTTCGTATATGCTAGATTGGCTGGGATCGTTGCTGCCGAAGAACTGGTAGCAATAGCAGTGATGGCCGGCACGCCAATATTACGCCAAAAAGCTTTAAGGGCCGGTTTCCCACCCGCTATCAGCGCATAGCAACTCATGACTACTACAAAATAAAAGGCGGCATAAACTAGATAGACCAGCCATGTTCGGACGTAAGTTGAGATCATTTCTGAGCCCAGGTTGCCAATTACAGTTGCAAAAAAGCAGCCCAAGCCAATCGGTGCATAATACATAATATATTTAACAATCTTCATAGTAACCACATTGCCAGCAATCAAAACCTTCGCAAAAGGTCGCGCAGCTGAACCAGAAGTCGAAGTAGCAATTCCGGTAAAAATTGCCACCACAATCAACGGCAGCATATGATTTTTCGACAAAATCTTGCTAAAGTCATCAACCGTAAAAGTATTGACTAGTTGCTCAAGGCCAGACGTATGACTGCCAGTTGCTCCTTTGACATTGCCCATCAAATGTTTCAAGCTTGCCATATCAACATTATTGATTGGATGAAAAAGCAAGACGGCTAAATAACCGATCACCGCCGAAATAAGTGCTGTCACAACAAAAACGATCAAGGCCGTGATCAGAATCTTCCCCAAACGCTTCATTTCCGTCATTGAGGCAATTGCCGCTGAAATACTAAAGAAAACTAGTGGAATCAAGACCATATACATTAAGTTTAAAAACAAATCACCAAACGGTTTAACAACTTCAACTTGTTTTCCCCAGATCACTCCCGCTAAGCCGCCTAAAATCAAACCTAGAAACAATAAAATCGTCCCTCGATAATTTCTCCAAAATCTACTCATAACCCAACCTCTTTTCATAAATCAAATTATACCATCATTCACTGGATATGTTGAAGCTGGCGTTAAGACGATTAACCCGCCTGCTTTGACGATAAAAAAAATCAACTGAAGAATTGATTTTCTTCAGCTGATAAATCTGCTTGCTTGATTATTCGTTTGCTAATGCATCGATCGGATTTAACCGGGAAGCCTTGCGAGCAGGTAAGAGTGCGGCAATAAATGAAATCAACAAAGCTGCGGCAAAGGCAAAGATCACATTGCTGAAATTCATTTGAACAATATCAAACTTGATTAGGCCATAAAGTGCATGATTTAAAATCGTTCCAACGGTCCAAGCAATCACTAAACCAACTACCGCTGAGAATAATCCCAAAAGGACTGACTCAGAAGTAAATAAGCGCCGAATATCTTTGCGCCTTTCACCCAAAGCTCGCAAAATTCCAATTTCCTTAGTTCGCTCAGCAACTGACATATACATCGTCACGATGATCATCAACGCCGATACCAGCAGAGAAATCCCAGCGATCGTCGCTAAAACTGTTGATGCTAGGTTAACATAGCGATTAACAGTTTTTAAGAGACTGCCAATCGTAATTACTAAAAAGTCATACTTCTGATTTGATTTGATTTGTCGCAGCTGCTTGGCAGCTGTTTCCACATTATCCAATTGATCAACACCAACGCTCAAAAAGTTAGGATCAGCAACCGCTCCTGCCTGCTGCAAGCCAGCTTTAGTTGTTTGAAAATTAGTTAGGACCATTGCCCCGGCGCTTTTCCCATTAATGATCCCAGAAATTTTGAATTTAGCAGTGGCTTGAACTGGCTGATTATTGGCATTTATCCAATTATAAGCAACGGTAACCTGCTTGCCGATCATTTTGGTCGTTGCCAGCTTGCCAAATAGCTGCTGACCAATTGAAGCATCCAAAACCAGTTCGCCTTTTTTCGGCCAACTGCCTTTTTTCAAGACATGGTCAGTATAGGCTGCCGTATAGGTCTGCAAGGTACTGCCAGCGGCTTTTTTATTTTGATAATTCACGGTATAATTTCCCAGCTGATAGCCCTTTTCGACTTGCTTGATATGTTTGACCTGCTTGATTTTAGCAATCTTTTTGGCTGAAAGAAAATAACTTGTTGGTTCCTGACTAAAATTTTGAATAGCCATTTGCGATTTAGATTGGGATAAATGCTTGCCCTGCGGATTATTCATGACCGTCATAACTTGTGGATTGGCCAATGAATTGATTTGATCTTGAATATAATTATTGATTCCATTGCCTAAGCCCGAAAAGAGGAGAACTGCAAAGATTCCAATCGCCGTTCCTAAAACAATCAGCGAGTTTTGCTGAAAATGATACATCAAATGTTTAAAAGCATTTTTGTAACTAGCCGTCGCGGATAAGACTTTAGCCGCGATTCGAGTTGCATTATCAGGTAAAGGATAAGCTGGCCGCAAGCGCCGGTCTGAATCAATTAAACCATCAGCTAAATGGACGACTCTAGTCCCATGATCAGCCACTTCCTGTGAATGAGTCACTGCGATCACTAACCGGCCATCGGCAGCAATTTGTTTTAAGATCTCCAAAACTTCTTGCGTATTTTTAGAGTCCAACGCCCCAGTCGGTTCATCAGCTAAAATAATTGCTGGATCGCTGGCTAAAGCCCGGGCAATCGCCACCCGCTGTTTTTGTCCGCCAGAAAGCTGATTAGGATGTTTTTTCAGCTGATCCGCCAAACCAACTTGCAAAAGCAGCTTTTTAGCTCGTTCAACTTTTTGTTGATGAGAGAGCGTTGTCATCTCCAATGAAATCAAAACATTTTCCAAAACTGTCAAATGACTAATCAAATTATATGATTGATAAATATAACCAATCATCGAGCGCCGATAATCATCAACTTGTTTTTCTTTACCATGATCCAGTTTTTTACCAGCTATTGTTAACTCACCAGAAAACTCTCGATCTAATCCGCCAATGATATTCATCAAAGTCGACTTGCCACCGCCTGATTCACCCAAGATCGAAACAAATTCACCCTTTTCAAAACTTAAGCTAATGCCCTTAATGACTGGGATTTCTTCATTTCCAAGATAGTAGGATTTGTGGATATTCTTTAATTCTAAAAATGCCATCTTTTTTCTCCTTGCTTCTATCTGCTTAGTAAAATTGCTGCTTAAAATTCTTAATTATATTGAGTTAATCGTAACATAGTCGAACAGGAAAAACATGTAGTTTACATAATTGAAGGATATTTTTAAATACTGCTGGCATCAAAGAAAAAAACTAACCTTTCTTTTAAAAACAAGCAAATCTTACCTGCCAGCTTGCATTGCTTAAAACAGTCTGTTTTTTAAGTTTATATTTCAAATAAATACAATTGTTTCACGCCTTTTTTAAACCGCAAAATGAAATTTAATACATTATAGTAAATTAATATTCTTTGGTTGTAACCGTTTATTTTAACTTTGCTAAGAAAAACAGCTTTAAAACTAACAAATAGAAAGCAGTTTGGTGCTCAAGCACTAAACTGCTAGTTAATATTTATGCTGTAAAACATATTTCAGCTTAAATAACTGTGATATGCTTTCTTCAATTAATTTAAAGGAGGCATTTAAAGACTATCTAAAATATAAAAGGCCAGCATTAATTTAAAACGATCACGATTGACTTCAAGATTTAATGACAGAATTTCTTTTATCTTTTTTATTCGGTAATTGATGGTATTTCGATGAGTAAAAGTTTTCGCTGAGATTGCCTTAATACTACCATTTTCTTGTAAATAAAGTTTTAACAGCGAAGTATAATCCGTTCCATTATCTCGATCATATAGAAGAATTGGTTCTAAAATTCGTTGCGCGCTTTTCTGTAAAATCTCAAAATCATTAACTGCCAAGATAAGTTCATTAATGCCATTGTCTTCAAAAAAGCAAAGTGAGTTAGCACTGTGTTTTTGAATTCGATCCATCACATATTTGACTTGCTTATAGGCTTGTTGCAATTTTTTTATGGATGAAACTTCATCGCTGACACTGATTTCAAATAACTTGCTCGGAAACTTATTGCTCAATGCTTTATCCAGTGATTTAGCAAAATCCTTCAATTGAAATGGATCATTGACAACAATCATTATTGCATCTTCAATTTCAAAGATACAATTTACAAACCCATAAGCATTGAGTTGAATTTCAATACTTAATTGCAACTGTTCATGAAACTGGGTACTGCTTTTTTGAATTGCAAAATTTTGGCCTTGAATCGCGATTATCGCGTAATTGCTGTTTAAGTCAAAACTATTCCTTTCTAATTGAGATTCAAATTGCGCTGGTTTTTCAGGATGAAAAATGGCATTTTTAATACTTTCAGTCAGACTAAAGGCAAATTGTTCACTCAAAAAGATGCGGTTACAGTAATCTCGGATAATATCAATTAAATGTATTCTCCAAGGGACAGTAAACAAGGGAAAGTTTTTAGTTTGACAGTACTTGATTAAATCTGGAGGAATTTGATTAATAAATTTTCCAGTGTTGATTATTAAGGCTGTTGCACTAGAATTGACAACCTTTTTAACATATTCTTCCAACCATTGATCAGAATCTTTTCCAATTCCAGTTGTGATCACAATTTCATTTCCATGCAGATAATCCATGGTATCAATATTTTCCAGAATATGTACCCAACTGAATAGTCGATCCAGGCCAGAATTACCGGTAAGTAATTTCATTTCATATTTTTCTTTAGTTGCATAATAAACCGTTCTTAATTTAATAGCCACTATCTCACCTGCTTTTATGTCATTTAATATCACATTATATGATTTAGTTTAATTTAGTCAAATTCGAGGAGGAATAAG
>NZ_AHYZ01000099.1 GCF_000255495.1 Liquorilactobacillus vini DSM 20605
ATTACTCAAGAGGAACAGCGAGCAGCTAATACAGCTGCCCGGGACGCTGAAAATCGTCGTGGAAAAATTGAGCGATACTTCTCCTTTATCAAGCACAAATGCGGACTAGGATTAGTGCGCGCAAAAACAGCCTCCACTGTTGCCGTTTCAATTGATTTGGGGATTATGGTGGCCAATATTGAAACAGTTTTACGCTTTTTTTCTTGGAAACTTTTACTTACCATCAAAACTAACGATATTTATTTAAAAATCAGTTATCAAACAAACCAAGTAGATTAAATTCAAAGGCCTAATTCAGTAGCCACTAATTACTGGATTTTTATCGTTAGTGGTCTGTTCAGTATCGGATATATTTTGGCTTTGCTGCCTAAAATCAACCGGCTTTTGGATCAGGAAAAGTATTAATGAAACTAAAAAGGCTGTTGCCAACAATAGCTTGGCAACAGCCTTTAGATTACAAATTAAAAATTAAATAAATCAGTTGACAGATAGCGCTCACCATTGTCTGGAACAACCGTTACGACGCTCTTGCCGTGGCCGAGTTGCTTAGCAAGTTCAATTGCGCCGAAGATATTAGCCCCAGCTGAGATACCTGGCAAGAAGCCTTCCTGTCGGCTGACTTTTTGGGCCGTCTGAATGGCTTGTTCATCAGTTACTTCGATGATCCCATCGTAAAGATTGGTATCTAGAACTTTTGGCACAAAGCCGGCACTGATTCCTTGGATCTTATGCTTACCGGCATGTCCTTCCTTCAAGAATGGTGAACCAGCAGCTTCCAACGCGTAAATTTTAACGTCGGAATTAACTTTCCGCAAAGCATGACCAATCCCAGTCAGTGTTCCGCCAGTCCCAACGCCGGCAACAAAAGCATCGGGAGTCTGGCCCTCAAAGTCAGCAATGATTTCTTGTCCGGTGGTTAATTCATGAATTGTTGGGTTGGCTGGGTTAGCAAACTGTAATGGCAGAAAATAACCATTTTTCTCAGCTAATTCAGTTGCTTTTTTAATGGCATCGGGCATCCCGCCATCGACCAGGATCAATTCAGCACCATAACCTTGGATTAATTTTCGGCGCTCAATACTCATGCTTTTAGGCATCGTGATGATCAAATGATATCCTTTGGCAGCTGCAACAAGTGCCAAACCAATTCCCGTGTTGCCTGAAGTTGGTTCGATAATCGTTCCGCCAGGCTGCAAACGACCAGCTTTTTCAGCTGCAGCGACCATTGAGAGAGCAATCCGATCTTTAATTGAGCTGCCTGGATTAAAAAATTCCAATTTAACATAAACGTCGGCTGCTTGAGTTGGAACGACGTGATTCAATTTCAATAAGGGTGTTTTTCCAATCAATTCTGTAATGTTTTGTTTTGCTTTAACCATAAATAAGACCTCCATTTTTGATTGTTGCAACAACTTGCTGCAACCAGTTAGTGAAAAAAACTTTTTGAGTGTGTTTCCAGGCGAATTCACGACCAGCTTGGTTAATTGGCAAACAGTAATGCTTCTTTGGATGAGCCATGATCTCACGCTGATATTCAGCAACCAGGCTGCCAGCTTGATATTCAAGATGTGAAAACAGCATTGTTTCATTGCCAGCCTGATTTTGAACTAGCAGCAAGCGGCCATCTTGATTAACCGCTTTAACCGTTAATTGTGAATCTGTTTCGATTTGGTGGCGGTTTGAATCGGCATAGCGAGCATGTGGCGCCCAAAAACCATTTGGTAAGCCAGTTAGTAGTGGACTTGATTGAATGATCTTTTGTGGAAAAACACCGAAGAGCTTTTTCGGCAAAACTTCTTTGGCGATATGGTATTGATCATATAAGGCCACCATTGCTCCCCAGCAGAGATACAGTCGTTGCGGCACCTGCTTTAAAGCCCTAAATAGTTCTTGCAATTCCGGCAGATAAGTCACCTGCTCGAAGTCAAGTTGATCAAGTGGTGCACCAGTAATAATAAAAGCATCCAAGCTAGCGACTTCTTTCAAATCAAGCGGCTTAGCGCTCTTTAGGACTTCTGTGGGCACTGGCCGATCCAAATAATGCATGATCGGGTAATAAAAGTGCAATTCGACTGGGTACAGGCCATTTTGTAAGACTTGGCGAAAATCAGCTTGTGTAGCAGCTTTATCATGCATGAGATTTAAAATTCCGATTTGTAGGCTTTTTGCTGACAAAAAAATTCACTTCCTAACTTAAATAACTAATCGTAACTGCTTGGAATTGCAGCAACACCAATCACGCACTCCGCCAATATGGAAAATGCTTGATTTGAAGCTAATTAAATTCAGTAAGTGAATTGTAGTTTTGTTGATTGCCATAAAAAAAGACCCCCATACATTGACTGGCTCAAATGTTTTTGACGAACAAAGCCATTTCCATTGAGAGACCGCCTAAAAAAGCCGATCACAACTTAAAGTACAGAAATCAGCAACAACAATCGTTATTTAATTTTAAGTTAAAGTTCGGATGCAATTGATTTTGAACTAACGTTTTAAATGATTTTAACATTTCAATTGCACCCCTTTCGTTAATAGTTGCCATTATCATAGCAAGCTTGATTTTATTTGTCAACTTTTTTGTGACAATTAAAATTTTAGCAAGTTAATAACTTAAAAATGGCGGAACATCCAAGCAACTGTTTGCTAAGCTTAGTAAAGAAATAGCTAATCAAGTAAGTTATTAGGATCCATTGACGAAACATTTATCAATGATTTGTAATAGTTCAACTAGCTAATTGCAAACAATAAATTTTCAAAAATTATTGCTTGTTTATTTGATCCAAATGTTTTTGAGCCTTAGCTAACTCCAATTTATCATCAAGAAATTCTGCAAAAACACATGACTTTGTTAAATCATCAATTGCTTCCGCAGTCCATTCGCCATTTTTGGCATATAAAGCTTCTGCAGATAGTAGATAGAATGAATCAACGAAGAAAGGACTGTTATTTTTTTTAGCAAAATGTAATGCTTCAGTCAATAAGTCTTGGCATTTACCAACTTGATGATCAATGTTTAAATAAAACTCACTTAAATTAGCAAATAAGGACAGGGACCAAAAAATATGCTGATCCAAATCTAATTTTTTCATTAATCCAGGAAGCTTTTTGAAGTAAAAAGCACTTTTTTCAAGATCTTGTTTAAGACTATAAACAATTCCTAATTCACAAGTAGCTAAAACGGCGTAAATTTCATTACGATCATTAGTCTCTTGTAACAATTGATTATATTCAAAGATTGCATCATCGTAATCCTTTTTGACCCACATTTTAGCATCAGTTTTTAAAAATTGATAGTGAGCACGCTGATGCGGATCAGTAATTTTTTTAATTTTTTTAAGAGTGGTTAAAACAGTGTGATAATCATAGTTCATAAAACACTTATCAGCAGCAGCTAACAATTTTTGATTGTCAATTTTTTCGTTTCCCACCAATACATCAGTCAGTGACAATGATAAGCGTTCAAGAATTTTGGTTAGGATATCACTGTTGGGCGAAGTTGAATTTCGTTCAAGTGCACTGATAGTTCCCTGTGTGGTAATTCCTTCGGCTAACTCTTTTTGTGAAATATGTAATTCTTTGCGCCGCTTTTTTATAATAAGACCATTAATCAATTCCTTCACCTCAAACGATTACTTACAATTTAAAAACGATATAAATAATTATATACTATTATTACTAATAATAGTATATAAAATAAACGATATCATGATTAAATAATTAAGAAAAACGGGAGTGTCAAGAAGTTTGTGTAAATGAAAATCCCTTTCCCCGGCAAAATTAAACC
>NZ_AHYZ01000098.1 GCF_000255495.1 Liquorilactobacillus vini DSM 20605
AATTTTTTCAACCCGCCGATAACTACCACAAAAAGCAATCGCGATTAATAAAACCGTCGCCAGGGGAACTGTTAGCCATTTAGAAATCCCCCATAACTCACCAACACCGGCAATTCCCGCAAATTCTGTCAATAAAGCACCAATTGCCGAAATTGCCAAGGTCCCAGCCGACAAAATTGCCCAGCCACGACCAAAATTCTCGCGAATCAGCTCACCGTGTCCTTTGCCAGTCACTAGGCCCAAACGAACAGTCATTTCCTGAGCCATAAATAGGACTGGGATCAATAGCAGCTGTGGTAAAATCATCGTATATTTCCATTGTGCTCCTGATTGAGCAGCGGTCATCAAACATCCAGCATCGGTATCCGCCAACATAACAATCAAACCTGGTCCAAAAACTTTAAAAAGCTGTTTTTTATTTATAGAAGTTGATTTATTTAAAGCTAACATGCAAAAACTACTTCCTTCATCAAGTCTTGCTTAAATGAGAATCTTTTTCAATTAGTTTTATCTTAGCACGCCTAGTTATAAAGATCTATGCCAAAAAAGATGTTCACTAAAAAAATAATTAAATTATCAACCAATCAAAAGTCCAGTTTCAAATGATTACTCGCTTGAGCCAAAAAAAAGACCCCAGCAATTAACTGGGGTCCAGCAATGATGTGGAGTGACTAGGTCCACTTAAAAATGGTGTATAACCATCAATATTTCTAAGAATATAATATCATCAATCAATTATTTAGTACAGTATGTTATACTAGTTTTGGCTACAGTATAGGCTCGACCGCCTGAATTAAACTGCTTGCCAAATGGCGTCAAAATGACCATCATTATTTCGGCTGCTTTAGTTATTCAATTCTTTGTTGTTTAATTGATACTCAGAATTAACTATAAGCAACATTAAAGCACTAGGATGATTCCTAGTGTTTTTGTTTGCCATCAACTACAGATTTAGCAGCTATGCGAGTTTTTAATTAGCAAACTATTCAATTGAGCATTTTTATTGAAAGCGTTTTCTAGTGTGCTATAATACGAAGTGTAAGGGATTATAGCACAGCCTATAATCTTGCTGGGCATCATTTAGAATGTGATCGTCTGGCAAATAAACCGTGATTGCGGTTGGAAAAGAGGTTTAAGCTTGATAATTCCCTTATTTTTCAGCAGTTCAGTGAGATAATTGAACAGTGATTTAGTTAAAAAGTACCGATTAAGCAGGAATCGGAAACTGTATCAATTAAGTAGTATAAGAGATAAGTGTTGGTAACAATTTAGGTTGTAAACAGACATTATCTCGCTGAACTGTTTTTTTGCGCCTTAAAATTAATAATCACCCACTAATTAACGCTCAGGGCAAAAGATATCTAGCAGCTGCAATTTATTTAAAAAAACTCCGAATTAAACGGCCAAGCTATCATTGATTACTTGGCCGTTTAATTCGGAATATAATTGTAACGATCTTAAATAGTTTATCTATGCTTTTATTAGTTCTTTTTTGGTGTATAAACCAAATGTTCATTGATAAATGCATTAAAGCCTAACTGACTTAATTCCCGGCCATAGCCTGAGTTCTTGACGCCACCAAATGGCAATTCTGGCAATGAAGCCCAGCCGGAATTGATCCAGCTCATCCCAGTTTCAATCTTGGCAGCTACTTCCTCAGCATGCTGATGATTGCTGCTGAAAATTGTATTACCTAAGCCGTAGCTCGAATCATTGGCAATTTGAATTGCTTCCGCTTCAGAATTAACTTTATACACTGAAACAACCGGGCCAAACATTTCTTGGTTAAAGATTGGATTATCTTTCTTAATATCGGTCAAGATCATCGGTGCAAAGAATTGTCCCTCAGAATCAATTGCTTCTTTTTGATAATAAACTTTAGCTCCATGGTCAATTGCTTCTTTAACTTGTTTTTCCAGTTTTTCTTTGGCTGCTTTTGAAGACATTGGTGCTAAGGTCGTTGATCGATCTAATGGATCACCCATTTTGACTTGTGAAACAGCAGCTTTCATCATTTCCAAGAATTTATCATAGATATCTGCCATGACAATGAAGCGCTTGGATGAAGTACATACCTGGCCTGCATTATAGAGGCGCGCTTGCGGTGCAACTTCTTTCAACTCATCCCAGTCAGCATCACTTAAAATAATGAAAGCATCATTGCCGCCAAGTTCCATCGTGCTCTTCTTCAAAGCTTTGCCAGCTTCAGCAGCGACTGAGGCCCCGCCTCTTTCTGAACCTGTTAAACAAACACCGACCACTCTTGGATCAGCAATTGCCTTGCTGACTTGATCGTAACTGATGAATAAATTAGTCAAGCTGCCTTTCGGTGCTCCCGCTTCGGCAACAGCGTCAGCAAAAGCCTGCGCCGATGCCGGGCAAATTGATGCATCTTTCAAAATCATCGGGTTGCCCACCATAAAGTTTGGTGCAAAGACCCGAGCAATTTGATAAAAAGGAAAGTTCCAAGGCTCAACTGCAACTAAAACACCGGTAGCTTGTTTTAAATAGTAGGCATCACCTGTGTCAGTTTCCAATGGCTGGGGTTTAAGAAAGTCTGCTGCTTTATCAGCATAGTAATCACAAATATCTGCACACAGATCAACTTCGCCTTCAGCCTCGCCGATCAGTTTACCCATATCACGGGTCATGACCTCTGCATATTCAGTTCTTCTTTGTCTTAATAAATCAGCCACCTTATGCAAAGTAACTTTGCGATCAGTCAATGGTTCATAGCGCCATTTTTTGTATAAAGCATGTGCTGTAGCTAGAGTTGTTTCTAGTTCTTCATCGGTCGCATTAGCAAATTCTTTTTCGACCTGATTTGTATATGGATTAGTCGTCTTGTAAGCCATAAATTAAAAAAGCCTCCTTCTAAGTTATCTTAATTATACTTTAAGATCCGCTCATTGTTGGTTAAAATGCTCAACCATTCAAAAAATTGGTACGCAGCAATTATAAAATCAATTCTTCATGATGGCAAGTTTTTTATTTCAAAGAAACAGGACCATTCCATCAAGTTCTAAATAAACTTGGTTGAATAGTCCTTTCTTTTAAATTACTTTAAGAACAATTGAAAAGCTTTCCGCTGATCGTTTGGATCTTGATGCATATAGACAATTCCAGCATATTCAAAACCGGCTTTAAGAATTAAATGCTGCATTCGCTTATTTTTTTCATGAGTGTCGATTCTAACTTCCCGAAAACCTAAGCGATAGGCTTCACTGATCAAATTACTGAAAAAATAATCACCTAAGTGTTGTCCCTTAAAGTTCGGTTCAATGGCAATTCGATGAATCGTTGCATACTTTCCGAGACCTTTTTGCCAAGCGCCTGCATAAATCTGTTGGTAATTTGAGTCTTCTCGTTGAAAAAGTGTGGCTGTTCCAACTATTTGTCCATTTTTGATCAATAAATATCCATATCCTTGCTTGATATCTTGCAAAATGTCTTCTTTCTGCGGATAAATTCCTTGCCATTGGGGAATCTTTTCTTGGGCTAAAACTTTTTTCCCACTTTGAATTAAAGAATAGATTGTATTTAAATCTTCTTTCTTTGCCTGTCGAATATAAATAGCCATTTCTATCTCCTTGATAAACATACTTTGCTTAAAACAATACCATAACTCCTTGCTTTTGTTAGTAAGATTTTTGTAAAAGTATCAAAAATGATTTTTAATTGTCAACTCAAGAGCACCTAGCCATCAACTCAACTTGCGAACGCAGCTTTAACCATTTCCAACACCTAACTTAGTATCAGAGAAACCAAGTTTTTCTTGTAATCCCCAAACAATCAGCGTTGGAACACCGCTAGTGGCTGTTAAAAGTAATACACTCACTAGTAGTAATCCATACTTTAGTTTGGAAAATTTCTTTGACGCTTTTTTTAAATACCAGTTAATGTTCTGAAGGATGGTATATTTTCTTTGTTCTGTTTTCAACGCTATCCCTCCTCGAATTGGATGTTTATCAACAAATCTGAAGAAAAGGAAACTTGTCAAGCATCTATTTTGCAAATAAAGACCGCTATGGCAACTTTGCTTAATTTTTTCCTAAATAACGTTAATCTTAAATTTAAGCCAAGGCTTCCCCAATTCTAGACAAAAATTACTTTCAAAGTCCGTTGACAACTATCTTTTGACTTGCCACTTGATCAATAAAAGCTTGGTCATGATCGATCAAAATCATAGTTGGCTGGCTGGTCAATATTAAAGTTTGTAATTGTTGCCTGGTAAAAGCATCCAAATAGTTAAGCGGCTCATCCCACAAATAAAAGTTAGCTGCTTCACAGAGCGAGCGAGCTAACGATACTTTTCGATTTTGCCCGCGACTAAGATTTTCTAAACGGTTATTAAAAGTTGCTCGTTCAACTCCCAATTTATGCAAGGTATTTAATAAGTCTGGATAATCAATTCCCGCCTTGCGGGCATAGTCGGCTAGCGATCCAGTTAAGTTTTCAAATTGCTGGGGCAAATAAGAAAACCGTAAAGAATTCTTTTTCACAATTGTTCCCCGAGCAATCAGCTTCTTGCAACCTAAGATAGCTTTAAGCAAGGTCGTTTTACCGCTGCCATTTAAACCGACCAAAGCAATTTGGTGGTTTTTTTGTAAATCCAATGTGATTGGCTGATTCAAGATTCGACCAGCTCTTTTAACTTGGACCTTCTCCAACTGCAAAACATGTTGTTGATAGGGAGCTTGATAATTAAGCCCTAAAGATTCGATTTCTTCGGTATTTTTTAACAGTGACTGCTTTTCTTCAATTTTTGTGGCAACTTTTTTTAAATTGCTGTTTGATCTTTTCATAACTTTAGCTGCCCGATGACCTAGAAACCCCCGATTGATATCAGCATGTTCTTCTCGTTGATGAAAATTTTTACGTTTTTCTTTTTCTGCTCGTTCAGACCACTGACGAATTTTAGTGGCATTTTGCTGCAAATGCTTGATTTGATGATTAAGCTGCTGCTTTTCGAGTTTTTCAGTTTGATTTTGTTTAGCAAACTCCTGCTGCCAAGTTGTATAATTACCATGAAATAATTGAATCTTATTTCGGTCAATTGCCAAAATATGGTCAACTGACTGATCAATAAAACCTTGATCATGACTTGTTAAAATAAAGCCCTGCTTGATCTTTAAATACTGACTGACCACTTGCCGTCCCCAACTGTCTAAATGATTAGTCGGCTCGTCAATTAGCTGAAAAGCCGTTTGATCAACAAAAGCTGCTGCTAGCAAGCTCTTGGTTCGTTGACCCGGGCTTAAGTTTTTAAAAGCCATTGTTAAAATTACTGTTGGCAACCGCAATTTTTCTAATTCAAGTTCCAACCTCCAAAATTCGCTGTCATCCAACTGCGTTATTTGTTGTAAAACTTCTTTGACGGAATACTGTGGTGTGACAACTGTTTGCGGAAAATAATCAAATTTTAAATTAGTTTGAATCGCCCCTTGATATCTAAGGTCACCTAACAATAATCGCAAAAAGGTTGTTTTTCCACGGCCATTTCGGCCAATTAAGCCTAACTTCCAATGTTCATCAATATTTAAATTACAAGCATTAAAAATATTCTTTTCCATGTTATTATATTTAAATGTTAAATTTTTAATTTTAATTGTTCCCATAAAAAAATCCCCTCGCTTAAAGATTGTACTTGGGGACTTACACTGAAATAACCTTTCAACAGCTCAGCGTCTGTTAAAAGCTAATTTATTCAATTTACAGCTATCACCAGAAATGACCTTGATTGATTAGCTTAAAATCGTCAGACTGATCCCCATTTTCGTAAAGATGACAATAACTTGTTAACGATTTTAAAACTTCAATCCCAATCACCCCTTTAATTTCAATTTAAATCTACTCGTAAATTTGTTAGCTGTCAAGCTGGATTAAATGACTAATTTATAAATCAATATTATCATTAAGATTAGAAACATATAAATTCAATGCTAATAACCGGCTTAAATTTAACTTGAACCACCAAAGGAGGGATCTGCATGGTTAAATTTTACCTGCAAGAAAAAGTACCCGTCTCCGTTTTGCCAAGCAATAAGCGTCCCAAATTCTTTTCTTTTGGCATTCCGACGTACACCAATCTTGGTGATCAGGCTGTCTCTTTAGCTCAACGACGCTATATTGAAAATGAATTTCCTGAATTCCAATTTATTGAAATTCTCGAAGAAGATACCGATGATGCAATTACCGCTGTTAAAGAAATTCTGCAGCCTGCTGATGTGGTTTCATTCGTCGGTGGCGGCAATATGGGAAATGTCTACCTTGATCATGAGATCGCCCGCCGGAAAGTCTTTGCTGCTTTCCCTGAAAATTTGACAATTTCTTTTCCACAATCAATCAATTTTGAAGATACCCCAGCTGGCCAAACTGAATTAAAAAAAAGCCAGTCTGCTTACGCTAAGAACCCCAATTTATTTTTAATAGCTCGGGATGCCCAGAGCTACCATCGGATGCAGACCGCTTTTGATAATCATGTTTTATTCACTCCCGATATGGTTCTCTACATCCAGGCCCGGGATCTTGATCATTCGCGTTCCGGAGCATTGTTTGTTTTCCGTCATGATAGCGAAAAAGTCATCGCGGAAGATTTGATTAATTCTTTGAAAGAGATTTTAAGTAATGGTCGTCCCCTCAAGCGAACCGATACTGTTTTGGATACCGTCAAACGTATTACCCCCAGCAATCGCCGCGAATTGATCGTTAAAGAATTAGAATGGTTTTCAAGACAAGAAATCATTATTACCGACCGGTGGCACGCCATGATTTTTTCCGTTTTGACCGGAACCCCTTGTCTTTTATTTGGCAATAGCTATGGGAAAGGCAAACATGCTTATTTTGATTGGCTTGAGCATATTGAATGGGTAACTTATACTGATGAAGATGATCCGCAGAGACTGAAAAAACTAATCAACAGCTTAATTCAACGTTCTGCTCACGAATATGACGTTCGCAAGGATTTTCGCCAACTCGATCGTCTTTTACAGCTTCATAAAGAACGTTTCTCACTTTAAATAACTATTTATTAGCATATAAAGTACTTTATAATTGTTAGCCGAAAATCGTAGTGGTTATGAAGTACTTTTTTTAATGTAATATACTTCAAAAGCTTAATGTTCATTACTGTCATCTTCCTTAATTTACAACAAATATCTAATTCATAAATCTTGCCCTAATTACCTTGTTGGATTGCATTTAAAACTGACTTAACTAACGAAGTGATTAGCAATGGATCTGCATTTGGCAGCTGCAAGCGTTTCAACTTTCCACCTGCTATCGCAACTGCTTTTTTCAATTCAAGATCAATATCATATAAAATCTCTAAGTTATCGGCGATAAAGCCTACTGAACAAGAAATAATTTGATTGATATTATTGTGCTTAATCAAACTTTGAGCAGTTGTCATCAAGTCTGGTTCCAACCACGGATCTGGTGTTCGGCCGGCACTTTGCCAGGCAATGGTATATTGAGCTGAAGTCAAGCCAGCAGCTTTTGCAATAGCTTTAATACAGCCACGGACTTCTTTTTCATAAGTATCGCCATTCTTAATGACTTTTAGCGGTAAACTGTGAGCACTAAAAATCACCTCGGTATCAGTTGTTAAAGGGACTAAGCGCTTTAACTGTTCACTCCAAAATTCGATAAATGCCGGTTGATTCCACCAAGAATTAATTTGATAATAAGATATTCCCGGATAATTGCTCAATTCTCTCAAAGCCACTCGGTGATAGCTAGTTGTAGCAAATTCAGAGCCATAAGGTGCTAGCGGCAGCCCGATTATTTTTTTAAAACCAGCTTCTACAATTTGATCGATTGTCTTTGCGATCAACGGAGAAATATATTTTAACCCAATAAATACTTCAAATTTCCCGGGGAATTTTTGATCAAGTTGTGCTTGTAAACCATCAGCTTGATCTTTAGTGATTTTAGCAAGCGGTGATGTCCCGCCAATCGCCTTATAACGTGCTGCAAGTTGATCATACAGCTTTTGGGGCGGTTTGTGTCCCTGCCGAATTCGCGTATAGTAATCCCAAATATCTTCTATTTTATAAGGTGTGCCATAAGCCATCAGTAGAACTGCAATTTTTTCCATCAAATTTACCTCCTAAATCAACAAAAAATCTTTTAGTTTAGCTGTATTAAGATAACTACCGCAAATAAAGTAAGGAAAATCTCCATAAATTGCACTAGCACTTGCGTAACGCATTTCAGTAACAATTTTTTTGAAAACCAGCGGATCTTCAGCAAACAAGGTGACACCCCATTCTTGATCATCAAATGCAATTGCCCCTGTAATGAATTGCCATATTTTTCCAGCATATTTTCGACCGATAAAACCATGTTCATGCATCATTTCTTTGCGGTCAGCATAAGGCAGCGTATACCAGTTAGCTCCATTCTTGCGTGCTTTGTTCATTGGGTAAAAGCAAATATACGGTTTCTTAGGTAAAATTGGCATCAAATGCTGATTAACGTACTGCCAGCCACGATCATTATGCGGCTTTCCACCATATGTACCAACTTCAGTAACTGAAACAAAAGAATTCACTTCCGTCATAAAATCAAATAAGCGAAGTTTAAGCAATGAGTTTTCAACTTGATTCAAATCGGACATTTTTTCACGCAAAAGCATCATCCCTAGATCTGCTTTATGACCAACCACATTAAAATTATAACTGCTTCCATGATTGTTAGTTTCATTTCCTTGCCAAATTTGTAATTGCTTTTCAAATTCGTGCCAAGCTAGTTGTCGAACTTGACGAGGCTGTTTTTTCCAAGCTGCCCAATCAAGCTTCCAAAACAAATGCAGACAATACCATCCTTCAAGTGTTTCTACTGGTTGTTCCAAATTAATTCCCCCCTAAAAAAGCATGATGACATTTATATGTTAGCGCTTAAAAGAGTAAAAAACAATAAAATTTAGGAGGCTTTGTTTGACCAGTTTAAGTTTATAGCCATGATAATAACTGCTAGTTGAATCATTAGACACTTCAGTTAAGTTACAAGCTAAAAGATTTTCGGTCTTTACAAGTAAAGCTTGATATATTTAGTAGATTAACTAAAATACTCCGTGCTCAGCTTTTGACTCGAGCACGGAGTATTTTAGTTAATCATTTAAATTGTAACGCAGCTTCATATTTTCCGAACCGCTAATCACCATCTTGCCTAACAGTTCTGTCTGACGTTTCATTGCTTCCGCTGCTAACTGCTCATTGGCAGCCGCTAGATAAGCTTGAACATCCGTCGCCGAATCTAATCTTGCATCAGTTTGATTTTGTATCCGCCGATAAGCACTCATTGCTGCTAAGGTATAACTATTGCGCAGATCAACATAAAAATCATAGTCGGTGTCACCCAATAAAGCTGTCGTACAGCTCAGCCAGTACATCTGATTCAAATCAAAGGTGCCGTCAGCATCTTTATAGCTGGCTGGGGTATCAGCAACGTTAGCGTAAAATGGTACGACAGTATTGAAAGTATTGGCGCCAAAAGCCAGCCAATGAATCCCGGCAATCGCTGATGGGACATTATTTCTAATCTGCAAAATATGAACATCATGATTTCGATTAATGCCAATTGGCCGGAACAGTTTCCTTTCGGCTTCTGTACCATTGCCATAGACATCATATTTAGTATTTTCATAATGTGAGCTTAAAACAAATTTGACATCTTCAATCGAAATTTTCCGCTTAGCATGACAGATAAACGGCAGATCTTGATCTTGCGGATCCTGTTCAATTTCTGGATTAAAGTACTTTTGGCCAAACCAAACTCGCGGATTATTGTAAACCGTGTCTTTGATCGTTGCACTGCCAAAAATATGCCGCAAATTAACTTGATCAAAATCTGGGTTCAGCTGATACTTGGTAATCATTTGTTCTAAATCAGCCGAGCAAAGAGTATCCTCTGCATCAAACTCAAAAGCGTCAATACTCATGCGGTTAGCTGCTACTACATAAGCATCATCTGGAATTCGTTTGGCTGCCCAGTGATGGCCTCCAATTGTTTCCAGCCACCAAATTTCATCTTTGTCAGAAAACGCAATTCCATTCGGCTCATAAGTCCCATACTGTTCCAACAGCTGACCTAAGCGCAGCACGCCTTCTTTTGCACTATGAATATAAGGCAAGACCAAAGTAACTAGATCTTCTTCGCCAATCCCACCCATTACGTAAGGATCAACGCCTAAAACTCGTGAATTAGTTGTAATGGTTTCTGTCGCTGACATCGCTACATTCTCACTGTTGATACCAGCTGCTGGCCAAATTCCCTGAGTTAGAATTGAATTAGGGATTGAGGTGTACCGCAATGGGTTATCGGGCAATTCAACTTTGACCTGACTGATAACTGACTGATAATGGCGTGGCTGATCAGCTGGATTAACCACCACAAAGCGTTCTGGATCGAGCGCTTCATGTCCATCATCATTTCTCGAAATAATCGTTGAACCATCGATTGAAGCTTTTTTACCGACCAAAATTGTGGTACATGAACCCTTGACTCTTTTCTCCAATTGTTTAACACTCCTTAAATATAATAATAAATTCATTATACGCTACTTAATAATTAATGTA
>NZ_AHYZ01000097.1 GCF_000255495.1 Liquorilactobacillus vini DSM 20605
GATAAAATAAAAAAACTGATATTGGATTTTATGTTCCACCAATATCAGAAAGTATAGACCCGCTTTTTTGATGTAATAATGATAATTTAGGCGCTATTGGTTATTGGTCACTGACAATTGCAATAATCATGACTATGCTGACAACCATTTCACTTAAAAATTGGAAAAAATGAGGCCCCAGAAGTGAGCTTGACAATTCCGTCTAGTCAAGCAAGTTTTGTTGAGTTTAAAGTCGCAAATTTAAAGAATGCTTTTAGAACTGGAATTGCCGATATTTTTGACTATTTTAAAAAGTCAAGTTAGTCACTAGTTTAATTTAGCCTCGTAGTGCAAATTATCTTTATTCTCGACGAGGAAGATGCAAGAGCATGAACGAACGCTCCTAAGGAAAAAGGAGGAGAAATTAGCTAATTAACTAATGGGCTGTAATGTTGGAGTGGCGGAAATGTCAGTTGCCAATCAAAAACTAATTTGCAAATTTCTAATAACCTGCTTACTGAGCGTGACCAGCAACAATTAGTGCAGCGGCTAATGATTTGATTGAAAAAGTCCGTTATCCAGTTCCAAAACTGAGGCCTAAAAGTGTGTCTTAAAATTTATTATCTGAAATCGCGAAGTTTCGCTTAGTCACTGATAACCAACTTCTAACCAACACTGATTTCAGTTCTGTGTTAAAATAAAGTGTTGTGTGATACTTACTTTTTATTAATTAGTTTAGTAGTCACGGTGCTGTAGCTGGTTAGTGCTTCATCATTTTTTAGAAAGGTTTTAACTGACCAGGTTTGGAGAGATCTTCCTAACTGCAAAGGAATGGCTTCAGCAATTAGGACACCGTTAGTAACTGCTCTTAAGTGATGAGTATCGATTGAAACACCGATGGCAATCTGCTTTTGATTGGCTAACTGATTAGCTGCCAGGCTGGCGGCAGTTTCTGCTAAAACCGCATTGATTCCGCCGTGCAAATAGCCAAATGGTTGTTTCAATTTATCACTAACTAACAGTGAAACGACAGTTTTTTCACTAGATTTTTTAACGATCTTGATTCCTAAGTTAGTTAACAAATTCATAGTTAAGTCTCCATTTCATTTGATATTATGTATGATAGCAGAAAGGATGAATTAAATAAATGCGAAAAAATTGGCAAAAGGTCAAAGATTATCAAGAAATTATTTTTGAAAGAATTGGTAAAATAGCTAAAATTACGATTAATCGACCTGAAAAACGCAATGCCTTTACACCGTTAACAGTTAATGAAATGATTGATGCTTTTATGATTTGTCGTGATGATAGCTCGGTTGGAGTCATTATTTTAACTGGAGCTGGTGATTTAGCTTTCTGTTCTGGCGGTGATCAATCTGTCCGCGGAAATGGAGGGTACGTTGGTTCAGATAAGATCCCCCGTTTGAATGTTTTAGATTTACAACATCTGATTCGCATTATTCCTAAGCCAGTAATTGCAATGGTCAAAGGTTGGTCAGTTGGCGGCGGCAATGTTTTGCAGTTAGTCTGTGATCTGACAATTGCAGCTGATAATGCTAAATTCATGCAAACTGGTCCAAAAGTTGGCAGCTTTGATGGTGGATATGGTTCCGGTTATTTAGCCCGGGTAATTGGCCATAAGCGAGCAAAGGAAGTTTGGTTTTTGAATCACTCATATACTGCACAGGAAGCTTTTCAAATGAATTGGATCAATAGGGTGGTTCCGTTAGCAGATGTTGAAAAAGAAACTCTTAAGTGGTGTGATGAGTTACTGACAAAATCACCAATGGCTTTACGCTTTTTAAAAGCGGCAATGAATGCTGATACCGATGGCTTAGCTGGTTTGCAGCAATTTGCTGGAGATGCCACTATGCTTTATTATACGTCAGATGAAGCTAAAGAAGGTCGCGATGCTTTCAATCAAAAACGTAAGCCAAATTTTGACAAGTTTCCAAAATTTCCCTAGAATTTTCAGCTTAAAAGGAAGAACAAAATGCAAAATTGGTTGATTAAACAAGCAACAACTAAGCCAGATAAACTAGCTTTGATATATCAAGAACAACATTTCAATTTTAAAGAACTGTTCAACAAAGTACGCCAAGCTGCTAGTGGGCTAGTTGCATTAAAGATTGAAAAAAATGATCGGATTGCTGTTTTGCCCAGTAATACAGTTAATAGTTATTTTGTCATTTTAGCTTTACAGCAAATTGGCGCTTTGCCAGTTCTTTTAAATTATCGGTTAAGTTGGTCAGAAATTTCCCAACAGGTAAAATTAGCTAAAGTCAAGTTATTATTGATTGATGATGATTTACAGCTGAACTGGTCTGCAACCAAGCTTTTGAAAATTACAACTCTCAAGCTAAATCAGCTTTTCAAGGTGGCTGCTCCTAAGGTAACCTTAAAAAAAGAGTTTGCTTTGAACGAGGTTGCATCAATTATGTATACTTCAGGAACAACCGGTCAACCACGGGGAGTAGTCCAAACCTTTGGCAATCATTTTTATTCTGCCATTGGTTCAGCATTCAATCTTGGTTTAGATCCAGCGGAATTATGGCTATGCGCTTTGCCGTTATTTCATATCAGTGGTTTATCAATTATGATGCGCAGTTTAATTTATGGAATGGGTGTGCTGTTATTACCACATTTTTCAACAGTGATGGTTAATAAAGCTCTCCAAACTCGTCCCGTTACTCTAATGTCGGTTGTGCCACAGATGCTGCAACAATTGTTAAGGGAATTTCCTGCAACTGGTTATCAGGCAAGGTTTCGGGGCTTTTTACTGGGAGGTGGACCAATTGATTTAGCAACCCTTAATCAATGCCGTCAGTTAAAGTTACCAGTAGTTCAGTCTTATGGAATGACGGAAACCTGTTCGCAAGTGGTGGCTTTAAGCTTTGCAGATGCTCCGCAGCATATTGGCTCAGTTGGTCAGCCGCTATTTCCAATGCAGTTACGGCTTAGTCAACCAGACGCTGAAATTCAGCTTAAGGGTCCAAATATTGTCACTACTTATTTAGACGATCCAGGCAGCTTTCAGCGGCAAATGACTGCGGATGGTTGGTTTAAGACTGGAGATATTGGTTATTTCGATCAGGCTGGCTATCTATATGTCAAAGGGCGAAAAAATGAGATGATCATTTCCGGCGGAGAAAATATTTTTCCGCAAGAAATTGAAAAGGTTTATCAAAACTATGGTTCAATTACAGAGTTTGCGGTCATTGGTGTTCCAGATCCACAGTGGGGTCAAGTTCCCTGTGCTTTTTTTACTGCTAACAAACGGCTCAATTCCAAGTTGTTGAAAGCTTATGGCTATCAACAGTTAGCTCATTATAAAGTTCCACATTATTTTTATCAGCTAGATCAAATGCCAAAAACAGCTAGTCAAAAAATAATTCGACCGGCTTTATTTAAAGCTTTTGAGAAATTAAAAAGTTGTTAAATCTCTGGATGCAAAGTAATTGAAAGAAAAAGTTTGTTTATTGAATTGAAACGCTGCTTAAAAATAAGTTTCTACGCAATTAGAGCAGTTTTTAAGCTAAGCTAAATGAAAGTAGTATAATAAATATTAGAAAAAGATTAAAGCAAGGTGATTAAATGACAAGAATTGAAGTCGAATTAATTAGTGGCAGAAAGCTTAAACAAACTTTTGATGGGAGTTTTACCGAAGTTTTTGCAAGCTTGAATCAATTGATGATTACTAATGGCTATTTGATGATTGCTGGTCATTTAGTCGCTGCTGGTCAGATCAAGAGCTTACATCCGATAGCTGCGGAGGGTGTTTAACAGCTAATTATTGCAGGGCAATTGAATGAGCATGGTAATTCTATATTCTTTAAATTAGGTTGGGAATTTTCCCAGCTTTTTTTTAGCAAAAAGTTAAGGAGCATTGAAAAGCTTTTATGGTAAAATTCAGGTATAAAGGAGGATCGATTAATGATCTTATTAATAGTTTTACTTTTAGTTTGGCTAAGCTGGAAGTTGTTTAAAGGCTTTTTAGGATTTTTAATTCCGCTAGTTTTGATTGTGATTGGCTTTAAACTTTTGTTTGGCTTGTGGTGGTTATGGTTAAGCCTTTTCTTATTGGTAGGTGGAAGTCGGTTCTTTCAACAAAATTAAATAGCTAGGTAAAGATAAAAGGTTCGTTGAACAGGTAAAACCAGTCCAACGAACCTTTTTAATTGTTTTGCTGACGATAAAGCTCCATTTTCTTTTGAAAAACTGCTTCAGTCACCCCGTAAGCGGTAAAGGTGATTGCATTTGCACCAGCATCAATTGTTTGCTGAATGCTAACAGCTGTTTTACCACCAGAAGCAATAATTGGAAAGTTAGGAGTAAAAGGTTCGATCTGTTGCCGAACCCAACTAACTAATTGTGCAGTTTGCTTCCCTCCTGCAACATTGAATGCTTTTACGCCAGCCTGAATTCGTTCCTGCAAATCAACACTTTGATTGACAACCGTATAAATAATTGGCACGTCAACAACACGTTTAACACTATTGATCGTGTCAAGCGTTGTTGGAGCATTTAAAACAACTGCTTGGGCACCATTTTCTTCAGCAAAAAAGCCAACAGTTGCTGAGCGCAAGCCCTTTGTTAGGCCTCCACCAATTCCAGCTAAAATTGGAACATTTGAAACAGTTGCAATTGCATTAAGAATTTTAGTGTTTGGCGTCCAAGGATAAACAGCTAGAACAGCATCAGCATTGCAATTTGCAATAACTGCAACGTCCATGGTATAAATAATACTTTTAATGCGCTTGCCGAAAAGATTGATTCCTGAAGCATTACGAATAGTGGTTGGAGCTGTTACAATATCTGAACGCAATTTTGAGGTTAAATTAGGCACATTTTTACGTTGAAAGTCAGATCCATTTATCAAAACAAATCACTCCGTTCTAATTTGAATCAGTAATTGGTCACTTGATTAGATGATCATTGTTAGTAAATTTTATCTGAGACTAAAAGGTAATTTACTTTTTGATTATAACATCAAAGCTCTAGAAAGAGGTATAAAATTATCATCATCAAATTAACATTTCAAGCCTGGTTATGTAGAATTAACTTTTGAAAATAAAGTAAGTAATGGATATTTCTTTTAAAAAAAACTAATTGGATTGATTTAAGCGCTATCAGTTCCTTCACTTAATAAATAATTACAAATCTATGATATAATTTTAACATTATAGTAAAAGGTGGGGGAAAAATGAAGAAACACTTTGTAGCACTTTGTTTGTTGTTCGCAGCTTTTTTTGCTGTTTTAGTTGGCAAACAATCACAAGTTCAAGCAAAAACTTATACAATTGGGACGGATGTGACTTTTCCACCATTTGTTTATGCTAATTCTCACAACAAATATGTGGGAATCGATATGGAACTGATTCGGACGATTGCCAAAACAGAAGGATTTAAAATCAAAATCAAACCAGTTGGCTTTAATGCTGCTGTCCAGGGAGTTAGTTCTGGTCAATTTGATGGAATTATTTCTGGTATGACAATAACTAAAGAAAGAGAAAAGACCTTTCAGTTTTCGACTCCTTACTACGAATCAGGTATCGTCATGGCGGTTGCACCTAAAAGCAACATTAAAAGCTTGAAAGATTTAAAAGGTAAGCGAGTTGCTGTTAAAACTGGAACGCAGGGTGCCACCTATGCTAATTCGTTAAAGAAAAAGTATGGTTTTAAGACAGTGACCTTTGATGATTCAGACAATATGTATAACGACGTTAAAACTGGCAACTCAGCAGCTTGTTTTGATGATAGTGCAGTTTTGAACTATGGGGTTCGAACTGGCCTAGGTCTAAAGATCGTTACTAAGCCAGCTGATATTGGCAAATATGGTTTTGCTGTCAAAAGAGGTCATAATCAAAAGTTAATGAAGATGTTCAATGCCGGTTTGGCCAAGCTTAAGAAAAATGGTAAATATGAACAGATCATTAAAAAGTACACTGGCCAATCAGCAACTTCAGCCAAGAAAAAGGCAAATGAGAAAAAGGATGATGCCAGCAATACTTTTGCCGGTTTGATTAAGGAGAATTATCAAGCAATTTTAACTGGTCTGCTCGAAACTATTAAATTGACGGTGGTTTCAATCATTTGCGCTACGATTTTTGGAATTTTAGTTGGCTTATTGGGCGTCATTCCTAATAAATTCTCACAGGGACTTTCAACAACGATTATCTACATTTTCCGTGGACTGCCATTATTGGTCTTGGCATTATTTATTTACAATGGGGTTCCAAGTTTGACCGGATCTAAAATTCCAGCCTTTGTTGCCGGAATTATAACTTTGACGCTGAACGAGGGAGCCTATACAGCAGCCTTTGTTAAAGGTGGAATTGATGCGGTTGATAGTGGACAAATGGAAGCCGCCCGTAGTTTGGGACTTTCTTTTGGTAAAGCAATGCGCAAGGTGGTTTTGCCGCAGGGAATTAAAATTATGATTCCTTCATTTATTAATCAGTTCATTATTACTTTAAAAGATACGTCGATCTTATCAATTATTGGAATCCTTGAGCTGACTCAAACCGGTAAAATTATTATTGCTCGGAATTTGCAAGGCTTCCGTGTCTGGACGATCATTGCCGTAATTTATTTAGTGATCATTACGATTTTGACCTTGTTATCGAAATGGATAGAACGGAGGATTAATGATTGATGACTAATTTAAAAGTAGATGTGACTAATTTAAAAAAGAATTTTGGTGACAATCATGTTTTAAAGGGAGTTAACTTTAAAGTTGCTGACAATGAAGTGGTTGTTTTGATTGGCCCTTCCGGCTCTGGCAAAAGTACCTTATTACGCTGCTTGAACCGTTTGGAAAGCCCAACCTCAGGTAAAATCATTATTGATGGACGTGATATCAGTGATCCGAAAACGGACATTGATTTAGCCCGACAGAATATTGGCATGGTTTTTCAGCATTTTAATTTGTTTAACAATTTGACCGTTGGAGAAAATATCGAGTTGGCTCCGGTCGAATTGGGTAAATTATCGAAAGAAGAGGCCGCTCAACAAGGTAAAAAGCTGCTTAAAGCGGTTGGATTAGAAGATAAGTTTTCAGCTATGCCGCAGTCTTTGTCTGGTGGACAAAAACAGCGGGTTGCAATCGCTCGTGCATTAGCGATGAAACCTGATATAATGTTATTTGACGAACCCACTTCAGCACTTGATCCAGAGATGGTCGGGGATGTTTTGGAAGTTATGAAAAAACTTGCCAAGGAAGGAATGACAATGGTTGTTGTCACTCATGAAATGGGCTTTGCCAAAGAAGTTGCCGATCGGGTCGTCTTCATGGCTGATGGTAAAGTTGTTGAGGAAGGCCAACCAGAGCAGGTTTTTGATCATCCACAAAATGTTCGGACGAAAGCCTTTCTTGATAAAGTTATCAATGTTTAAGTTCTGACCTCTGATCGGCTGGTTGCAGGCACGATTCAAGCTAACGGAGGGTGATTTTGTTGTTTAAAGTTCTGCTTGTAATGCATGATGGGGAAAACGAGTATTATCGGATGAATAAGGTTTATTTTGAAAGTATGCCGGTCGCAGGTCAATACATTTATAATTCCGACGGTTTAGCTTATCAAGTTGAAGAGGTGGCTGAATTTGCCGGTTATGTCAGCAGCAAGGGTGCAACAACAATTCTCGTTGTGCATCCAATTGATAAAAATAAACCAGTCAGCAAACTTTATGGTTTAAATATTGAACGAGATTTAGATGATTAAGAATTCTTGAAAAGCTGAAAGCTAGGACAAGTTGTTAATTTGTCCTAGCTTTTTTGGATCAAAGCAAATTTTAATGGTATGATTAATTTGACTGCAACTAATTAATTGTGGGAGGGTAATTGATTGGCAGAAACAGATTTGATGCATAGCCGTCAGTGGCGGCAAAGCTTTTTTATTTTATGGTTTGGGTGTTTTATCACTTCTTTAGGATATTCGATGACGATGCCCTTTATTTCACTTTACATAGATTCACTGGGAAAATTTAATAATTGGCAATTAAATACTTATTCCGGATTAGCTTTTGCGATTACTTTTTTGTCGCAGGCAATTGTTTCACCTTATTGGGGGAAATTAGCCGATTTACGTGGGCGAAAGTTAATGTGCTTACGAGCATCTGGTGTAATGGCGTTGACAATTTTCTTCACCGGCTTAGCGCAAAATGTTTTAACAATTATCATTTTACGTTTTTTGCAAGGAGTTTTTTCTGGTTATATCAATAATGCGACCGCGCTGATGGCAGGAGAAACGCCACATCAGCATAGCGGACAAATCATGGGGAACTTGATGACAGCTAGTGTGACTGGAACCTTGCTTGGTCCATTATTCGGTGGAGTGATGGCCGGCGCGTGGGGCTATCGCATGCCGTTTTTTATTACTGGTCTATTGATGGGAATCGTCTTTGGCTTGACTTTTTTATTTGTTAAAGAACATTTCGTTCCCATACCAGCTAAAAAATTAAAACCGATGAAAGAGATCTTTCATCGGTTAACGAATAAGAAATTAATTGTGGTCATGTTTTTGACGACACTTTTGGTTCAATCATCACTAATGTCAATTTCACCAATTATTAGTTTATTAGTCCGTCAGTTGATGCATCACCAAGGAAATGTTTCTTTAGTGAGTGGAATCATTGCAGCGATGCCAGGCTTTGGTACCTTGTTAGTTGCTTCAAGGGTCGGACATTTAATGGATGAAATTGGAGCTCAAAAAGTTTTGCTGAGTGGTTTAATAATTAGCATGATTGTATTTGTACCAATGTATTTTGTGCAGACCACTTGGCAGTTAGGAATTTTGCGTTTCTTATTAGGGCTTTCCAGTGCGGCGATGCTGCCGGCTGTCCAAACGGTTTTGACCGTAGATGTTCCGCAAGAAGCTTTCGGTCGAATTTTCAGTTACAATCAATCTTCACAAGCCGTTGGTGGAGTTTTAGGGCCACTTTTAGGCTCAGTGATTTCTAGTGCCTTTAGTTATCAGGCAGTTTTTCTCTTCACAGCTAGTTTTTTATTACTAAACTTGATCTTATTGAAATCTGTGCGTTTCAAATAAATTTACTCATATGAAAGCTCAATAAAATAATAATTTGCGGGCTGAATAAAGGTTGTTGTTACCCAAACATCAGTATAATGCGGCTTTTGCATCTTAGTGAATTTTTGATAATAATCTAAAAGTTCACCGTGTTGCGCCACAAAGTTATCAGTTAGCCGATTAACCATTAAATGATTAGTTGGGAAATAAATATCAGCATCTGCAACTTTGGTTTTAGCATCAACTTTTAAACGGACAATGTTATTTTCATGGACCGGCAAATAACTGGCCGCTTGGGGATGCCGTTTTAGGTGTGATAATAAATAAAAAATTGAATCAGAATTACTTGCCAATGTGCTCAATCCTCTTTTATCTTGTCTTTTTCTTAATTGTAACAATAAATCTGTTATAATTGAACCATCTAGTAATTTTAAGAATTAGTTAATGGGGTGATTGAATTGACAGTTCATTTTTATCTGGTCCGGCATGGACAAACTAAACTGAATCGTTATCATCGTTTACAGGGAATTACAGATTCACCATTAACTAAAAAGGGAAAAGCCGCGGCAGTTAAAGTTGGAAAAAACTTAAAAGAAATCAATTTTGTGGCTGCTTACGCCAGTGATTTAGATCGTACCTACACAACAGCCAAATTAATTTTAAAAGAAAATAATCAGTCCAATGTACCGATTTATCGTGATCCAGGCTTGCGTGAGCTGAGTTTTGGCCGGTTTGAAGAAGGAAAAAATCGGCAAGTTTTGCCGGAAATTATTCGTTTGCTGGGCTTGCTGAATATTTGGCGAGCTTTTTATCAACCACACCATGCCAGCCGGTTGACCGATTTATTCCAGCAAGTTGATCATAGCTCACAGATTGAAAGTGCTCGGCAGTTGGTTAATCGGATGACACAGACTTTAAGATATATTGGCCATAAATATAATTCCAGACAACCTGAAAGCAATATTTTGGTCGTGACCCATGCCATGATTCTATCAGTTTTTATCGAAAGCTTAAATGGAAAAGTTCCGCGCATGTTATTAAAAAATGTCCAAGTTTGCCGAGTTGATTATACTGGTGAAAAATTTGTTCTAAAAACGGCAGTTAAAGCTCAGAAGGGAAGTCGAAAATCGTGAGTTTAGACTCACAGACAGTCGCACTATTGCGACAAATGGTGACGGATCAAATCGTTCCAGGTCTTTCATATGCAATTTTGGAAAAGAATCAAGTTGTTGAGACTGAAGTTTTGGGAGCTAGCCAACTAGTCCCTGAAAAAAAACCACTTAAACCAAATCAATTATATGACTTAGCTTCTTTGACGAAAGTTATTGGAACGACAACAGTAATTTTAAAATTAATCTCGACTGGGCAACTTGCTTTAGCTGATTCGGTCAAAAAATATTTGCCGCAATTTTATGATCCCCGGGTCACGATTCGCGAATTATTGACTCATACCGCAGCAATTACTGGCTATATTCCTCATCGTAATCAACTACCAGCTAAAAAGTTAATGGCGGCTTTATATACCCTTCACACCGGCGACTGGCTGGGCCAGCGGGTTGAATATTCTGATTTAGGAATGATTTTTTTAGGTGAGATCATTGAGCAGTTGTTTAAAAAACCAGTCCAACAAGTGATTACTGCTGAAGTTTTAAAGCCTTTAAAAATGGATCATAGTACTTTTTCTCCGCCAGCAGCTGATTGCGTACCAACAACTTACTCGCCCCAGCAAGGATTATTACAGGGGATTGTTCATGATCCTAAAGCGCGAATTTTAAAAGAACATTGTGGTTCGGCTGGTTTGTTTGCTCCGTTAGCTGATTTAGTCAAATTTGCAAAATGGCTGTTAGCTGACCGCTTGTCGCCATCGTTATTTTCTGAACGGTTGCGAGATCAGCTATTTTCCGATCAGACGCCGACCCATACTGCTGGTCGGTCTTTAGGTTGGGATTTACGCTATGATCGGACTGGTCAGGCATGTATTTATCATACTGGCTATACGGGAACTTTTATGCTTTTAGATCGCAATTCGCAAAGTTCCTTGATTGGCTTGACTAATCGGGTTCATCCCAAGGAACACAACCAGGATTTTCTAACCTGGCGAGATAAAATCATCGCAACTTATCTTACTGAAAAATAATCAATTAAACTTGGATGGCCGTTTGAGTTTTTAATATACTTGAAATGCGGTCGAAATCATCAGCACTAGTGGAATATAAATTTTGTGTATTAACTGGTAGTGGTGGAGTTATGAAGTTCTCTAAAGAGGGGCTGCTTTATTTTACTGCAGATAAGATAAACACTCTGAATTTTTGCATAGCAATTTGCAAGTCTTTCGGAAGAGCCCAAGTCTGCGCAGCTATTTTGATTTGAACAGCATCAGGTTTATCAGTATAGAAGCATCTTACCATTCATTATTGATGAGGTGGCTTTGCCGCAGAAATGTATATCGACGGTCGGTTATTAGATGCTTACTTCAAATGGATCGGTAGAAGGTACCAATAATAAAATCAAAGTTATTAAAAGAATTGCGTCTGGATTTAGAAATTTTGAGAACTTTTGTTTAAAAACTCTGACAGCTTAAAAAAACAGTTATGTCAGTCTAAACTATCATTACTACATCAAAAAAGCCATCTATCCCGCAGAACAGACAGCTTAATAATTCAGCTATACTGATTAAATTGCAGCTTAAGCAATTTAATTTATCGCTATTACTTGAAAAAGAATCTTACTTCGGATTTAGTTAAGGAAACTGAAACCAAGAAAAAAACGGCCATGCATCATTGTGAGCAATGATCACTATAATCAGTATTTTAATTACTTATCAAAAAGGTGTGTTTTAACAAAAATTCTAACCAATATGGCAAAGGTCAATAACAGTGTAGCTTTAAGATCTGTTACAAGCCTAAATATGAAAAATAAAATCAGGCTAACGACTAACCACAAATATAAAATTTTAATAGCCTTTTCCATATATTTCACTTTATACTAAAATATATGTATTTTGCAAAAACTCGAAAGCTTGCTACTTTTTAATGAATATTTTTTCTATATTCGTTGAAAAGCGCGTTTATTTTGAAGATGAAGTTGAGGTTGCATCTTTTTTAGCTGATAGCATAAAACAAAATTGGTACTGACAGAAAATATTTCTATCAGTACCAAGATTTATGGAACCGAATCTTTTTAGCAGCTAAGTCAGACTAGTTATTTTTTAATAAGTTGGTTTAATTTTTAATTCGGCTGGCTGTTTTAAATCAGCCGTCGGATAACGCCGTTTTAAGGCAATTAACAGCAATCGTTTAGCTAATTCACCATTGCGGGCAAGAATTGGGCCGTGAAAGTATGAACAGAAAGTATTTTTATAAATAGCTCCCTCAGATTGATCTGCACCATTATTCCCGTGACCACTCAAGACTCTTCCTAATGGCCGTTCACCTGGTCCAAGATAAGTTAGACCATTGTGGTTTTCAAAACCGTGGTACTTTTGACCAGTTTCCTCATTTTCAATTTCAATATTGCCAATAAAGCGATGATTGACCTGACTTTTAGTATAATGCGGCAAAGCACTGATGCCAGCAATCTTTTCACCTTTGGCACCAATATAATACTTGCCTAATAATTGATAGCCGCCGCAAATTGCTAAAACCGGACCGCCAGCATTAATAAAGTCGGTTAAGCTTTTTTTCTTACGCTGAATATCACGCGAAACAATCAGTTGTTCATAATCTTGACCGCCGCCAAAAAAGACTAAATCAAAATCATTGGGGTCAAAGGGATCATTCAGGCTAACAATTTTGACTTTAATTTGGGTATCCATTTGCTTGGCATAGTAATTTAAGACCAGTATATTGCCAATATCGCCGTAAGTGTTTAATAAATCACCGTATAAATGTGCAATCCGCAATTCATATTTCATGCTATTCCATCCCTTCTTTAATGAATCCTTGTTCAGCTAAAAGTTTTCTTAGCTGCAGCATAGCAGTATAAGTTGCAAGAATATAGACTTTTTTGGTGGGCAGCTGTTTAAGCTGCTCAACAACTTTAGTTAATGCCGGTGCTTGCTGGAAATTTGTTTGGTCTGCTCCAGCGACTCGCAAACGAAAAGTAATATCACGCCAACGTTCCCCACCAGTTAAAACGGCTGGAATATGTTCGAAGGGCAGTTTTTCAAAGCCGCCATCCCAGATCCAACTGGTATCGATTCCGTCAGCATAATTAGCATTTAATAAAACTGCTAACGAAAATTGGTCTGGATCAGTTTTGATCATTTCCAGCACTTGATCCAAGCCAACTGGATTTTTGACTAAAATTAACGTTGCCTGCTTATCTTGAATGGAGATGACTTCTTGGCGACCAAAGACTTTTTCATCATTACGATTAAAGACTTCCGCAATTTTAGCTGCTGAGATTCCAAAAAAGCGGGCAACACTAAAAGCTGCTAAGGCATTATAAATATTATAGGTCCCGCCGATCTGTAAAGTTAACGGTTGGTGGTCAATTATCAGCGCCGAACTAGTAGGCGTTTGATGAATAATTTTTTCAACCTGATGGGTTAAAACCGGCCGCTTGAAATCACAGTTTGGACAGAAGTACTTACCAAGGTTGCTATAGGATAATTGATGGTAGCGTAAAATATGCTGACATTTTGGACAAAGTAGGCCATCGGTATTCGGTGCAGCCTGCAGCAGTTGGTCATTGTTCTGGTCGATTCCATAATAAATTGTTGGATTAGGCAATGGTTGACTATTGAAGATTGGTGCATCGCCATTGGCAATGATCGTTGCTGTTGGTTCAAGCCGAATGCCCTTTAGGATTTTTTCATAAGTTGTATAAATTTCTCCGTAACGATCCATTTGATCACGGAAAATATTAGTTAAAACGAAAACCTTGGGATGCAAATAACGCGTAACGGTTTCAACGTTAGCTTCATCAGTTTCGAGGATCGCCAAATTTTTACCACTCTTGGTTTTTTGAGTAGTCAAAAAAGCTGTTACGATCCCTTGTTTCATGTTGGAACCACTCGGATTGGTTAAAACGGAATACTTGGTCCGCAAAGTTTTAACGGTCAAGGCGGTCGTTAAGGTTTTCCCATTAGTTCCAGTGATAATGACTGTTTCATAATTAGCACCCAGAGTTTTCAAGACATCTGGGTCAATTGCCAGAGTCAGTTTTCCCGGTAGAGCAGTGCCCCCATGCAAAAAAGTTTTTAAAAACCAATGAGCACTTTTTCCGGCTGTGATCGCCACTGCACTTTTTAGTGACATAACTGTTCCTCCAATTCAATTTGCTTAACTAGTTAAGATACCTTTTGTATCATACCACAAATTTAAATTCTGCCGTGCAAGATGCTAACAATTGTTGCTAGTGAAATTTTTTTTGAAATCATTTATACTAAATAAGAAAGTCTATTTTTTGGAGTTGTTTAATGTGGCACAATTATTTTTTCGCTATGGAACAATGAATAGCGGTAAAAGTATTGAAATTTTAAAAGTAGCTCATAATTATGAAGAGCAGCATAAACGAGTGGTTTTGTTAACGAGTGCCATTGATAATCGAACTCAAGTGGGTGAGATTGCTAGTCGAATTGGGTTAAAACGTTCAGCACTGCCAATTTTTGATCAAACCAATCTCTTTAAGATTATTAAAGATGATCAGCAAAAACATGATCTGGCTTGTGTTTTGATCGATGAAGCACAATTTTTAAAAAGGCATCATGTCGAGGAATTGGCACGAATTGTTGATGAATTGAAGATTCCGGTAATGACTTTTGGCTTGAAAAATGATTTTCGTAATGAATTATTTGAAGGGTCAAAGTATTTATTACTTTATGCGGATAAAATTGAGGAGATGAAAACGATTTGTTGGTTTTGCGGCAAAAAAGCAATCATGAATTTACGGATCGACAATGGTCAGCCGGTTTATAGCGGTGCTCAAATCAAAATCGGCGGAAATGAGAGCTACTATCCCGTTTGTCGGCATCATTATTTACATCCGCCTAAAGCAATGTCGTTAAAAACGAATTAATATGGAGGAAATAAGTTAGAATGAATGATTTATTTAAACGGCTGCAAACACTTGAAGATCGTTATGAAGAATTAGGTGAATTGCTTTCCGATCCAGAAGTGATTGCCGATACACCTAAATTCACCAAATTATCAAAAGAAATGGCTGATTTGCGTGAAACTGTTGAAAAGTATCGTGAATATAAAAAAGTTAGCCAGACAATTGCTGATGACCAGGAAATGCTGAATGAAAAATTAGATGATGAAATGGCGGCAATGGTTAAAGATGAATTGAATACTGCTAAAGAAAAGCGTGTGCGGTTGGAAGAAAAAATCAAATTGCTGCTGTTGCCCAAAGATCCGAATGATGAAAAGAATATTATCATGGAGATTCGCGGAGCAGCTGGCGGGGATGAAGCAAGTCTGTTTGCAGCTGATTTGTTCAATATGTATTCGAAATATGCTGAAAAACAAGGCTGGAAGATTCAAGTTGTTGATAAAAATGTGACCGAAGTTGGCGGCTTCAAGGAAATTGCTCTAGTCATCAATGGTAAGAGCGTCTATTCTAAGCTTAAATATGAAAGTGGCGCTCACCGCGTTCAGCGGGTGCCAGTTACTGAATCGGCAGGCCGAGTTCATACATCAACCGCAACTGTTGTCGTCATGCCAGAAGAAGAGGATGTTGAAATTGAACTTGATCCAAAAGACATTCGAGTTGATGTTTTTCGTTCATCAGGCGCTGGTGGACAACATATCAATAAAACTTCTTCAGCTGTCAGAATGACACATCTGCCAACGGGAATTGTAGTTTCAATGCAGGATCAGCGTTCACAACAGCAAAATCGAGAAAAAGCTATGCAGATTTTAAAAGCTCGGGTCTATGATTACTATGCATCACGTGAACAAAAAGAATATGATCAAAATCGTAAGTCGGCAGTTGGAACAGGTGACCGTTCAGAACGAATTCGAACCTATAATTATCCACAAAATCGCGTGACAGATCATCGAATTGGTTTGACACTTAATAAACTTGATCGAATCATGAACGGTGAATTAGAAGAAGTCATTGATGCTTTGATTTTATACGATCAAACTAAACAGTTGGAGAATTTAGAGAATGGATAAGCCACTGATACTAGCTCAGTTGTTGCGGCAGTTGAAAAGGCAAGTTCAAGTTGCTGACGGTGAATTAGCAGCAGTCGAAAGTTTACTTTTGGGAATTACTGGTTGGAGTCGAATCGAATTATTACGTAATCTGCGGCAACCATTACCAACTAAAACTAAAAATCAGCTCATCAAGTTGACTAACCAGTACTTAGCTGGTTGGCCAGTGCAGTACTTACTACAACGAGCAGATTTTTTTGGCCATGAATTTTATGTTGATCCAGCAGTCCTGATCCCGCGCCCAGAAACTGAAGAATTGGTTGAATGGGTTTTAGCTGATACAGCGGTTCAACCGGCGGCATTAAGAATTGCAGATATTGGAACTGGCAGTGGAGCTATTGGAATTTCCTTGAAAATGGCGCACCCAAATTGGCAAGTTGTTTTGAGTGATATTTCGGCCGCAGCTTTAAAAGTGGCCCAAAAAAATGCTGCTAAGCTGCATGCAGACGTTACTTGCTGCCAAGGAGATTTATTGACACCGTTGGCGGGTAAGTTTGACTTAATTGTTTCTAATCCACCTTATATTGCAGTTAATGAAAAGAAATTGATGGACAAAAGCGTTCTAGAACACGAACCGCAGCAGGCTTTATTTGCTGCTGAAAATGGCTTATACTTTTATCGGCGATTGGCCCAACAAGTTCAAAAATATTTACGCCCAGCTGGCCGTTTATATTTAGAAATTGGCTTTCAGCAGGCAGCTTATGTCAAGGAGATTTTTTTTAAAAATTCGGCGCAAGTTAAAGTCACTATAAAAAAAGATATTGCCGGTAAAAACCGGATGGTGCGCGTAGTTTATATGGAGGAATAAAAAGTGGTAATAACAAAGATTTATCAGCCTGATCAAGTCGACCAAGCTGCTGATGAATTAAAAAAAGGTGAGTTAATTGCTTTTCCAACCGAAACGGTTTATGGCTTAGGAGCAGATGCAACTAATGAACAAGCTGTTAAGCGTGTCTATCTGGCTAAAGGTCGCCCATCAGATAATCCTTTGATTGTGACGGTTTCATCGGTGAAAATGGTTGAAAAGTACGCAATTGAAATAAGTCCAGCAGCTCACAAACTGATTAAACATTTTTGGCCAGGCCCGTTGACTTTGATTTTCAAAATTAAGCCAGAGTCGTTACCAAAGGCAGTAACAGGCGGCTTAAAAACAGCCGCATTTAGAATGCCAGCCAATACGGTTACTCGTAAACTAATCGAACTAGCTGGCGTACCAATCGTTGGCCCCTCGGCTAATTCATCCGGCAAACCGAGTCCGACAACTGCCGCTCATGTTTTTCATGACTTAGAAGGTCGTATTGCAGGCATTGTCGATGATGGATCAACAAAGGTTGGTGTTGAATCAACGATTATTGATCTTTCAACTAAGGTACCGACTGTTCTGCGACCAGGGGCAGTAACGGCAGAAGAACTAGAAAACTTTTTACAAGAACCAGTAATTTCTGATCACCATCAGGTTGGAGCTCAAGAGGTACCCAAAGCGCCTGGAATGAAATATAAGCATTATGCACCTGATGCCCAAGTTTTAATGGTTAAGGAAGCATTGTGGCCGGCAGCTTTGCAATGGGCAGCCGAACAGTCAGAAAAGATTGGAGTGATGGCACCGACGACAGTTATTAAAACAGGCTTGCCAGCTAATTGCCTGCCATATGATCTTGGTGAAACTATCCAAACAGCAAGCCATCGACTATTTGCTGGTTTGAGAAATTTTGATGATCAACAAAAGGTTAACTGGATCTTAACCGCTGCCTATCCAGAAACTGGTTTAGGAACTGCTTATATGAACCGCTTACGCAAATCTTCAGGGAATGTTTTTTTTACTAAAAACAATCCTGGAAATTAGGATGTTAGTCGGTTAAAATAGAAAAAGAAATTAAAGGAGTTGCTTAAATTGGGAAAATTTAAAGTTTTGGATCATCCACTGATTCAGCATAAACTATCAATCATTCGCAATAAAGACTGCGGAACTCGTGAATTTAGAGAGGTCGTAAATGAAATTGCCGAATTGATGGCTTATGAAGTTTCGCGTGACATGCCATTAGAAGATTGTGTGATTGAAACACCAATTGCCAAAGCTAAAATGAAGCGCTTGGCTGGCAAGAAAGTTGTAATTGTGCCGATTTTGCGAGCTGGGTTGGGAATGGTCGACGGGATTTTGGAATTGATCCCGGCGGCAAAAGTTGGTCACGTTGGAATGTACCGTGATGAGAAAACATTAAAACCAGTTGAATACTTTGTTAAGATGCCCGATGATTTGGCAAGCCGTGAAATCTTGATTGTTGATCCAATGTTGGCGACTGGTGGATCTTCAATTATGGCTGTTGATGCTTTAAAGAAACGCGGAGCAGTTAATATTAAATTTGTTTGTTTAGTAGCGGCTCCTGAAGGTGTTAAAGCATTGCGGCAAGCTCATCCAGATGTTGATATTTTTGCAGCTGCTTTAGATGATCATTTGAATGAAAATGGTTATATTGTTCCTGGTTTGGGGGATGCTGGTGACCGTTTGTTTGGCACGAAATAACTATTAAAATTTTCATAGTTCATGTTAAGCCCGTAAATTTCCACTATTTTTTAGAAATTTACGGGCTTAGTGTTGTTTTGGCTAAATTACATGCAAAACATTTGTTAGCATCTTAGGCTTTAAAGCAAAAATAACTTACTTCAGTTATTTTTGGAGGTGCTTATCACTTGAAGTGTTTAAGATGTATTATTGAAATAATTAATCTTACTCAGGTAGGTAGTTAAAAATTAGAATTGTCAGTTGATCCAGGCGATTGATCATCAGTTTTGACAAACCTCTCCGCAATCTTGGATAAATTTAATTAGCTTTTAAGTAAACTAATATGATAGGTCGAATTAGTTATAAGATTTTGCGTGATTCTGGAGTGAAAATCCACTGTTATAAGAAAACAAAAACATTTTTGTTTAGTAATGTTTTAATACGTGGATGAATAAAGATAGTGGTTTTAGAACTGGTATAAATACCAAAGGATTTTTAAAGGTTTTTCTGTTTGATCATCAAGCACAACTATATTTCGACCATTAAATTTGTCTTTTTTAATGATAAGCAAATTTGTCCACTTGAAAAAGAAATATAAGTATTAGAGTTGAACTTAATACAAAGTTCAAGTAAAGTTTGCGAAAGAGGGATTTGCTTTTTCGATTTTTAATTGTTTTGGTGAAGTGAATTAACTATCTCAATTTGTAGGTTTTTTAAATACTTATAAAGGTTAAAAATAAGGATTTGCTTGTAAACTGAAAACTTAAGTCTCAAGCAAATCCTTATGGGAGTGTCAAGAAGTTTGTGTAAATGAAAATCCCTTTCCCC
>NZ_AHYZ01000096.1 GCF_000255495.1 Liquorilactobacillus vini DSM 20605
ATTGTTAGACTAATCTTCACTGTCAGTCTTGGGTAACTAATTATATTATAGTTAATTTTTGCTTGAAGATCAGCAGTTGCAATTATTTATGTTAAGATATCAATTGTATGCTAAGGCTAAAGGAGTCTTTTTTATGTCAGCATCTGATCCATCTCAAGAATCAACCTCGGCACGCACTCGTTTACAAAATCACTTCAAACATAAACGAAAAGCTCAGTTAATTATTTTTGGGGTAATTTTGATTTTTGTGATTTTTAGTGCC
>NZ_AHYZ01000095.1 GCF_000255495.1 Liquorilactobacillus vini DSM 20605
TCGCTGATAGTTTCCAAATTGAAGGTAAATAAAGATTCTGGCTATTTATAGTTTTTGGTCACGCCTACTAATTTTTAAGAAACTAAAAAATTAGTAGGCGTGATTCTGTTAATCGTTAGATTTGGCGTAAGTATGGCATTAGTAAGCGTTGACGGACATTGCCACATAGGATAATTTTTAAAAAAATATTTTAAAAAAAGAGAGCTAAGATATTTTGAAATATCTTAGCTCTCTTCGTTAACAAT
>NZ_AHYZ01000094.1 GCF_000255495.1 Liquorilactobacillus vini DSM 20605
TCCTATTTACTTTTTTATTTTTTAAAAAACAAGTATAAAAAAATACATCCCCCATCGCCAAAATAAGGATGTTGTCAAGGGCGGTATAAAAAAACGTCCGCACCCCCTTTCCTACATTTTATAACCGCCCTCTACAGATGTATCCCATTAACAAAAAATGAACCCAGCAATTAAGTTAGAGTCCATAAGTGAGGTGGATTTGTATGTGTCAAGTTTCTCTCGTAGCTCCAAAAATTGAATCTTTTCTCATCTTAACTATTCTAAAAGATCTTTGCTAGTCTTCCAATCGCCGAACTGCTTGGCGCATCTTGAACTATCCTACCTTGCAGAACTCCTATATGCGGTGCCTGGACTTTCTCAAAAAGCTTGAGACTTGATAATTTGTCCTTAACTTGATGGGTAAATCGTTTTGCCAATTCCTTAAATCTCATTGCTCCCACCAATCCTTCATTCTGTTGCGCATCAATAATTCGCGACATTGCTTTTAACCCGGCCTTACTCCATGATCTTACTTGACGTTTTAAACGATAGGTGTAGCGCCGATGGTTACTTTCGCAGCTTCCTAATCCTTTAGGCTTCTTTAGTCCTCGTAATTCTGCTGGCTTAATATATTGCCAATTCCGCTTTAGGTAATTCTCTAGTTTCCGTAATGCCATGGAGCTAGTATAAATTTACTGCACTTGCCACCGTGCGCATAACCCCTTTGGAAGCTAAGCCCGATACTCGCGCTAATAGTAAAGGTGAATAGCGTTTGCC
>NZ_AHYZ01000093.1 GCF_000255495.1 Liquorilactobacillus vini DSM 20605
TCCACCAGTCCCCCATTCTGTTGCGCATCAATAATTCGCAACATTGCTTTTAATCCAGCCTTGCTCCATGATCTTCCTTGACGTTTTAAACGATAGGTGTATCGACGATGGTTACTTTCGCAACTTCCTAATCCATTGGGCTTCTTTAGTCCCCGTAACTTTGCTGGCTTAATATATTGCCAATTCCGCTTTAGGTATTTCTTTAGTTTCCGCAATGCCATTTGCTTTTCTTGGCTAGCTTGATCTTCATTTGTAATTCGGCTTTCCGCAGTATCTAAAACCGCTGTTACCTGATCCCAATTCCAAGAATAAACGGCTTTCTTCAATGGCTTTATTAACTCAGAATCAAAACTAAGCCTTTCCTGAATCTTTCGGTTCAAATGATATTGATCCAAAAAATGTTCTTGCTTAAGACAATCTGGTGCCAACTCTTTGAATACCTCAGCTTCATAACCACTGCCATTGTCACTTCCAGAAATAATTGTCGTCTTCTTTAAATCATAATGAGCCTGTAGATATTCACTTACTTCTTTCATTGCCTGTTGACGATCAAGACTACTGATGATATGACGATTAATCAGTTCGCGGCGCTTCCCATTCCTTCGGATTCCTGCATAAACCTGAAAACGATGGACAAAAAGACTCGCTGCTTGTCCATTATGATAAAATGCTTGCTGCTTAACGCTGAAGGCATCGCCTTCTAGATAAAGGATCGCTGGCTTATTTCTTTTTTTCCCAGTGTCATTTACTTCCTGCTGCCGCTGATAATTATCTATCCGTGCACCAGCCTCTTTAATAACACCGGCAACTTTTTGATGACTCATTGATATTGGGGTCAATAAATTGACTGCACTTGCCACCA
>NZ_AHYZ01000092.1 GCF_000255495.1 Liquorilactobacillus vini DSM 20605
AATCAAAATGTAACTAAAGTTAGTATAGTAGTGCTAATAGCTTGCATATTGCTGATCGTCAAAACAACTTTTCTCTGGCTAGTTACTGTTTCTTTAGCAAAACTTTTAAAACCTAGATGGCAGGATTCGGTTTGCTGGGTAAGTTTCTTTTTGTTATTCTTTGCTTTTACGAGCCTGGGAGGCCAAGTTGAGCAAAGAATTTCCAATAATATTTTTGATTGGCGGGTTTTAACACTTAATTCAATAATACTTATTTTATGTATGATTGGCAGCATTTTTCTTCTAAAAAACCAAGTTGAAACGCAGAGCTAAAGTACGGTTTTGACAATAATTCAAGGAGGTAAACAATGCTTTCAACTAAAAAAGCCTGTGCTCTGTTTTTTAAAGAAGCACTGCTAGAATATCGTTTATTTGTCATCATTGGCTTGGGGATTACCTTTTTATGGCCATTGATTGTTTTGATTAGATTTGGTAATGGTCGAAATAATTTAATTGGTATCGGAGGAGGAGAACTGTGGTTAGCAGTTGCATTCATTTTAATTGGAATTATTAAGGTGTTAGGGATGATTAACCGAGTTTGGACAAACAATAAATTTCGTTTGCTGCCAATTAGTAGTTTCCAACTATATTTATGCAATATCTCAATGCAGATTCTGGCTTTTATTTTGACCGTTGGAGTTTTGGTGGCTATCAATATATTAGCTGGAGCACTGATTTTTGATACCTATGCTAAAATCTCTTGGAGTGTTAATCCGACAAGCTTGGGTTTTTCTTTAAGTGCAGCCAGTTCTGGCAATGTTATTTTGCATATCAGTGCTGAAAAAATGTCAAAAATCATTTTAACGCTGCTGGATTTCTTTGGTTCCATTATTATTGATATTAGTTTTGTGTTGCTCTTGTCGGAATCACTTATGAGCTGGCTGACACGTAAGCACCAAAAAATATTTAGTACTTTAGGTTTTGCAGTTTTATTAGGCTTATTTTTAACTTTAGATATCAAATTTGCTGATCAACTAACTGGTGATGCAGTTTCATTTGCATATGATTTAGTAGTCATTATGTTAAGTATCTTGGGCAGTATTTATTTATTGAAATATCACGTAGAAAGCAGAAATTAATTTTGAGAGGGCGAAAGATGTGAAAAGATTTAAACGGTTAAGCAAAAAGCAATGGGGAATCAGTTTGGCAGTCGTAATTTGCGTAGTAGCTGTTATTGGATTGATAGTCATTAAGCATAGGTCATCAGGGACAACGAAGCAGCAAATCAATTATTCAGTAGTTAAGTTGCAGCATCAGGTGCCACTGACTTTGATGGGAAAAGTTCAAGCTAGTCGGACACAACGATTACAAAATCCTGCTGGTAAGGTCACAAATGTTGCTGTAAAGAGTGGTGAGAATGTCAGCCAAGGACAGGCCTTATTGACAACTTACAATCAAGCTGCCCAAGATTCAGTCAATGATCAACAGCAAACGATCGCTAAACTGCAGCGGAGTTTGAATTCAACGAATGCTCAAGTTAAAAATCTGCAACGGCAATTAGCACAGTTATCAAGCAATGATGATAATTACAGCGATCTCAAGCAGCAACTGACCGAAGCTCAAAACAACGCGGCTGATGCACAAGCAGAGTTGACCGAAGCCCAGCAAAAGCAACAAAAAGCTGTTCAAAAAATTACAAAAACATTGACGGCACCATTTGCCGGTACAGTGACCATCAATTATTTGGCCAATGGGACACCAGGCCTGCAACTTCAAGGTGATCAAATGCAGGCTGTTGGTGAAGTTTCTGAGTATAGTTATAAAAAGTTGACTCCAGGAACTAATTTGAAAATCAAGGCAGTTGCTACCAAGGATAAAACTGCTAGTCAGGTTTCATTTTTATCAGCAACGGCCGCCAGCGACAGTCAAAAAAATGATGCCAAATATCAGTTTACTGCTCCAATTTCGGGCAATTTTATTGATGGCCAAACGCTCAAGATCTCAGTTTCGCAAGCCGGAATTCGCGTTCCAAGCACGGCCATTTATCACGGCAAAGTTTTTGTTGTTGAGGGACGACGGGTGAGTGAAACTATTAAAATTAGTGGGAAAAAGGCAGCCGGTTTTTCGATCGTAAAAACTGGACTGCAAGCCGGTCAAAAAATTGTCAGCAATCCTGACCACAATTTAAAAGTTGGAAGCCGGGTGGATACTGGTGATTAAACTAGAAAAGATCAATAAATATTATCAGCAAGGTGATCAGCATTATCATATTTTAAAAAATATTAATTTAAAGATCGATCAAGGAGAGTTTGTTTCGATTATGGGTCAATCCGGTGCAGGCAAGTCGACTTTAATTAATATTATTGGTTTTCTTGATGATCAATTTGAGGGAAACTATTATTACTTTGATCGCCCAATCCATAATTACACTCGTAAGCAATTTTCAAGGCTAAGAAATCAAAATGTTGGTTTTGTTTTCCAAAATTTTGAACTGATCAAGAATTTATCGGTGGCTGAAAATGTTGCTTTGCCACTTTTGTACGCTGGCCAGCAGCGAAAAATGATTGGTCAACAAGTTGCTCAGGCTTTAAAACAGGTTGGCTTAGCTGGTAGTGAACGAAAAAAGCCAACTAATCTTTCTGGCGGTCAGCAACAGCGAGTTTCAATTGCCCGAGCAATCATTACTCGTCCTAAATTTTTAATTGCTGATGAGCCAACCGGAGCTTTGGATAGTCAAACTTCAAAAGAAATTATGGAATTATTTAAAAACTTGAATCAGCAAAATCAAACAACAATTATTATGGTTACACATGATGAAAGAGTTGCACATCAAGGTCAGCGAATCATTCGAATTTTGGATGGTCAGATCATTGCAGATGAACAGATCGAGGTGAATGCTTAATGCTATTTGTCAAGCTTTTAAAAACGGCCTGGCAATCATTGCGAACTAATCCGCGCCGTAGTTTATTGACAATCTTTGGGATTGTAATTGGGATTGCTGCGGTTATCACCATTATTTCTTTAGGAAATGGTGTCAAGGCTAAACTGTTAAATGAGTTGCAAGCTACCAGTACCGGTAAACAAACGACTAAAATTAATTATTATAGTAATAACGGTTCTAATAAGATGGGGTTTGCTCAAAATGATGTTGAGCAAATCAAGGGAAACTTCAGCAGTTTAGCACAAGTCAAGGTCTTAAATCCAATTTCGAAAATTACCACGAGTGCTCAGATTGGCAGTCAGCCCAAAAATATTTCAGTAACTCTTTTGCAAAAGCCAGTCACTGGAATCAAGCTAATTGCTGGCCACCAACTCAACCAATATGATCTAGCGGTTGCCAGTCCAGTTGCCTTGATCAATCGAAAAACGGCCAAAAAGCAATATCATGATCCAGCAAATGCGATTGGTACTTCAGTTGAAATTAAACACGTTGATTATCGAGTCATTGGTGTCTATACTTCAAATGTCAGCCGCTACCAAACAAATTTCTTGTTGCCAAAGAAGGTTTTTTATCAAAATTTATCGGCCAATAGCGGCAATACTTTGAAATTAACTTTTAATCAAGGAGTCAATGTCTCAAAAGAAACTAAGCAAATTGTTAAATTTCTCAAGAAAAATGGAACTCAGCACAAAAATGGCCATTATGAATATTTTGATCTGGGCAAGTTATTAAAGAGCATTTCAAAAGTTATCGACGAGTTGACAATCTTTATCAGTGCCATCGCTGGAATTTCACTATTTATTGCTGGCATTGGTGTCATGAATATGATGTATACTTCAGTTTCAGAACGAACCCAAGAGATTGGTATTCGCTTAGCAGTCGGAGCCCAACCAAATTCAATTTTGCTCCAATTTCTCTTAGAGGCAGTTATGCTAACGGTCAGTGGTGGTTTACTCGGCTTTGCTTTAGGCGGGTTGCTTGCCAAGCTAATTTCGCTGGCCTTGCCGTTCAAAGCAATTTTGACGCTTAACTCTTTCTTACTTGCTTTTGGAGTCTCAGCTTTTGTGGGCATTGTTTTTGGTATCTTGCCAGCTAAACAAGCTGCCAATAAGAATTTGATCGATATTTTACGGTAAAAAATTTAATTTTATAAACGTTAAATTTAATATCAAGGCTAATCTAATAGCTTTGATATTTTTTTCGAAAAAAACATTAATTAG
>NZ_AHYZ01000091.1 GCF_000255495.1 Liquorilactobacillus vini DSM 20605
TCACCAAGAAAACAACAGATGTCGTCAGATTATCTAGATGCCCACCTTCATGTATCTCGGGAAACAGAAAACTTACGAGCAAACTTTTTTCATCGTTCCGATCTATCATCGTGTCATATGCAACTCGATCATCAAACGTTAGTATATTGCCTATTTTAAAGTCATATTTATGTTCAAAAGATTCGATATATTCTCGTTCGTCACCATAAACATAAACAACAGAAGAATTTTTGATATTTGATTCTGACGAAACTAATAATGTATCTTTTGTTAAAGAATAAGTTTTCAGCATTGTAATCCTCCTGCTTTATATTTTTCCCAAAATTCTTTATATTCAAACATTTCAATAAATTGATTGAGTCTAAATACTTCAGTGTCAGCAATTTTTTCTACATAATTTTTATGTATTAAAGGATCTTTAAATAGCTTTGTCATCAATTCACGGTCAAATTTATCCAAGTCATTAATTACATTATTTCGTTTCAGAGAACCCTTACTAGTTAAATACTTGTTTCCAAACTCTCCTAAAATACTTTTGACTTGAGACATTATCTTAGGTTCTATTTCCATTCTAATCCGCCCTTTAATTTTTACCAAAAATGCCACCAACTCTTATTGACTTTATTTTTATGTATTCTTTTTTTCTTTTCATCGACAATATGACTTTGATCTTGCTTGTCGTTTTCAGCATTGTCATGAATGGCATTAATACTATTCGACAAGGTATCGTCCTTGTCGTTTGATTGTTGCTGTTGAGTTGCACTAGAAGGTTCAAGCAATCCACTCAATTTCCGAATGTGCTCTTTTAATCGATGGTTTTCTGTTACCGTTGCTATCTGTAATTTTTGTTGCTGGTCTAAGGCTTGTTGTAAATTTGCAATTTGTTGATCTTTAACATCAAGTTGTTTCAGCAATATGTGATCAATCTTGTCGTTCTTGGCGTTTTTATCTTGCTGATTTGGTTGTCGTTCTTGGCGTTTTTGCTTGTCAAAGTTAGCAAGCATTTTAACGCCTTGGTTGTCTATTTCTAGATGGTTTTTAACTTTGTAAGTGTGTTTGCTTCGAAAACCATTAATACTATTAATACGTTGATTAATACCTTGTTTTGATAATTTCAATTCTTCTGAAAGTTGTCGAATAGTCTTGCCCAATAGTTTCACCACCTAATTAATCCGCCTTAAATTATAAGTTAAAAACGACAAGAACACCAATCGACAAGCAAAGCTTAAACTTGGTTGTCGTTCTTGTCGTTTTTTAAACTAGGTATCAATCTTCAAGCTAAACTATAATTGATTTGGTTCTGGTTGTTGCCACCAATGAATGTTGCTTTAACAGCAAATATCCCGGATTAACAACAACTCAAGTTTGCATCTAGTTTTTCCCTAATGGCTTGTTTTGATACACCAAACTCATCAGCAAGTTCTCTAATAGTTTTAGGCATGATTTCCAAACCCCTTTCGGAGTTCAGCAAGTACTTCTTTTCGTGCTTGATCTCTTATTTTTTTATCGTGCTCGGCCTGTTTATCAGCCAATGCTTGTTTCTCAGTAGAGCCTAAAGTTAGCCCCTTAACCTTGTCAATGGCGCGCCATTTTTCCTGTTCTGTTAATTCACCATTATGCTGAATGTTAAAGAGTTTTTGACGTTCATCTTGAAATTGACCTTGTGAGAAGTCGTTAGCGTCTTTCTTTTCAGGCTTCCAAGTAAAAGAATACCCAATCACTGGTTTCCCGCGGCCTTTACCATATTTTTTTCTAACCGTTAGGCCTCTAAAAAGAGGCGTAAGTTCCTCTTTGATGGGTTTTAAAACGGATTGATTTATATTACTACTTTTATAGCTTTTAGGGACATCTAATAGCTCGTTAAAGTCTGCAACTGAAAAGTAAGCGTACCCAGTAGTTCTAAATTGTTTTAGTAACCGAAACATGGTTTTTGCGTAGCTACTTTTTAAATCTCTGAATTCTGATAAAGCATAACGAACCCAACTTTCCAGCTCATTTAATAATTTTATAGCTTTGGGGTAAATTTTAATATCAACATAAGGATCATCAGCATGGCCGTTTATCTCAAATTCGGTAAACATAACAAAAAATTCACGATGCAGCCCATCTTTACTACGTCTTCCAAAGCGTAAGCCTAAAATTTTTTGATAAGTACTTTCAATATCGTCAATAAATCGGTTATTTGCTGTAGGTTTATATGCACTTAATTCTTTTAATTGATCAAATGAAAACCTTACAGTTTCGTCACCCTTGTCACGCATTCTAGAAACTATTGAGAAGAATAAATTCATTTCAACAGGAGTGAATTTTCGAAGTGGGATTGTATTTAATTCAGGATCATATTTAACAATTTCATTACTCAAATGAAGCACCTCTTTTAATGAATATGGTTTTATGAATATATAATACTACAAAACTCTATCTATAAACAGACAAAACTCTATCTATAAACAGACAAAACTCTATCTATAAACAGACAAAACTCTATCTATAAACAGACAAAACTCTATCTATAAACTCCTGTATCCCCTGGGAGAGTAAGGCTAAAAGGGGGTCTAAAAGAGGTTTAAAAGAGGTTTATAAAAGAGGTTTAAAAGAGGCACCAGTGTACAAGATCAAAATCTAAAACAAAAATACAAAGGAGTGAGCCCAAAAACAGGCTCACATTAAACTTCATTCGCTACGCTCTTTGCGCCTCACTTCGTTCGTTGCCTGCAAAGGAGTGGCAAGCCACATTAATTCGGGCGCTGACGCCCCGAACCCCGTCCAAGCTGAGCCAGCTTGACCGCTTTTTCACTCGCCGTTAGGCAGGAAAGCAAAGTTTTATAGAAACTTTGGCTTTCGCCAATTCAGTGTTAAGACTGGTTTAGAGCTGTCAATTCCTTATGCTCCCACGCTACGCTCGTCCGCTACCATTGACAGCAAATAGTTAGTTTTTTTTGAATCTTAACAAGAATTTAGCTGCTATGTTCGTTTTTTAGGGCCTTATTTTTCGTTTCTAGGGACTTTAAGACTATTTATATATTATTTATATCAAAACAAAAATAAAAAGCCCTCAGTGAGCTTTTAGAGGGCTAAATGACGAAACCAGGACGATTAATAATATTTTCTTGTCTTTTTTGCAAAATATAAGTGTATAAGGAATCATACAAATTCTTTTTAATCTCGTCAGGTTCATTGACAGATGCTTCAAACAATTCTTGAATATCAACTTGCCAAGGATCAGCAAGCATTTCATCAATTGGTTTTAATACTTTCTTTTCGTCAATCTTAATGACTCCTAACATCAAAATAATGCTTTCAGTTTAAATTCACAGATCTTACAGCACCGTTATTCAAAATTTGTTACCAAGCTTATAAAGATTATCTGCACAAAGCAATTAAAAAATTTTGGCTTAAAACAGCGTAATCTGCAACACTTTTTAAATATTTAAAACATAACAATCCTAGTTAGGTGCAAACATAAATTGAATTAAAAATACAGTCAATTCAACAACTGCAAAAATCGATTGTATGGTTATCAGCAGGACGAGTGAAACGAGGTCAATGCGCACTTACACGTCATCTAAAATGACGTTGTGCTAAAACCAAAAATCTGTATCAGAAGTCGCTATAAGCGACAACTAAAATCACACCCATTTAGCCAAAATCAATTTGATCAAGCATAGTTTCAGTACTCGCTTGATCTAAGCCTAAATAAGCTAAAGTCATGGCTTCACTAGAATGATTTAATAAGTGCATAACTAAGCCAATATTGTAATTGGATTGCGTGTAAACCCGATAAGCCCCGGTTTTGCGCATAGTATGAGTACCTAGATAATTAATTCCTAACAGCTCGCCAACCTTGCTCATGATTTTATAGAACTGTTTTTCTGTGATATGTCGTTCTGGGTGTTGAATCGAAGGAAAGAGCCATTCAGATTCTAGTTTATGATCAAGCAGCCATTGACGATACAATAAAAGCTCTGTTTGAACTGGTTTAAGGTACAAGGTATTAGGCTTGCCGGTTTTTCGGTCGTGAATGAATGCATTTTGTTTAATGGAGCCGTCCGAATTAAAGATATCTGCTTGTTTTAGGCACATAACGTCACTGACTCTTAGTAGCGTAGCTTTCCCAACCTGAAAAATTGTATAGTTACGCTGACCAGCTTTGAAATTATTGAGTAAGGTATCTTGTACCTCTTTAAGAACATTCGAATCTTTGATTGGTAAGACAACCTGTTGCATAGTTTTATTCTCCTTTAAACTATTTTTTGATTTTTAGTACAAATTAAAGTACAATATTAAGTACAAAGAAAGGGTGGTAAATATGACATTAGCATTAACACAGAGCGATTTTCGCGCTAACCTAAAAAAATATTTAGATCAAGTTAATGACGAAGATGAAACGGTTTATATTGCCCGTTCAAATAGTCGAGCAGTGGCCATTGTCTCGCAAGAAAAAATGGACTGGCTAGAACGAGCACTAAAAGCTAAAGAAGGCTCGTTGGAATATGCAATTGCGCGTGATCAATTAATTAAACGACATGTTTTACCTGATGATGAAATTGTAGAATCAAATGATGATTATTGGGGTCAGTTTAAAGCATGAAAAAAAAACTAAGATTTAAACCGCGTGCAACCTTTAATGCTGACCTAAAGCGTTTAGCCAGTTTAGACAAATCTATTATTGATGAAGTTCGAGAAGCCATTGATCTATTGCTTGAGCAACAACAATTACCACCAGAATTTGAAGATCATGAGCTTAATCGGCGAATGAGCGGATACAATGAATTTCATTTGCGAGACACCCCGAAAAACAAAAAACCAAGCGAGACTAACGATGTTCTGGTGGTTTATACGATTGATAAAGATAAACTAGTCTTAATCGGAGTTCGAGTGGGGTCGCATGATCGTTTATTTCCTGGGCAAAATCGTTCTAAGAGGTATCTAAAAAATGGCGAATAAAGAAGTTATTTTTAGTATATAATGACAAATACCCCCTAACATCTATATTATAGATATTAGGGGGTATTTTTTCAATGTTTTCGAGGGGTTATTTGGGACTTATAGACCCTCAAATTTACTATTAGAGCAGATTTTTTAATTATTCGTAATGGCTCCATGCTGCATAAATATAGACCCTTTTTAATGCTTCATCTACACGATAAACTACCCGGTGTTGCGCATTTAGTCGTCTTGAATATAATCCGCGACTAGCTGGCTGTAACTTTTCAAATGATTGTGTCGGCTGGTAAGGATCCTCTTTTAGAATAGCGACTGTTTTTAAAAACTGCGTTTTTAGGTTCGATTTCTTTAATTTTTTCAGATCACTTTTAGCAGAATTCTTGATTTCAACTTGATAACTACTCATAGATTATCCCAGTCAAGGTCATCAACGTTAGTAAAACCACTATCATCATCTTCACGTTCACGGATTTTAGCCAATGTTCCGGTATTTTCCAAGTATAAGGTTTCAGTGATTGAATCCCAGTCTTTTTTAGAAATAATAATTGCTGCCTGGTCCTCGTCCCCATTAGCTGGCGTGATTGTAACCGGCTTTTTTTGCTGGTTAATATCTTTCAAAATCTGGTAAAGATTTTGTCGTGCTTTAGTTGGCGTATAGTTTTCCATTTCGCTCACCTCTATAGTAAATTATAACGTACGCCATCCACGTACGCAAGCGCTTATCCATATAAACAATATTTTAAGGGGGCATGTTCCAAATCGCCCCTGTGAAAACCTATTAAAAAAGCCCCCATTATCTACCGGTTAGATAATGGGGGTTGTTTTCTTTATAAAATGATATAATACTCCCTATATAGGAGAAAACGTATGTCTAGACAAAAACGATCGATCAAGGAAAATAATGATAAATTAAAAGTTCAATTAGAACTCCTCCGTAGTTATACGGAACACTTTGACTCAGGTATGATTCATATGGCTTTGCCAATGGCTACACAGGTTCGTGTATTAATACATCAAACAAATATGCTCTTATACTAAAAAAATGGACTATTTTATTCAGTCCGTAAAATGAAAGTATAGGAGTATTTTTATGCCAATTCGTTATTCACAAGATTTCAAAGATTCATTGGTTAAACTTCACCAAGAAGGCCGTTCACTTAAATCATTAGCAGAAGAATTTGTTCCGTCGAAAGATTCTATTGCTATTTGGGTTAAACAAGCTACCCCAATCATGATCAAGGGTCAGTCAAAGACGTTAAAAGATGTCAAGCAACTAGAGAAGCGCCTCGCTATTTTGGAGGAAGAAAACGAAATTTTATCACGCATAGCCTAACAGTCAGATTATAATGATTATAAATTAGTAATCGGGGGTGGCATATGAATTCATTGATTAGTTTAGAAAAAGTTAATTATCAAATCGCTGATCAACATATTTTACATGATGTTGATTGGCAGATTCCAGCTGGGGCTCATATTACATTGACGGGACCATCCGGTGGTGGGAAAAGTACGTTATTACGGATCATTGCGGCCATGATTTCTAAAACAAGTGGGACCTTGATTTTTGATGGGCAGCCGATTGAAAGTTATGACCCAATCATGTATCGGCGGCAAGTCTCATATTGTTTCCAACAACCGACGTTATTTGGTGAGACGGTGGCAGATAACTTAGCTTTCCCGTACCAAATTCGTAAGCAAGTCATGGATACGCAACGAGTGGTAACGGCGTTAAATAATGTTGGGCTGTCCGAACGAACCCTGCATCAGCCGATTATCGAGCTTTCCGGTGGTGAACGGCAGCGGGTCGCGCTGATTCGCAACATCTTATTCTTACCAAAAGTGTTGTTATTAGATGAGGTGACAGCTGGTTTGGATGAAAATAATAAGCAAATCGTGCACGCCTGGTTACGACAGTTAAATGAGCAGGATCACGTGACAACGATCATGATTACTCATGACGCGACAGAGATTGATGCGGCAGATCAATTAGCGAAAGTGGTTGCTGGCAGATTGGAGGTACACGCATGAATTTAGCAGTTAATAATACGTCGCTATTTTTGGCGGCAATGTTAGTGCTCGTCGCGTTAGGAATTAGTTTGTGGCAGAAACTTGGCTTGGATAGGGACATCGTCATTGGTGTCGTGCGGGCTGTTGTACAACTATTTATCGTGGGTTACTTGTTAAAGTATATTTTCCGAGTCAACAATTTGTGGCTAACGCTGGCGATGATGGGCTTCATTATCTTCAATGCGGCTTGGAATGCGAAAAAACGGGGGCCGGGGATTGACCATGCATTAGCCATTTCGTTATTAGCCATTTTTGTTAGTACGGGGGTAACACTCGGCGTCCTCGTGCTATCTGGTGCGATTAAGTTTGTGCCATCGCAAATGATTCCCATTTCTGGTATGATTGCGTCGAATTCAATGGTCGCAATTGGGCTGGCTTATCGCAGCCTCAATAGTCAGTTTCATGACCAGCGGCAAGGTGTGCTTGAACGGTTGGCGTTAGGGGCTGGTCTACTTGATGCTTCGATTGCCATCGTGCGTGAGGCGATTCGTACGGGGATGTCACCAACCATTGATTCGGCAAAGACTGTGGGTCTAGTCAGCCTGCCAGGGATGATGTCCGGTTTGATCTTTGCGGGGGTCGATCCAGTACGGGCCATTAAGTATCAAATTATGGTCACGTTCATGCTCTTATCAGCGACTAGTTTGGGGTCAATCATTGCGTGCTATTTAGCTTACCGTAATTTCTATAATGAACAAAAACAGTTGAAGTAATAACTCCCGGTACTCGTCTTGCTTATAGTCATTGGATCCTTCGTAATGTGATTGATTAATCTTAAGATTTAACTCTAGGTTTTTGATAGTTGGCGTTAGCCTTCTAATACAAATAAACCCCATCAAAATGGGGATTAAATCTACCCTTGACAAGCGTCAAGGGTATAACTGCGCATTGACCTCGTTTTACTCGGTCTGCTGATAACCATGAAATCAGTTTTTGCCGTTGTTGAATTGACTGTATTTTTAATTCAATTTATGTTTGCACCTAACTAAGATTGTTATGTTTTAAATATTTAAAAAGTGTTGCAGATTACGCTGTTTTAAGCCAAAATTTTTTAATTGCTTTGTGCAGAGAATTTTTATAAGCTTGGTAACAAATTTTGAATAACGGTGTTGTAAGATCTGTGAATTTAAACTGAAAGCATTATTTTGATGTTAGGAGTCATTAAGATTGACGAAAAGAAAGTATTAAAACCAATTGATGAAATGCTTGCTGATCCTTGGCAAATTGATATTCAAGAATTGCTTGAAGCTTCTGTCAATGAACCTGACGAGATTAAAAAGAATTTGTATGATTCCTTATATACTTATATTTTGCAAAAAAGACAAGAAGATATTATTAATCGTCCATGTTTCGTCATCTAGCCCTCTAAAAGCTCACTGAGGGGTTCTTATTTTTCCTTTGGTATAAATATATATAAACAGTCTTAAAACCGCTAGAAACGAGAAATAAGGTCCTTAAAAACGAACATAGCCGCTAAATTCTTGTTAAGATTAAAAAGGAAGGAGACAACGAACATATCTGGTACGATCCGCGAACCATGCCAAAACTGGCCAATACCTTAGCTGATAAGTTTGCCAAGAAAGATCCAGCCGACAAAGCGACCTTCAAGGCGAATGCAAAAAAATACATCGCTTCACTGGACGATCTCAATACTTTGATCAACAAGTTGAAGTCGAAAGTAAATGGCCAACTCGTTGATGTCTCCGAACCTGTCTTTGGGTACGCGCTCGATTATCTGGGCTACAAAGTCAATGACGATCACTTCTCGAAGTCAACCGAAGACGGCACAGACTACAGCGCAAAAGATATCCATGGTATCGAAACCGATATTAAGGAAAAGAAAATTGCCTTCTTTGTCAATAACATCCAAGCAAGCTCAAAGACTGTCAATCAACTCGTCAAATTAGCTGAACAAAATAATGTGCCGGTTTTGAAAGTGACCGAGACATTACCTAAAGGCAAAAACTATCGGACTTGGATGACCAGCCAATACCAGCAACTTGAAAAAATTCAGGATCAAGCAACGAACAGCGCAAAATAGCATCACTTCTGGTCACAGGGGTTTATCATTCCCCAATGTTTCGGCAAAGCTCACCCTCTGTCGAAGTTTCGTTAATTGCTTTGATGACAAGATAAACCATATGCCCGGGCCAACAACACCGGACAGCACTTGACCAGAAGGAAGCCCGCGAATTTCTTCGCGGGCTTTTTTGATCGTTCCGCCCACAAATACCGGTGTTACAATAAAACTGTATTGGGAACAAGAAAGGAAGATTCAAATGGCAAATATCATGATCTTAGGCGCACACGGGCAAATTGCAACGTTAGCGCGGCATCAGTTGCTGAAAGAAACCGATCATCACCTGAGTTTGTTTCTACGCAATGCCGGGCGGCTGCAAGACGTCAATCCGCAACGGGAGACGGTGATTGACGGGGATGTCACCGACACCGCCAAGTTGACCAAGGCGCTTGCTGGCATTGACGTTGTCTATGCCAACCTTGGCAACAAGGGAATTGAAGATCAGGCAAAATCCGTCGTGAAAGCGATGGATGCTGCAGGTGTGAGTCGATTGATTTGGATTTCGACGTTGGGAATTTACGATGAAGTCCCCGGCGCTTTTGGCAAGTGGAATCATAAAATGCTTGATGGTGGTTATCTTGAAACCTACGCCGTAGCCGCCAAAGTCATTGAAAATTCTGACTTAAAATATACGATCATTCGGCCAGCTTGGCTTTCCAATAAAAACATTGTCAGTTATGAATTAACGGAAAAAGGCGAGCCATTTAAGGGCACAGAAGTCTCTCGGCGCAGCATCGCTGACTTCGTCGTCAAGCTGATTAACGATCCAAGCAAACACATCGGTGCTTCACTTGGCGTTGACCAACCTAACACCCAAGGCGATAAGCCTTCCTTCTATTAAAGTAACCAGTCATCGGTCAAATCAAAAAGAGTTTATTTCCGTGTTCATCACTGGGAAATAAACTCTTTTCTGTTGCCATGCCCTTTACTTGGCTATCAAAGTATTATCTTTTTAAACTCAATCAAACTTTGTCATCCAGTGACTAGCCGTATGTGCGTCAAATGCCATCTCAATGTCGGCCGGCAAATTGCGTTGTAGCGATAAGGGCACCTGAAGCGCTTGTTCTCGCGTAAAAAGTTGAACCTTTGCAGTTTCGATCCCGCTTTTTAACGCACGATTCTCCGGTAGACAAGCAATGAACATTTTGTACACATCTTGCGAACTTTGCTATCGGTTGCGGAGATGGAGCGTGATATGATTATTGAGCGTACGCAAGCCGTTAAAATATTTGCAAGGCAACACAATCCCAACTATAAGGAGGGTAGACCCAAAAGAAAAAAAGATAGCCGGAATATGGCTATCTTTGAATATTCTAACTCTCATACTGTGAAGGAAGCCGCTGAAGCTTTTAATATTTCTCCGCGCACAGTGCAATACATTAAAAAGCTATTTAGATAAA
>NZ_AHYZ01000090.1 GCF_000255495.1 Liquorilactobacillus vini DSM 20605
CAAATTCAAAGTTACGATGGCTTTTGTGCACATTTTGCGCTGGTAGTGATGGCTTATGATATCCTAGCTTGGCAACAACGAGAGTCAATTGATTACCATTCGATGGGTGACTTATTCTTTGAACTTAACCGTGATTTGACTGATGTCACGCTAATTGAAGCTCTAACACAACTATTAGCTAATCTGGTCAGCTATATCAGTGGAAAAGTA
>NZ_AHYZ01000089.1 GCF_000255495.1 Liquorilactobacillus vini DSM 20605
TTAACTAAATATCGAACGGGAGCAGTTATGCTCGGCTACAGCCTAGGGACCCTCATTTTATTATCTCTCAGCTACTTTCTCGGCGAGCTGCTAACAAATTTTTTCCCACTGTGGCTGCTTGACTGCCTAGGCGTCTTGCCAATTTACTTAGCATTACGAACTGATGACGATGACAACGGAATTCATCACCAAAAGTCGCCAGTTCTCAGTACCTTAATAACTTATTTATCAGTCTGTTCTGGTTGCAATTTATCAATTTTTTTGCCGGTTTTAGTTGGCAAAACTTTTAATCAATTTATAACTGCGTTAATTTTGCTCTGTTTATTAGCTGACTTAGTGGTACTTTTAATTAAATTGCTCGCTAAATCATCATTCATAATACTGATGATTCATCAATTTGGAGAAAAATTAATGAAAATCTGCTATATTGTAGTTGGCTGCTATGTTTTCTGGGATAGTGGCTTAATCAGTCATTTGATAGCTTTTCTTTAATCGGGAGGTCAAAATGTCAGCCAAAAAAATTTTTCCCGCTCAGGCAACAGAGCAAGAACAATTAGCCGAAGCGGAACAGATTTTCAAATTACTCAGCAATCCGGTTCGGTTAAAAATGCTCAAATTATTGGAAAAAAGTTCTTTAAATGTCAATCAGTTAGCAAACTCTCTGCAATTAGAACAGTCGGCCGTCTCTCATCAATTAGCGATCTTGCGCCAGCATCAACTAGTCGTAGCCCAACGTCAAGGCAAAGCAAATTTTTACCATTTGGATGATCCGCATATTATCGACATTATTGATGAAGGGTTAGCTCATGCCGACCATGTTATTCGCGGAAAGCTTCATGGACAATAAAACAAGCGAGGAAATTAAAATGCAAACGGTGAATTTAAAACGTTGCTCTTGGGCTCAAAATGGTAATCTGCTACTGCAACAGTATCATGATAATGAATGGGGGCGTCCTTGTTATAATGATCAAAAACTATTCGAATTGCTCTCGCTAGAAATTATGCAAGCTGGACTTAGCTGGCAAACAGTCCTAAATAAGCGAGCAGCCTTCCAGCAAGTCTTCGTCAATTTTGATTTTTATCAAATTCAATCTTTTTCGGCTAAACTGCCTGAAATAATGCAAAATCCCCACTTGATCCGCAATCGACTAAAGCTTCAGGCAATTATTAACAATGCTCAGGCTGCTGTTGCCTTGACTCAGCAAAACCACACGTTAGCTGACTATTTTTGGAATTTTGTTGCGGGACAGCCGATCAAGCATCATTTAACTAACAGTCAAAAGTTGCCGAAAATTGATTCTTTAGCTAAGCAAATTAGTCAACAAATGAAAAAAGATGGCTTTAAATTTGTTGGACCTGTAATTATCTATTCTTTTATGCAAGCTGCTGGGCTGGTCAATGACCATGAGATCAGCTGTTATTTATTCGATAAATTTTAAAGCGAGAAAATTAATCACTCAGCTAAAATATGTTATGATTTTTAACGAGGAATTAAAATAAATTAAGCAACAAAAATTCACTTAAAACTACATCAATGATCAATTTAAAAAGATAAAGGGAGCATTAAATCAATGAAAAAGACCAATGTTTTATACCAGCATGGAACTTTAGCGCTGCTAGTCCCAGGACTGTTAGCGGGGACAATTACTTTAAAAGAATTAATGGAGCATGGTGACACTGGCATCGGGACCGGAGAGGGATTAAACGGTGAAGTTGTCATTATTGAGGGCAAACCATATCAATTCGATAGTTTCGGTCATGCTAACTTGCTCAAGGAAGATTTTACCCTGCCATTTGCCAATGCGCATTTTTCAGCTTATCAAAGTATTGGTCAACTGACTGGAGCTGACTCAACTAAATTTGCGGCTGCTGGGCTGAATAATCGTCCAAATAGCAACACTTTCTTTTCAATTCTAGCTAAAGGAACATTTAGTTACATAAAAACGCGGGCTGTTGTCAAATCTGAACGACCATTTGATACCTTAGCTGCCACAGCTAAAAAGCAAAGCATCTTTGAAGCCCATGATGTTCAAGGAACATTGTTAAGTTACTATTCACCGGAATTATTCCATGGAGCTGCAGTTGCCGGCTATCATAACCATTTTATTGCTGATGACCTTTCAATTGGCGGACATATCCTTGATTTTCAGATCAAACAAGCTAAATTATTCAAACAAGTCTTTGATACCCTCGAACAGCATCTGCCAGTTGATAATCAAGAATTTATGGAACACGATTTTGACGTAGACGGTGATTTAGGGGAAGTTATTTCGAAAGCTGAATAATTGGAAACACCCAAAGTGTTAAACTCCTCTCAGTGCTAAAAACATAGCGTCCTCTCAACGGAGTTACTTACAAGTTAATTTTTTCCGCTAACTAACAGCCAGTAATCAGGACATTGATTACTGGCTGTTTAATTTTTAAAATGATGACGCAAATCAACAATTGCTTGCTGATGATCATAAATAACCGTCGCGGCGGTGCCAAATGAACGGGCTGTTAATAAATACAAACAATCCGTCAAAGCCAACTGTGAAGTCATCGAAATAAAAGCTTGTGACTGAAAATGAAGATTGCCCGAAATCGAATAGAAACAAATCGTTCCAAGCCGAACTAATGGCGATTCTGGATCGCTGGTGATCACGATTGCCGGTACTTGATTTTGGCGAAGAACTTTGGCCAGCAGCAAAATATCTTGATTATTACCGGTATGCGAAATTAAAATGGCACAATCCTTAGCTGTCAGCCGTGAAGCCTGGAGAAGCGCCAAATGATATTCACTACTATACAAAACGGTTAATGGGACACGTAAAAACTTATGATAGGCATCTTCAGCAACAATATTGGAACCGCCAAGTCCAAAAAAAGCTAACCGCTCAGCTGAACAAATTAATTTGACCGCTTGCGTCAAATCTACTTCATTAAGCAAAGCAAAAGTTTCTTTGAGAGTCGTCATATTCGCCGCTAAAACTTTCCCTGCCACCTTTAAGGAATTATCAGCTTGCGTTACTCGCTCATTGGTACTTTCATTTTGCGTCAACTGATGAAGCAGTGCCCACTTTAACTGTGAAAAATTTTTAAAGCCTAAACTCCGAGCAAAACGCGAAACTGTTGCTAACGAAACCTGACAAGCTTGAGCAATTTCAGCTAGCGTCATGGAGGCCGGCAGTTCTTCTTTCAATAAGTAGTCAGCAATTTTTTGACTGCTGCTGCCAAGCTGTGGATAAATTTGTTTAATTCGTTGGGTAATTTTAGCTTCCATATTTTTTATTTTCCTTTGCATTATGTTCCTAAGGCTATTATAATATAAATGAAAATAATTGTCATTTATAATTATTAAAAAATGATAATTATTTTCATTACGATTTGAAAGCGGGGATTAACCATGGACGCATTTATCGGAGTCGATCTTGGTACTACAAGCATCAAAGGCCTAATGTATGATGCTGTCGGACAATGCCGCGCTCAGACCAGTCAAAAATGCTTCTTACGGCAAACTGCTGCGGGAGCTGCGACTGAAGATCCAATGAAAATTTTAAATTCAACCAAAAAAGTTTTACAAAAGCTCCTGCAAAAAGCTGACGAATTACATTTAAAACCGATCAGTTTGAGCTTTTCCAGTGCCAATCAAAGCTTACTAGCCCTCAATGATCAATTCCAGCCGCTGACTGCTTTGCTGACTTGGGCTGATACCCGACCAGCTCAAGTTACGGCTGCTTTACAAGTCGATCCGCAAGCTCAGAACTTATATCAACATACTGGGACACCGTTGCATCCAATGTCACTGTTAGGCAAAATCTGCTGGTTGCGCCAGGAACACTTGCAGCTCTTTGAGCAGGCCAGATACTTTTGTGGGATCAAAGAATTTGTTATCTACCAGTTATTTGCTGCTTGGCAAATGGATATTTCGACGGCGAGCTGCACTGGTCTATTTGATATCCGCCGCCAATGCTGGGATCCAACTGCCCTTAAACTTGCAGGCATTACTGAACAACAACTACCGCCAATTGTTGATAGCCAATCAATCTTCCATAGCCATCCCACTAGCTGGACGAAATCAATTAATTGGCAACTGCAACTAGACATTTCAATTATTCAAGGCCCCTTCGATGGTGCTGCAGCCAATCTTGGCGTTGGTGCAAATCGAAGCTCTGATTTAGCATTAACAATTGGAACGTCAGCTGCTATTCGAACAATTAGTAATCGACCGGTCTTCGATCCCCAACAAAGTTTATTTTGTTATGCAGTTACCAAAAATCAGTGGCTACTTGGCGGCCCCGTTAATAGCGGTGGCATCATTTTGCAGTGGCTGCTTGAAAAATTTTTTTCAACCGAAGCTGCTGCTGCTAAACAAGCTGGTCGCGATCCGATTGAACAGTTACTAAACATTATTCAAACTGCTCCTGCTGGATCCAATGGTTTACTGTTTTTTCCATATCTGACTGGTGAGCGAGCCCCACTTTGGAATCCAGCTGCTCGCGGCTGTTTTTATGGTTTAAATCCAACTCATGCTAAAAATGATTTAGCTCGCGCCGTTATCGAAGGGATCGGTTATAATTTACGACTCGTTTTACAGGCTGTTAGCCAATTAAATGGGCGGCCGCAAAGAATCATTGCTGCCGGAGGTTTTGCTCGTTCAGAATTCTGGTGCCAACTGCTCGCGGATATTTTCAATCTTCCAATCATTGTCCCACGTCAGATTGAAGCTTCCTGTTTGGGGGCAATTATCTTAAGCTTGCAGGCACTAAACATTCAGCTTGATTTAAATCCATTGCAGAGTAAAAGCCGCTCTTATCAGCCTAATCCCCAAAATGTTCAAATTTATCAAGAACTATTTGCAATTTACACTGATTTGCTGCCAGCGCTAGACCAAAACTTTGCTGCACTGACAGCATTCCAGTTAAAACATCAAACACCAAGAAAGGATTGATAACTTTATGGAACTTGGAATGATTGGTCTAGGAAAAATGGGCAAAAATTTAGTTCAAAACATGCAAGAGCAAGGAATCAAGGTTACAGCCTTTGATTTGGCTCTAACAGCTCGGAATGCAGCTAAAGCCGAAGGAATTACGGTAGTTTCTAGTTTAAAAAGTCTGGTTGCCAGCTTAGCCTCCCCACGGCTAATTTGGTCGATGCTGCCAGCTGGTGAGCCAACCAATAGCACTTTCAAGCAGCTGGAAGCTTTACTAGTTGCCGGCGACATTGTGATCGATGGTGGTAATTCTTACTACCAGGATTCTATTAAGCATGCCGCTCAATTAGCAACCAAGAAGATCCACTTTCTTGATGTCGGCACCTCGGGAGGAATGGCTGGGGCACGAAAAAATGGCAACTTCATGATCGGTGGCGAAGCTGAAATTTTTCAGCAGGTTGAACCGCTGTTCCAAAAGATTGCCGCTCCTGAGGGCTATCTGTATACTGGTCCTGCTGGATCTGGTCACTATTTGAAAATGATCCACAACGGAATTGAATACGGGATGATGCAGGCAATTGGCGAAGGCTTTGAAATCTTGCAAAAATCACCTTTTGACTATGATTACCAGGCAGTTGCCCGCGTTTGGGAACACGGTTCTGTTATTCGTGGCTGGTTAATGGAATTGGCGGAGCAGGAATTCGCGCAAGATCCTAAATTAAGCCATCTCAAAGGCATTATGCATTCTTCTGGTGAAGGCGCCTGGACTGCTGAAGAAGCCATCAAGTTACATGTCCCGGCTCCTGTTATCGGCAATGCCTTGATGATGCGCTATCGTTCAGAAGAAAAAGATACGTTGAATGGAAAAGTTGTGGCAGCTTTGCGAAATAGTTTTGGCGGCCATCCCGTCGACCAGAAATAATTACTTGCCTAAAAATTTAAGTTTCAAACAAATGGTCCCTAAAATTAACCTTAAAAAGCTAACTTTAGGGACCATTTGATGTTATTAACCGAAACACATTTATTAATGCCGTTCGCTTAAATTCTGTTCAAATTGTAACTGAAAATCATTTAGTTCTTGATAGATTCGTTTAACATCATCTTGTGTTCCACGCATCTCGTAGAAATCAATCACTGGGATTTGAAATTGGACTGCATACTGCTTAGCTGTTAAGCCAAACTGAGTATTGAAATTACGGTTGCCACTGCCAATCACACCATAGCACCAGTGATAATTATCGTTATCTGCCAATGTTTCCCGCATTTCATTAGTCATAATTTCCTGATTGCCATTGTTGATTCCATTACCGCCACCTAAATATGTCGGAACTAATACTGCAAATGGCTGTTGCATTTCAATAAACTGATCATCACCACCAATTTCTATTGTTTCAACTAAACGGGCTGTTGAATCAGCCTGGTGCACTGTCTGAGAATGCTGAACCAGTTTTTGAGCAAACGAACGAGTATTGCCAGAAATACTAATAAACAAAATTTTAATTGGTGCTAAATTTTTCTCCATCAATGGATCGTTCCTTTCTATTTGGAAGCTGTTCGGAACCAGCCACGAGTGCTGAAGAAAGCATACATATCATTTAAGAAAAAGACACTGTAACTAAAAATTAAAGCAAAGTTTCCATCCCCTTGCAGCATGGTTTGCGTCCAAAGCGCAATTGTAAATAGTGAACTGATCGTCCAAATAAAATATTGTTCTCGTTTGCGATTAAGCTCCAATAATGAACCCGTAATCGCCATTGCTAAGTTCAAGCTATCCAAAAAGACCCGCGGATCATTTGTCAAACTAAACAAGTAATAAATCACTAGCCACGCCCCAGCAAAAAACAATAAATAATACAGCCATTCAATTGCACTGTTAAATTTTTCAGCCTGAATGTCATCATTCCATTTTGGATCTAAAATGCAAAAAAGATCTAAAAATAACAAATAACCAATTTGTTCACAAGCCGTCGCATAATTACCGGCTGCAAAGCCAACTGAAGCAATACAAATTGCACTTAAGGCACCAGCCCAGCCTTGAATTCCAGAACGATTAGAAATTCCAATCACACAAGCAACTGATAAATTCCCACCGATAAAAGAAATAATTGATTGAACCGGAGCTACACTAACTGACTGAACTAAAGAAATAATCTGCAAGATCAAATTAAACAGTAGCAAGCCATAACTAAACTTGCCCCAACCGCGACATTGTTGGATTAACCAACTAAAATAATTGCGCCGAAAAACATTTTTTGAATATTCCGGCAAATTGCTTAACACATCTACATAACGAGAAAACACATTCAGGACCCTTTCCGCATTAAAAATTTCTTCCAAGTGATAATTATACTTGGTTTCCAATCAGAAAAACAGGCTTGCTTTTTTACATATCTTGTGTTTAGAGTTTGAATGTATACAAGATATAGAAGAAAATTATTTATTTTTTAACCAGCTATTTAAAAATTCCCACGAAAAAAAATCGCTAAACCATTTTGATTATGGTTTAGCAATTTTGAAATTGAAATTAAACTTACTTCATATCACTTGAGGTAAAAGCCAAGTTGCTCCAGAAATTATTATTTGCTGGACTAACATCAAAGCCTTTGACCCGTTTATTAACAGGTTCCCAATCATAGCTGAAGCTTCCAGGAGCATAAGCAGCTTCTTTATTCATGTATTCCTGCCATTCCTTAAAGACCTTTACTCGATAAGCCGTGTTCCAAGCCTTGCTGCTGTTCATTTCATTCATTAACTTAGTGTTCTTCTTAGAAACGAAATGACCCATGTTGAAGGTGGCATCTTCACCGTATATTCCAGTTGGCGTCGGTTCAGATGATAAGCCCCAAGCAGCTGCAAAAACATCGATCTTATTCTGCTTAGGTTTTTCCAGCGTATCATAGAAACTATTCATTTCCATTGGTTTGCCGTTCGTAAAGACAACATGCAACCCAATTTTATGCCATTGCTGCAAGTAATCCTGATACTCAGCCTCCTGAGTCGAAGTTCCCTGCATAACTCCAAAGTAAATCGTTAACTTCTTGCCGTTTGGCTGAACGCGCCATTTGCCTTTCTTCTTGTATCCAGCTTCGTCAAGCAGTTTATTGGCCTTCTTAATATTCAGTGGGAAGCCTTTAGCTGATTTGTCATAATATTTCGAGAAAATTGGTGGAATCAAAGTATTGGCCCGCCATACAATGCCATTACCGAATTTCTTGTTCAACTGATCGAGATTCAATGCGTACATCATTGCTTGCCGCAGTTTTGGATTGGCCATCTTGCTGTTTTTATCCATGACGTTCTTTTGCGTCTTAGTGTCATAGTAACCAAGATTAAAGCCAAAATAGTCATAAGACAGCGCTGGTTGACCAACAATCTGATAACCCTTTGTCTTTTTAAGCGTCTTGTAATCCGTTCCGTGTAAAACGCCACCAGGAATAACAAAATCGTATTTCTTAGATTGAATGGCTTTATCAATATTGCTGGAAGAAACAACGCTAATTACAATATGTTGAATCTGAGGCTTCTTACCATAGTAATATTTATTTGGCGACCACGAAGTTGACTCACCTTCAACGACTTTATCAAGTTTGTATGGACCAGTAAAAATCGGATTTTTGCGAACTTGAGATGAGGAAGCCAATTTGGCAATTGGAACATTCTTAATGTATTCATATGGTTCAACCGTTCCCCAAATAAAGGTATTGCCGGAGTATTGCATGCTTGGAGACATTCTTGAAAAATGGATCACCGCTACCCGGCCGCTTTGACCATCTGGATAGGAGAAACCAGAAATAGTTTTAGCCTTGCCGGCATGGTAAGCTGCCATGCCTTTGATTGCATTAAAGTCTGATGAATACTGCTGCGAAGTAGTTTTAGGATTAGCAATCACTTCATAAGCATATTCAACATCTTTAGCCGTGACAGGCATGCCGTTTGACCACTTAGCATTCTTGCGGATCGTGATTGTCGCGGTTTTAGCCTTTCGATCAAGTTTCAAATTAGCCAAGCCACCATTGATGATCTTGTAATTTTTATCAACATTAAACAAACTGTCAGCACCACTTGGCGAAAAAACATCAAAATCTTCTTGATTAGAAGATAATGTTGGATCTGAAATGCCTTCGAATGGCGAATCATTTGGCTCAGCAACTTTTAAAGTGCTGTTTTTATTAGCCGACTGATCAACTTTGCCAGTATTATTATAGGCAGTCTTCAAATTTACCTGCGTATTACTGCTGCTTGAGCTTGATGATTTGCCTGCCGAACAAGCCCCCAAGGTTCCCGCTACCAGTAAAGTTGTTACGGCAACGGCAACTTTTCTTAATTTACTATCTTTCATCCATGTTCCCCCTCGATCTATTAAAAATCTAAGTACTATTGACTCCCACTTAAAATATTAATCAGGTTGGCACCATCTCCTTAAAATTATTTGGCTTAACGATCAGCTTGTCTTTGCGAAGCGTCCGCAGACCGGCGGAAAACTTGACCGATGTAACTAATTGCCAGACATAAAATAATAATCTCCAAAGCGGCTGGCAGCCAAGTCCACCAATATTGGGTAATGTTATTAGGATCATTAGCATTAGCAATCAAGGTCCCCAAAGAAGGTGTCTTAGTTGGCAAACCAAATCCCAAATAAGAAAGCCCAGTTTCAACTCCAATATTTTCAGCAAATGACAGTGTCGTATCGACCACGATCAAAGATGAAATATTTGGCATGATTCCCCCAAAAATTATTTTCCAAGGACCGGTCCCCGAAGTAATCGATGCGGCAACATAGTCTTTTTTAGTTTCAGCTAAAGTTCGCGAACGAATCAAGCGTGAGGTACCCAACCAATAAAAACATGAGAAAATCAAAGTCAGGGTAACCGCATTATAATTATGAATTATTGTTACTAAAACAATGATCATCATTGTCATCGGCAACATCATCATAAAGTCATAAACCCGCTGCATCCACCAGTCTACAAAACCACCAAAGTACCCAGAAATTAGCCCCCAAGCAATCCCCCAAGTAGAAGAGATCAAAGTCAAACCAATGGCGATTCCAATTGAATTGCGTGAACCAACAATCAGCTGTTGCATGATTGATCTGCCGGCTGTGTCAGCTCCTAGCAAGTAGCCATCTTGCAAAGGACGGTTAAGATAAGACATAATGTGCGTATTCATCATCTGTGGAACATTAATAAAGAACGATGCAATGGTTACAAAGATAATAAAAGCAACTACTAAAATCAAAGCAAGCAGTGCTGGCCGATCAGCCTTGAATTCTTTCCATACAATCCGACCTGTTGACGGAGTTGCCTGACTTTGCGCCTCTTGAGTCAGCTTTTTCAATTCTTCAGGATTGATTGTTTGTTTAGTATAGTTTTTCATCCGGTTATCCCCCTATTTAATCCGAATTCTTGGATCAACTAAACTCAAGATAATATCTGATAATAAAGTACCAACTAAGTTTAGAATCCCAAACAGCAAGACCAGTGCTGTAATGACCGTGTAATCACGGTAACTGATCGAATTGATAAACAAGAGACCCATCCCAGGATAAGAGAAAATACTTTCAGTAAAAATTGAACCATTTAATAAACCAGTAATCGAATAGCCCCCAAAAGCCGCAATCGGCAATAATGAATTGCGAAAAATATGATGACGATAAATCTGCTTTTCTGGAACCCCTTTGGCCCGCGCAGTTTTCACGTAATCGGAGTGTTTGGCATCAATTACCTCTGAACGTAGATACTGGACAATATTCACAGTGCTGAATAAGGCACCTAATAAACCAGGAAGAATCATATGATAAATTCGAGAAAGCAATATTTGCCAGCCGCTATTGGCAGTCGCAGAAACCGACCCAGTTGTTGGAAACCAATTCAAGACATAGCCGAAAATCCACAGACCAATGATTAAAATTACAAAAAACGGAATGCAATATGTTACGTAGGTGTAAACTCGAATCAGCGTATCTGAAAGCTGTCCTTCGTGCCGACCAGCGTACATTCCCATTGGCAAAGCAATTAAATAAGTCATAATCATCGTAAATAAGGACAGCCACAAAGTATTTTCCGCCCTTTGTCCGATCAAATTGGCAACTGGTTCATGATATTGATAACTTTCTCCGAGATTTCCATGAAAAAGATGAACGATCCAGTTCCAATACTGCTGATACCAAGGATCATATAATCCATTCAGCTTCATTAAGTGATGAATTTGGCTTGGACTCGACCGTGGATTGATCGACCCGGTAAATGGATCGCCAGGCATCATTTTAGCTAATAAGAAAACTAAAATACTTAGGAGAATTATTTCAGGAATCATGATCAAAATTCTTCGTAAAATTGTTTTCCACATTTTAGTCCACCCCCTGCAGTTTAAGATCTTGTTTTTCGATCATTTGCGGTGATAAAGCAACTAAATGCGTTTTTGAAACTGGTGTCAGAGGATAGGCTAGCCCATTTTGATCGTAATAATCATTTTCTTGTTCCTGATAAACTTTTTCGATCCGCAATCTTTCCAACTGGTGCTCTTGACGATGACGAACATCAACTCGTGGAATTGCAGCTAGCAAGCGTTTAGTGTAAATATGTAAAGGATGATTATAGATATCATCACGAGATCCTACTTCAACTAATCTGCCATGATTCATAATTGCCAAGCGATCGCACATATGCTGAATAACACCTAAATCATGTGAAATAAACAGATATGAGATTCCAAACTTCCGTTGGATCTTTTTCAAAAAATTCAAAACCTGGGCCTGAACGGACAAGTCTAAAGCTGAAACCGGCTCATCAGCAATAATTAATTTAGGCTTGGTCGCCACTGCACGTGCAATACCAATCCGTTGCCGCTGTCCACCCGAAAATTGGTAAGGATATTTATATAACGCATCTGGTCCTAAGCCAACAATATCCAGCAATTGCAAAACGCGAATTTTTTCAGCATCTTGATCTAAATGCTCAAAATTCCGCAGTGGTTCAGCAATAATCGTTTCGATTCGTTTACGTGGATTCAAGCTTGATAAAGAATCTTGAAAAATCATTTGAACATTTTGATTATATGCATGACGTGCACGCGCATGTTTTAAAGAAATTTCCTGACCTTGATATAAGATATGGCCGCCGGTTGCTTGCTCCAAGCCAACAATTGCTCGCCCAGTCGTTGTTTTCCCAGAACCTGATTCGCCTACCAAGCCAAAAGTTTCACCGGGATCAATGCTGAATGAAACACCATCAACCGCTTTGACCCAGTCAGAAATGCGATTCCAGAATCCACTGCGAATAGGAAAATGAACTTGTAAGTCTTTAACTTCTATTAGACTCATTGCAGTTCACCTTCTTTTTTACTAGG
>NZ_AHYZ01000088.1 GCF_000255495.1 Liquorilactobacillus vini DSM 20605
CTAAACAAAAACAGTAAAAAAAGCTTTATTGATCAATATAATGACCAATAAAGCTTTTTTTTAAGTTCTATAATACTTGGTACTGATAGAAATATTTTCTGACCGAGTGCCCATTTTTTTAAATACCTTGAATTGTCAAATTAAATGCAACACTTTACTAAAATAGACCTCATATGGTGTTCGCCAACCCAAACATTTTTTGGGACGAAAATTTAATTTGTTGACTATTTCCTGGATTTCATCGTTTGTCTTGTTATCTAG
>NZ_AHYZ01000087.1 GCF_000255495.1 Liquorilactobacillus vini DSM 20605
TCAGTTACTTAGACGAAGCCAACGGCGTCAACACGACAAGTATCAATACAGTGTTATTGTTGAAGCTCACGCTGGTGAGAATACCTTTCCACTGCGTTTAGTATTTGTCACCAAGCGTGGTCATACCAATAAGTTTTTAGTTTTAGCATCAACTAATACTGATCTGACACCAGATAAAATCATCCAGATGTATGGTCGTCGCTGGCAGATTGAGGGGTTTTTCAAAGTAGCCAAGCAATACTTACGCCTTGATCGTAGT
>NZ_AHYZ01000086.1 GCF_000255495.1 Liquorilactobacillus vini DSM 20605
CAAATTCAAAGTTACGATGGCTTTTGTGCGCATTTTGCGCTGGTAATGATGGCTTATGATATCCTAGCTTGGCAACAATGAGAGTCGGTTGATTACCATTCGATGGGTGACTTATTCTTTGAACTTAACCGTGATTTGACTGATGTCACGCTAATTGAAGCTCTAACACAACTATTAGCTAATTTGGTTAGCTATATTAGTGGAAAAATA
>NZ_AHYZ01000085.1 GCF_000255495.1 Liquorilactobacillus vini DSM 20605
TTACGTTGGTTTTCAGAAGACATCAAAGCATAGTTAACCGGTAAAAGCGTATTTCCATCAGTGATTGCCAAAGTAAGTCCGCGATAACCTTTAAGATATTTGCCGCGATCATGATCGTAAGTTTTCGCTAATAATTCTGTTTTTTTTGAAAATGATCGCTTGATTAATGTATCATCCAAAACAAAGGCAAGCTTCCGACGACCATCTAAAGTTTTGATACGACGCAAATAATCGATGATACTGCCAGCCAAAAGACAAGTGAATCGTTGCCAATTGATCCGGGCATCATTCAGGACATTGCGTACTGTACGGGTGGTAAATTGTTTTGTTTCTTCTGCATGATACAGTGAGCGTTGTTGAAAAATAGATATCATGAACCACGACAAAATGGACAACAAAGAAGTTTTAGAGCGACGGTGATAGTTAAGCTTCCGAGAAAGTTTAGACAAGCCAATAAGTTGATTAAAAACAGAAATTTTGTTTTTTAAAGCGATATAATTCTGAGCATGTTGTATAATATTCATAGCACAAGTTCTCCTTTGTATCTAAGTTTTTATCGACTCAAGTATACTTCACAGGAGCAGCTTGTG
>NZ_AHYZ01000084.1 GCF_000255495.1 Liquorilactobacillus vini DSM 20605
CAGGGCTATAATAATCTTAAATTAATTATCGATTTTAACGATCTTATCTTTAAACCTTAAAAAACTATCATCTTTATCAGGATTATATCTAATTCCTGCTAGTATACCTTTTAAAGCAAACCAAAGTTTCTTTAATTTAGGTTTTTCATACAACAATATCTTCCTAGTTAAAAGAATATTATCGTAAATGTTTAATTTAAATCTTTCGAATTTGGGATAGCTTTGATATCTTTTTGAATAGACAATTAAATTACGATTTATATAGTACTCTCTAATCGGGGAATGATTATAAAGCAATTCTTCTGGAGGAAGTCTTAAGAGTCTGATTAACAGTGTCTCATTACTAATGACTCTCCCAATTTCATGTTGCATGACCAATTTATTTAACTTCCAAATTTTATATCCTAAAATTGTCATTTTAGCATCAAAGTCAAAGTCTACTTGATCAATAAACATCCATTCATCAAATCCTCCGACTAAATTCCAAACCTTTGTCCTAATTAAATTTCCTGACGAAATAACTCTCAAACGTAAATCATCAGGTGCATCAATTGGTTTTAGTTTCTGCTGCTGTTGTTGTTTTGTCCAATTTGGATCAAAATATTGCATTGTCAGGATTCCTGTAGAGGAATCTTGAAATTTCGGTGACTTCTCCATCTCATTTATTGCATTAAGTGGCACAATACTGTCCTGATCAAGTGTCATAACCCAATCAAAACCTCTATCAAAAAAAAAGGACATTCCTCTATTTTGTGCAGCTGCAATTCCCAAATTTTTCCCTAAATTAATCATTTCACTATTAAGGCCATTCGTAACTTCGATTATATTTTTATAATTAATTGATCCATTATCTACAACTACTACTCTGTCAACTTGTGGCGAAATAGCCTTAATATTTGAAAGAAGTTTGGAAACTTCAGGATTATAAGTTACAATTAAAGCACCAATTTTTGAGTTATCCAAGACAATACCCCATTCTAAATTTCAATCTTCATCAAAGTACTCATTCAATACTGCCTTTTCAATTTCGCTAAACAAAAAAAAGTCCTGATTTTTTTTAAACCCTAAACTAGTCAACTGTTCAGAAATTTCATTCTCATAATACGACGTTGAAATCAATATCGGATAATCTCTTTTTAAACCTGTTTGATAAAAATTTGTGTACAGTGTCCCATTCTCGTACTTTGTATATGAAAAAGCATTATCATAGATACATGATATTTTTATCCCTGCTAGTTTGAACAAGTTTTGGCATCGATTACCATTAGTTCCATATCCCCATAATGCCACAGCTTTCTTAGGAAATATCTTCTTGAAGCTTGCTTTTATTTTTGATAAATTTGGGGATTGATACAATTTATACTCCCAAAAGCAAATCTTCATTTGTTCGGCATCTTTTTAAAGTTTTTCCATTCTTTTAAAGTAATTTCAGACAAATTAAAACCTAATTCAGTAATTTTCTCTTTCCATGAAAATGAAATAAAATTAAACTTATGTATTGCAAACGGAATATTTTTTTCAGTCTTCTTATCTTTAACTTCAAAACACGCATCCAGAGCAAACCTTTTTGCCAGCTCAACATTTGAAACCTTAAAATTTAATTTCTTTTTTATACCACAGTAAGAAAAAAACTGGTCCTCCATCATTTCCAGACTAAGTTGCCAAGGATTATTGAAATATATTTGATCTCTCATCTTTAGCATCCTAATGCAACTAGTAATTTTCCGAAGTGAAAAGCCGCCATTTCCGACATCTGCTCCAAACGGGAAATACATTGGTGCTCCAATATAGTCATAATTTAAATTACAAAATTCATTTAAACGATTTGAAAATACAAATACATCTAATTGACAAATTAATAAATACTCATAGTCTTTAAATGATTCATAAAAAGTAGTTGATAACAGTAATTGACTATAACTTCTGCGGTTATTGAAAAAATGATCTGGGAAGCGCCGTATCTGATACTCTGAAAGTATCTCAGTAAAATCAAATTTCAAACTGATTGGTGCAATAAACGCAATCTCTTCATTTTTGAAACATTGACTTATTCGTTGTAATGAAATTTTTTCTGTATCATTTAAATTATCCTTATAAATAGGTATCCCTATAATACATTTTTTCATAAGTTCACTTCCTAAAATAAAAATTGAGGTCATTTTTCAATTTCATTTAGTAATTCAAAATTAACCATTAGTCTTAGAAGAGCTCGCACCTAAGTTCTCCAATTTTTCGAGCAAAACACTAGTAATTTAATCAACTAAGATAATGTTATCCCAACTGATTCAACAACTCTTTTAAAACTAACCCAGATCTAAGTAATTTACCTACATTTCTAGCATTTTTTTTCATTCCGCTATATTCCTCATCAGACATAGCATCTATTTTAGATTTAATCTCTAATAAACTTTTAACTACCAAGCCACAATTGTTTACCATAACAAAGTTGGCCACCGCCGCCTCTTTCCAAACAATAACTGGTATTCCAGCAGCTAAATACAGCGAAAGTTTATGGGGACTATTGATCCTTAGATAGTCCCCATAAATTCCCGAACAGGTTTGAGTACTGTTTCCATCCCAAACTAATCCAAAACTTCCCTGCAAATGATATGGAAGTTCATTAGGGTTGAAAACACCTTTATACCTAATATTTGGCAGATCATTCTTAATATATCCAACACCATATAAATTAAAGTTTAAAATTGCTGGCAAATGATAAACATAATCGGCTTTATGTGGTCTCAACGTCCCTGCAATAATAATTGGCTGCGACCGATCAAACTTCTTATCCATTATCTGCGTATCATAATCAGGCATTAAATAATCAAATATTTGCAACGATATCAGCTTGGTTGCTGAGACTCCTTTTTTTATCAAATCTTTTTTCATAGAATCATTATGAACTATTAATTTTGAACTCCATTTTAGAAAAAATTTTTCTTCTTTTTTGAGAATATAAGCTTTAACAGCCGAAATGTCCGCTCGCTTAACCACTCGAACTGATTCTAAATCGTGAATCACCGTGATGACTTCAACGCCTTTTTTAATAAGCCTCTTTAAGACGGCACTCAAAAAAATTGAATGCTGTTGCAAGGGAATTTGTATGAAAAGTCGATCTCCCTGCTTAACGTTTTGGATTGCAGCATTCCATAATAACATTACTTGAAAATGATTCTTTAAGTTTGTTGAAACATAATCCATATTTCCCTTGCGAGGGATAATTTCAATCTTAATTGGCTGATATTTCAAACTTGAAAAAATACTCTCAATATCCGTTCTAGCTTTTGACGCGGCAGATTTAAAAGTTCGGCTTTTTGAATAAAATTGCTCTTCAATATAATAATTCATTTTTTACCCAACCTATTTTTCTGACCATAATATGCATTTTTGCCATGCTTCCGTAAATAATGTTTATTTAACAGCTGCGGACTCACTGGTTTAATAGCAGGATTCAGTAACAAAGTATGGTAATTCATTTCAGCAATTACTTCCAAAACTTTCGCATTATAAACTGATTCACTTGCATTCTTTCCCCAAGTAAACGGTCCATGTTGATTTACCAATACTGCTTTCATTGCTGCTGGAGATAAGTGCTGTTTTTTGAAAGTATCAATAATAACTTTGCCCGTGTTTTTTTCATAATCACCCTGAATTTCATTAGCTGTTAAGTTTCTTGTAACTGGAACCTCGCCGTAAAATGTATCAGCATGTGTAGTGTTAAGAACTGGAATTCCCCGGCCAGCTGCCGCATAACTAACCGCCCATGGAGAATGTGTGTGAGTAATACCTCCTACTTTTAAAAAATGACGATACAAAACTGCATGCGTCGGTGTATCTGAAGACGGTCGTAAGTCCCCTTCAATCACTTTTCCATTTAAATCAACCACCACCAAATCAGACGGTTTTAATTTCTCATAGGGAACACCTGAAGGTTTAATAACAAATAAGCCTTTCCCCCGATCAATTCCAGAAACATTTCCCCAGGTAAAATTTACCAGTCCTAAACGTGGTAATTGCATATTTGCTTCATAAACTTGTCTCTTTAAGTCTTCCAGCATTTCTATCCCTCTCCTGCTGCATAATCTTTAAAGTATGTTCAATCCCTGTAGCTAAAGTGAAGTGACTATGCCATCCTAAACTTTGTAAACGACTCGGATCCAGAACTTGATGTTGAATTGGAGAATCATTTTTATTCGGCTCCGCATTTATATAATCTACTTTTTTACCAGCAATTCTAGCGGTTGTCTCGGCAAAGTTACGGATAGTTGTAACAGCGTCTGGGTTAGCTATATTATAGGCAGAATTTTTTTCTCCATTTAATAATACAGTCACAATACCAGCTGCACAATCAGCAATGTAACAGTATGAGCGTAACTGTTTGCCTGAACTTTTAAGCGTTATTGAATCTTCAAATAACGCAGCTTTCAGAAATTGTGCATGTGCTCGATTATCATTATTAGTTATTTTAGGACCAAATGTATGGCAAGGGCGCACAACACCAACATTGATTAATCTTTTTTCAGCAAAAGCTGCACATAGAGTTTCACATAACCGTTTACTGTTAGGATAACAAGAACGTTCACTGAGTGGTTCAACATGACCAGTATGCCCTTCGCTAAAGCCTTGAGAAGCCATTTTATCCTGTCCGTAAACCTCTCCAGAAGAAATATATAAAAACCGCTTAACGTTACTTTGATCAGCATATTGCAAAAGGTTATATGTACTTGTCACGTTCCCCATAATCGTGCCGATTGGATTTTGGTTAAAAGCTTTAGGGGATGAGCTACCAGCATTATGAATTATATAATCCACTTTAAAATTAAACCTAACCGGATTCAAATTATCAAATTCCACAAAATGTAATTGCGACGTGCTTTCATTATGAAAGGTCTCTCTTAAACGTTTAAGGTTTCGACTTGTTGCATAAATTGAAATTTTTTTATCATGTAGTTGATTGAACATTAGAAACTCATCAACTAAAAAAGACCCAATTGTGCCGGTTGCACCAGTTACTAAGACTGACTTTCCTGCTAGTTGATTAATACCTAGTGAATTTTCAAGAGCAACTTTTAAATCTTTTTGATATAATTTGTACTCAGTTCTCATCAGCATTTCCCCATTTTAGTGTTTTAACCACTCTGATTTTTTTACTAACAGCAATGCTTTAAATATTTCTAAATCATCAGTTGTTGTTAATTTTATATTTTTCTCAGAGCCTAGTGAAAAATGCACATTTTCACCAAGTTCAGAAAACAATGTACATGAAGCAACAGAATTAGTAATTCCATTTCTTAATGCTTTTCGATGCATCTCACAGATTTTGCCTAAGTGGAAACCTTGCGGGGTCTGTGCTCGTAATAATTGTTCACGAGGATAGCTGCCGACTGATTTTTGACCATCAGTTGTTTCCATCATTGCTTCTCGACAAGGAATAGTCGCGATTGCGGAGCCAAATTTTTGTGCCGTGACAATACAATCTGAAATAATATCCTCTGAAACCAGTGGTCGAATCGCATCATGAATAAGAACAATATCATCTTTTTTAAAATGCTTCTCCAATTCAAATAATCCATTACGAATTGAATCTTGACCATTTTTCCCACCTGGAACAATATATTTTAATTTTGAAATGTTAAATTGTTTGGCATAAGCTTCTAATACTTTGTCCCAGCCAGCAACACAAGCAACCGTGATCACGTCAATACTAGGATGTTTTTGAAAAGCTTCAAGCGTATGAATAATCACTGGTCGATTATCAATTGTTAAAAACTGTTTAGGAATATCTTGATGCATCCGCCGACCAACACCGCCAGCAATAATTAACGCTAAATTCATTTAGTTTCACCCGCTGTTTTTAAGATAACTTCTCGTTTAATTTCTCGATAAATCGTTTCACCGCTTGTTCCATCCGTATAGCTATAGATTTGGCTGGCCAAGTTAAGCCGATAGCTTTTTTTAGGATCAATTCCCCTGACTAAATTATTGGCAATTTTATGCCAAGGGAATTCTGAATCATAAATTTGATAAAATGCTTTCTCAGGTAATAATATTCTGCCAGCCAAGGTATGCGAATTTACAACTATCGGCTTTTCTGTAACCGTATATAAGGCCATTAAAGAATTTGGTTGAGAAATATAAGCATCTGACGCGTTAAAAAACGATAAATATTCTGGGCCATCATCAAAAACTATATTTGGATACATTGGAGAATGAGCTTTTATTTCAGCTACCATTTGATCATATTGTTTTAACATTTGTGGAATATAATGAATAATTGAAATTCTAGTTAAAGGATGCGGTCGCCAAATAACTGCACAATTTGGCAACATCCGGGCTGCATCAAAAACCTGTTGAATATAGGCAAAGCCATTAAAAGGATCGTTTACTAAATACATACAGTTGGTATCTAAAGCAAAAACAAACCTTCCCTGTAATTGTTTTTCCCATTTTTTGGGAATGGTTTTTCCTTTTTTAGTTGCATTGTATACGGCATCCATCTTAGGAGATCCCAATACCAATACCTTTTCTGCTGGTATGCCATATTTAACAGCTGCATCTTTAACAAATTGGCCAGCAACGACAATTTTGTCAATATTTTTAATTGTAGAGATTGCATAAGTAATATATTGAGCATCACCCTGCAGCTTTCCAAACCCTGTAATATGATATGGCACATACACCAACATATCAGTGTATCTTTTTAAATTCGAAGTGAAAAAGCGTTCGTCGACACGCGTAATTGTATTAAACTGATCATAAGCGTTATGAATGAAAATAATATCTGGCTCTTCCTTAGCCAAATTGTAATCTTGATAAGAGGTTACGGGGACATCTTGAGGGAAAAGCTTCCCTTCATAAGTTGGAATTGCCCGCTCTTTAGTCAACTGATAATAAGGAATTGGAATGACTTTAGCCACGCAAGCTGGATCCTTTTTGGCAGCTTCATAAATTGAAGCTAAACTATCCCACATCGTTACTTTATAGGGCATAAAAGCAATGTTCAATTTAACTGGGATCGCCTGATTCAAATCATCTCTGATTGAGACAACCATAAGCTGGAGTTTTTGCGTTATATCAAGATTTAAAGCTACCCTTTGTTGATAAATTAGTTGCAAAGTATCATGAACTACCTGCAAATCATCAAAAACCGTGTCAAATTTTGAATCCAGTTCACCTTCAATTGAGTCAGCAACAACTTCAATCGCCTTCATACAATTGGCTAGTGCTGAATTCAAATTAATTTCTTGCTCTAATAAAGCAACCATATCTACCGTAGCATTTAATAAATCTAAGATCTTTTTCTTCTTTTTTAAAAAAATCATCTGTGTTCTCCCCATTATCATCATAGACACTTGATTAAACTCAACTAATTTTGCACAACAAATTAACAATTTTAATATACTATGAACTCTAAAGATACAAATCGGTCAATTAATGAATAATTTAAGCTTATTTTTTTCTGATTCGCTGCAAACCCTTTTGAGCTAAGCCATAATCACCACATTTTTGATAGTAATCTCGAGCCATTGCTTGATTCCCTAGTACTTCGTAAATAACTCCAAGATTGTAATTTGCTAAAAAACTATTGCAGCCAATCGTATGACAATGCTGACACTTGGTTGCTTGCAAGAAAGAACTGACTGCTGGTTGAAAAAGCGCCGCATTCATTTGCAAAATCCCCATTAAAAACCAGTAATCTGCTAATTTTTGATATAAGGGATATTGATTCAATAAAGCTATTCCTGATTTTGATTGGTGAATTTTATTCAGAGCATAGCCTAAGGTTTCAACACAATCATAAACATAATCTTTTCTCGGATCATCAGCTGCCGCCAAGGCTTTTTGAAAATAACTTACAGCTAAGGGATTCTCTTGCAAAATATTATAACTTTTGCCAATTTGATATAAGATATATGGATCGTTCGGTTGATCATTTAACTCAAGCTTTAGCAATTTCAAATCACGTTTAGCTTTTGCTGTTAAAACGGCTGGCAACTGATAGCCAAAGTGTTCAATTTCAACCGGCAAATCGATTGGCTTATTTGAACTAACGGACGAATCAGTCGGGACAATTTGTTCGTGAATCCGGCCAAAATATTTAAAATACTTTTTAGGAAAAATTCGATTGATTCTTTCAGTCTTAATTTGCGTATTCTTTGCGGAATTAAATGATGTATAATTTTTTCGAAGAATTCTGCCTACTGTTCGTCCATCAGAATTTTCAATAAACTTATTTACTGCATGTAAGTCAATTTCTTCTACCTGTTCATCACTATCAAGCATCCAAATAAAATCATGACTAGCTTTACTTATGGCAAAGTTTCGCGCAGCTGCAAAATCATCTTGCCATTGATAATCAAATACTTTATTGGTATATTGCTGACAAAGCTGTTTAGTTTGATCTGTAGAACCAGTATCAATAACGACAATTTCTTGGGCAATCTTCTCAATTGATGCAAGGCATCGTTCAATATTGGCTACTTCATTTTTTGTTATTAAACAAATTGATAGATTTAGTTTCATACAATTTACCTTTCTAAAAAAAAAGACTGTTACCACACAGTCTTTTTCATTGCTTTTTTAAAACTTCACGTAACAAGCCCTTAGTCTCTGGATCATTTGGCATCAATTGCGCTAATTGTTTAACTAAAGGCAAAGCCGCTTGACTTTGACCGCTTAACAGCAATTGCATGATTTGATTTTTAACTTGTTTACCTAACATCAGAAACTCTTGATTGGCTTTATCTTGTTTAGTAGTTTGAATTGCTACCTGCCATTTTAATTTGCTAATCATGTAACTTGAATTCGGTGAAGTTTTCAGTGCCTGCCGTAACTTTTTGAGATATGCAACATAATTCTTTTGCTTTTCGTATTCAAGAGCTTGTTTCATTTGCAAGACAAACTTGAACTCACTTGGTAAAAGCTTCTCACCGGCTGCATTTTCAAATAATTCCGAACTATATATTTGTTGCCCCAGCTGTAATGCATCTTCAATATAAAACGGCAACTGGTCTTTTATTTCATCAATAGTCGTAAAGTTATTAAATAAATATGCTCTTCTTAAAACAATTACTAGTATTTCGCGTTCTGGACAGGCTGGCCAAATTTCTTTTATTTTGGTTATAAAGGGCAATACTGTATCGTGTTTCAGGAGATAAGTTGCCCCAATAGTTTGAACTGCTTGATTCCAACGGTCATACGAAAGCTTCGTTACAACAAAACTTGGATCAAGCTGATGCTTAATTAGCAATGGCACCAACTCTTCACAGTCAAGCTGATCATTGATAACAAAATTCTTTTTAAGATTATTGATTCTGCTTAAAAATTCCTTTTCATTACTTTCAAAAGCAATTGCTTTTTGAATTTCGAGAAAAGTACTGTTTCCCTTTAACTTAGTTAACAATAGCTGCAATTTTTGCCTTTTTTCAGGATCTTGTTTATGTTTTCTAATTACTGCTGCAAAGGCCGCAATCTGTTCGGCTTTTGAGCCTTCCTGATTATCGAAGATTTCATTATACAGAAACTGCATTTCTGACTGGGAATGATCAAACTGCAAAATCGCTTCAACGAATAAATTAATTATTATTCCAGCCTTGTCCCCTGCATGATACAGCGGTACCTCGCGAATCATGGACTTAATTTTAAGCCAATCTTTATCCTGCCTGATAATTTCTAGTAAAGGCAACAACAATTCATAAAAAGGAACATATCCAACCTTATTTTGCAGAAATGGTGTATAATTTGCTAAATCTTTATTAGGATCATTTTCCACCCGCTCTAAATTCTTTAAATAATCCTGTAAAATATCCCAAGCAATCTTAAGTGAATCATTGATTCTGATATTATTAACTAATGCTTGGCAAAGATAATAATCCAGTGCACAAAACTGAAAGCCGGTTAATCTTTGCCCATAAACTTTTTCAAAATTTTGGCCCTGCCGAATAACACTGCTCCAATTTTTTTCATAAGCTAATGCCGCTAGTTTTCGACAAAAAATCACAAAAAAATTTACAAAAGCATTACTATCTTTACTAGGCATTTTAACAAACTCATTTGAAGCTTGTTCAATTCGCAACAACATTTTTTGGCGTTCATCAATATTTGAAATTTCAGCACTTGAAATCAGTTGTGCCCACAAATGCATATTTTGCGGTTCACGTTTTAAGTCTGCCAGCATAATCGACTCATTACGCTCAAGCTTTTTCCCTAAACGTCCATTAGCATAACCATAGTGATGAACGAAACAACTGACATGTTTGATCGGTAAAACTACCGGTTGTAAATTTTCATGAACTGGATGATGGAATTTCGTATCATAAAACAATCTCGTACATTGCGTAACCATAATATCACTATAGTTAGTATTGCCCACGCTTAAATAATTATGTTTGTGAAACGCTAATGAACAATATTGCTGCATTTCATTTTTATTATTAAAGAACTTGACTAATTCGGTTACATCTTCAAACCATTCATCATCATCAATAAATAGAAACCATTCGCCCTTTGCTACGTCCAAACCGACATTTCGCGCCGCTGCAAAGTCATTATTCCACTTATAGTGAACTACTTGATCTGCGTACTTTTCGGCAATTGCTAATGACCCATCGCTTTGTTCTTGACCAACCGTATCGACAATAATTAATTCGCTAGAAACCTGATTTAGCAATGGTTGCAAGGAATCTAAACAATTTTTGATAGTATCAATCCGGTTTGATACTAGTAACGAGACTGATAGTGTACAACTATAAGGACGTTGATTTTCCTTAATATAAGTTGTCAATTGTTGACTCTCTTTTTTTACCATTATGCTTCCTCTTAACCTTTTAATTAAATCAGTTATTTTCTGCTAACTTCTTCCAAGAATCCAATAATTCAGACAAAATATGAATTACATTGTCAATTGGTTCAGTACTTTTAGTCAAATTAGCCGTTACCAACTGATTATTACTATATTCATATAATCTAACTAAATGCTCTGGTACATCGCCTTCAACATTGAGATCAACCGAGCTTTTTAATTCTTTAATAATATCTTGTGCGCGACGCAAATTCTGATGAGCTCGCACTATATCCTTTTCTTCAATTGCCAATTTAGCAATCTTCATGTTTTTAATCGCACCTTCGTACAACATGACAATTATTTTAACCGGCGAAGCACTCATAACTTGTGTTCTTAAATAATCATTATTAACTTCCTGATAACCCATAATTAACAACCTTCCTAATAATTTAAATTGATTAAAGGATATCGGCGTTGTTGCTGATTTAAATAAGTATGCATTTTATCACGGGAATAAGTCAATTCTAAAAGTTGCCTTTTAACCGACATTCGTTGCAATTTCAATTCTGCAATAATTCTTTGATACACGCTGGCAATTTGCGCAACAATCGTTTTCTCATTTGCAGTCAATCGTTTTAAAAGTTCCTTGTTTGCCAGTTTTTCTTTAATTGTTTTAAAGATTCTATCCGCATCTTCAACCGTTTTATCCCAATCATTTAACAACTGTAAGATTCCTGTTAATTCCTGTGTTCGATTTTTCATTTTAGTAACCTCAAACCTTCATCAAGATGATAATGAAGAACTTGCACTCGTAAACTCACTTAGTTCCTCTTCGCCTTCCATAATTGCTTCATCTAGTGCCGTATACTTTTCAATATATTGTTCTTTTAGAGTATCTAACTGATCATCAAAAGTATCCACCTGATCATTGAGTTCTTCTACCTGGCTTTTATAACTCGATTGAATATTACCAATGATACTAGTTCCCAGCAGAGAGTCTGTCGAAATATATTTATTAACTAAATCTGATAAATCCGAGGTATATCCTGAAGTCGAAATAACATAATTGCCATCTGAAGTTGTTTTGGCCGAATAAAAGAAATTCTTAACGGCCGTGGCATCCTTCGAAATTGCACTTTCCAGTTTATCAGTATCAACACTTAATGTTCCTTTAATATCGCTAAAAGAAATTCCTAGGTCAGTCGCATTTAATGAACTGCCAGATACCTTTGAAGAGGTTACCATACTACTTAAGGAACTTTCTAGTAACATTAACTCACTATCGCCAACTAAAGGTCCTGTCGTATTAGAAGATGAACTTGGATCTCCCACATCTAAATCATCTTTGATCGTACTCATCAAAGTGTTATATGAAGAAACCATATCTTGAACAGCTGAAACAATATTTGAAGTATCATTTGTCAATGATAAGGTTACATCTTCGTCACTTACTTGATTTAAATTAAAAGTTACTCCTTCAACAGCATCAGTAACCGTATTAGTATTACGCGTAATTGTCATGCCATCTAATTCAAAAATTGCTGACTGACCAGTCGAAGTCGTTGCCTGAGAACCAAGCCCTAAATCATCAGCCAGTTCATTCCCACTGCTATCCTCTCCTGAAAGGCTAATTGTATTAGCTCCTTGAGTTGTACTCGTCAAAACTAACCGATTGTCTACAATTGAGGCTTTAATGTGAGTACCCTCGGTTGCATTACCATTGGAATCAGTACTATCATTTGTTAATGCATTAATCTTTTGGGCAAGCGATTTTAAAGTGTCAGTTGAACTAATTGTAACACTGGCACTTTGAGAATCTGTATCAGAATTAGTTAGCGTCAATGTCCCAGCAATATTTAATGCCGTCTTGGTGCCGGTCACGTCCAATTTGCTACCAGTTACTTTAGTCGCAGTTGCTAACTGATCAACTTTCAAATCATAACTATCTTCGGCCGCAGCGGTAGTTCCTGAAATCGTGGCAACGCTTGAATCAGAAGACGTCGCGGTTTTAGTCAAATAAGTATCATCAGACTGAAGAACCTCAACCTTATCCAAAAAAGTTGACAGTTCACTATTGATCGTACTCCAAGCTGACTCCTTATTTTCAATTTCCGTTATTTCATTTTCTGTATCAGTTTTCCTTTGATAAATTGAACTAGCCGTCAACAACTTTTCAATTGTTCCAGCTGTTACCCCAGAATATTGCCCTAAAGTTGAGCTAATACCATCAATTGTCAGACCAGACATCATTAATCACTATCCTTTCTTATCAATTATATTATCTGTTTCACCAGAAACTTCCTGCGAAGGAATTTCTTCAAGAACTGCTTTAGTTTTCTTATTAATGATTTGAATATAAATTTTACCCGAATCAGTATCTACTTTTAATCTAGCAGTAATATTATCTGTTTGCAATTGCTGATTTAATTTTTCAACTAATTTAGTTAACTGGGTTTTATCAAGACTACTCTTGGTATCGGCTGACTGTAAATCTAAATTACTATCAGCAGATTTAGTTGTCTGCAAAACTTTATTGGCTTTAGCCTGTAAATCAGCTAACTGGCGACTAAAGTTCGCTAACGTATTTTTAGAGATTTCTGAAATTGGTTCAATCGGTACAATATGTTTTTCTCCCATTATTCTACCCTCTTTCGTAAAATAAAAGGTTTTACCCTATGTATAAATAAGAGCCGTATACCCCCTTACAGTAAACGGCCCTTAATCTAATTAAAGATTCTGTAACAGTGTCAACGCTGTACTTGGCATTGAATTAGCTTGCGACAACATTGTTGTAGCAGCCTGTGTCAAAATGTTTTCTTTCGTATATTCGGTCATTTCCTGTGCCATATCAACATCACGAATCCGCGAATTAGCTTCTGAAGTATTTTCATCAGAAGTTTCCAAGTTGCTAATAGCATAACTCAAACGGTTTTCAACCGCACCTAAGGTTGCCCGCGCACCAGATACTTTATCTAAAGCACCGTCAATTGCACTAATTGCTTTAACAGCACTACCTGCAGATAAAATGGAAATCGAATTAATTCCCAGAGCTGTAGTCCCCATAGCACTAATTGTTACGGTAATTCGGTTATCTGCTTGAGTATTAGCACCAATTTGGAATGTAAAGGTATTAGTTGTTGTTCCAGAAACTAAATTCTGGGTGTTAAAGGTTGTTGATCCAGCTAAACGATTAATTTCATCAGTTAATTGTGAAAATTCATCATTAATAGAGCTACGGTCTGAGCTTGTCAAGGTACCGTTAGCACTTTCAACTGCCAAATCACGCATCCGGTCCAAAATTGATTGTGTTTCACTCATTTCACCTTCAGCAGTTTGAACTAATGAAACACCATCTTGAGCATTGTTTTCAGCCTGTTCAATCCCACCAATTTGTGCCTTCATTTTTTCTGAAACAGCCAATCCAGCAGCATCATCAGAAGCACTATTAATTCTTGAACCAGAAGACAATTCTGTCAAGGCTTTACTTTTAGCATCCGTTGCTTGATTTAAATAACGCAATGTAGTCATTGCTGAGACATTTGTATTAATTCTCATGATAAACTCCTCCATCTTTATTAATTAAATTCGTTTCCTGAGGTCCCCCTCTGTTTATATTTATCGGCTGGTCCTTAGGTAGTTTAATAGTTTTCAAAAAAAAAACATAAAATCATTAATCGCGGTAATGCTGTAAATTCCAAAAAAAAATTCACCATTAGCAATATGATGAATTGTAATCTATTTTTATGATTAACTTATGATAAATCCCAAATCTAATCCATATAATCCAAGATATTTAACTGCATGATTTTCGACCCCATAGCTAAGGTTGCTTGATAGGCAGTTTTTTCCTGAACGAATTGCGTATAAGCTGACGCAATATCAACATCCTGGACATTAGACAAGCTTTCTTTTAAGTTAGTTTGCTGACTGCTATTAACACTGGCTGCTGAATTTAGCCGATCTGTTAATGTTCCAATTGTCGACCGAATATTAACAAAATTATCACGAAAATCATCAGTTTCACCCAATAAATCACTACCTAAAGCAGACTGATCCCCAGAATTAAGGGCGGAAACTAAATTACCAAAATACGAACCTAATGTCGTCGTTGTACTTGAGGTATCACTACTATTACTAGCTGTTAAAAACTTACTCCCGTTAGCAAATAAATCTACTGATACACCATCAGAAATTTGTCTGCTCAAATTTTGATCAGTTCCGTTGTATGTCAAACCAGTTATATTTCCATCATCATCCGTCTCTAATGTAAACGGCTGAGTAGTCGTATTTTCGCCACCAAATAAATAACTGTCACCAAATTTAGTATTCAGCGTTGAAACAACTTGCTTAATATCCTCTTGAACCTCATCTTTAATTGTTGCGTCATCATTTGTGGTATTCGTACCATTGGCAGCCTCTTCAACCAGTGTTCTCATGCGTAACATCACATCACTAATTGACTCAAGTGCTGAATCCTGCGCTTCATTCCAAGAAGTTGCACTACTAATAGTTGAGGCATACATACTATTTTCAGCAACTGCTGATTTTAAATTAATAATCTGAGAAGCAGCCACTGGATCATCAGAAGCAGAATTAACTTGTTTTTCAGTTGAAAGCTGCTCTAAAGTTTTTTGCATTTTAGTAGCACTGGTTTCATAGCTTGATAAAAAGTTAGTATAAATTGTTTTATCTGAAACCCTCACATTAATCACGCTCCAGTCTTATTAATCAATGTATCTAACATTTCTGAAATAGTATTCAAAACATTGGCATTTGCCTCATAGCCATGCTGATAACGAATAATATCTGAAATTTCTTCCGTTAAAGAAACTCCTGAAACTGATTGATCTTGATTCTCCAAGGTCGTCAAAACCGTACTTTGTGAACTAGCTAAAGTGTCGGCCTGATTTTTTGAAATAGCATTTTTAGTAACTATATTACTATATGCCTCTGAAAAAGTTGTGCCGGTACTTGAGGAAGTAAATGACAATGTTGAACTATCAAACGAACTTAGCTCACTAGCAGTAATTGGATAATCTAACTTGGCATCGGCTAAATTTACCATTGCTGTTGCTATCGAACTATCACCTGAGGCAGTTGAAGTCCCCGACTTTAATAAATCAGGATTATTATCTAATGTAGAATTAACTGAAATATTTTCGGCATAATTGTCATCACTACCTAAATCAAAAAAGCCTGCTGTACTACTTGCCCCATCAGTATAAACAGTATTAACAGCTTTCCCAAGGGTTTCCGCAAAGTTATTCAACTCCTGCAATCTTGAACCAATTTCACTACTAGCATCAACTAAGCCACCAATTTTCCCTTCACTAATGCTAAGAGTGCTATATGAAGTATTTCCACTGCTGTCAGTCGACGTCAGCAGAAGCGTATTAGTATCGTAATCATCGCTAACTTGCTCTAAACCTTCGTTGGTATCTCCATCTTTCGCAATTGTTGATCCACTACTCGTACTTGCGGTAACTACACTTAACGAATTTTTACTGTCAGCTGTTAAAATACTTTGTCCATCAATTGAAATGCTTGCCCGTCCATAGTCATCGAAAGAAGTCGTAATTCCAGCATAGGTAGAAGCGTCTTTTAGCAAAGAATCCCGTTCGTCTAACAAATCATTAGGCGTCTGACCTTGAATAACCAATGTATAAATTTGTTTATTAATCGTTTGTAACTGATCAATATCACTATTAAAGCTGCTAACATCTTCCGCCAAGGTGCTTGTAATATTTGTCTGCAGACTGGTAATGTCCTTTGCTACCTGGTTAAGAGAATCAGTAAAGGTCGCTGCATCTTCTACGACCGTTGCTTTGGCTGTACTCAAGTCCGGGTCACTAGCCAACGTATTCCAAGCTGTCGTCAATGTAGATAACTGAGTAGTCAAACCATTATCAGAAGGTTCATTCAAAGTGTCCTCCAAATCACCTAGCTCCGTTGATTCAGTTGAATAATACTCTTCCTTAGAGTTAGCATCTCTGACTTCTGAACGAACATAGTCATCAACATCCCTAGTAACTTTCTTAACATTAACACCAGTTCCCATATTGCCTGTTCCTGCCATATAAACAGTTGGCTGCTCTTCCATGTCAACCTCCTGTCGTGAATAGCCATCAGTATTAACGTTGGCAATATTATTACCACTTGTTTCCAAAGCTGCTTGGTTAGCACTTAAGCCGCTGCTAGAAACATTTAATGCACCAAATAAACCCATCTTTCTGCCTCCTTTCTTAAGCTTGCCAATCAATTAAAGAAATATCATCATTACCTTTTTTGTGTGGATCCTTCGAGTAAATTAAATTTGATTCTTTTAGATTGTTACGAATGGTTTTTAATAGCATCTCTTCAAAACCTATCGATTGTTTGGTCAACAAGAGATTTTCCTGCTGCTGTTGCTGAACCTTTTTTATAAGATTCTTAATAACCGGCGTTAGTTGATCATTGAAAGTTTGGAAAGGTTTAATGTACTCCCTTTTCTGATCAACAATTTTTAATAATTTCTCAGGCTGTCCGGCTACTAAGCAAGCTTTTTCTTGTAACAATAGCTTGTAAAAATTCTTTAAATTTTCTTCAAATTCTTTTGTACTCATTTAATGATTCCTCATCAATCGAACTCTTTTAACATCCCATCAGCAATTTTTTCGGCTGAAAGATCATAATTACCTGACTTTACAGCAGATTTAAGTGCAGCGATTTTTTTAGTGTCAACCTGTTCTTTTTCACCTTGCAAAATACTCTTAGCTGCTGAAGATAATGTAACATTGCTTTCTGCTTCATTGCCTTCAGTTGTTCTTGAAACTGTATTTTTAGAAGCTGATAGGGACTGGGAATCTTGAAATTTAACATTTAAGTTATTTTTGTAATTACCTTCAATTTTCATTTTTGTCCCTCCTTGAATTCATCACTTTATATTATCGGACAACTCAAGAAAAGTTAAACACTTTATTTAACCTTTTTGCCCTTAAATCTGTTTAAAGTTAACCCATATGATCAATGCGCTGACGCTGGGAAACAATATTAGTGATCCGAATACCAAAATTTTCATTAATAACAACGACTTCACCAGTCGCAATTAATTTACCATTTAATAAAATATCTAACGGCTCATCCGTTAAACGATCAAGTTCGATTACCGACCCAGAGTTAAAAGACAAAATATCTCGAACTGTCTTTTCAGTTCTACCTAAAACGACACTTAAATTTAACGGAACATCTAAAATTAAATCAAGATTATCTCCCTTTTCAACCTTTTCTTCTTTCAAAGTTTGAAATTCAGGTTTACTAATATCAACATTAGCTTGTTGATTTGAAGTATCAGCTGTTTGTTCTTTAATAATTGCTTTGTTAGATTTGGAATTTGAACTATTATTTTGCGTTACCGAATTTGAAGCTGCCTGAGTTGACTGTGGCGCCTGCTCAATCGGTTTGGCTGGTGTTTGGGATTGATCCCGCTTAACCACTTCAGCTTTATCCGCCATCATCGAACTTACAATATCTTCCACCATATCCTCAGTAAAGATTTGCATAATTTCACTGTGAATCGAGCCTTCAACATCTAGGGAAAACGAGATCTGATAAATTTGTTGATCGTTATCAATATTATCATACGTAATATTTTGCGGTTCTTTCCACACCTTAACATCTGGTGGTAAAATATCGACTTTTCGATTAATCATCGTCGCCATCGCTGTTGCCGCTGAACCAATCATTTGATTCATCGCCTCTGAAACAGCGCTCAATTCAATTTCGGTAAATTGATCAGATTTAGGCTCTCCTTTGCCACCCATCATCAAATCAGCAATTATAATTGCATCTTTAACTTTCAACAACATTAGGTTTGTTCCGACAAGTCCCTCTTTAAAAGCAACCGTCATAGCAACTTTGGGTGTTGTAATCCCTGCAATCAAATCTTTAAAATATACCTTGGTAACATGCGGAGTAGTAATGGTGACTCGATGATTTAAAATTGAAGATAGGGTTGTTGCAGCTTGTGACATTGAAATATTTCCGACTTCACCAATAATATCTTGCTTTGTCTTTTCATCTTTTAAATTTGACTGAGCTGTTGCAGATTGGGCATTCTCTTTACCTGTTGCCTCAGGCTTCTGAGCTGCAGTGGCCGCTTCCTCCTTCGAAGATGTAGTCTGATCATTGCCATTGCCATGCATTAGCTTGTCTATTTCTTCTTGCGATAAACTATCACTCATTTTCTGTGTCTCCTTCCAACTTATCTAATAACTCAATTGCTAAATTACCATCTTTTTTGCCAGGTTTGGCATAATAATACGGCATACCGTTCACATAAGTAGGAAGTGGGTCGACAGTTTTGCAATTCAGCTTGACTACATCCCCAACTTCAAGGTGAAGTAAATCGGATACCTCCATTTTTGCATTTCCTAATCTAACTTCCATATTTATTAAAACATTATCTAAGCCACGTTGTAGCGCGCGCTCATCATCTTCACTCAGCTTCTGGCTTGAATCAAACCAATTTCTAAAGCTTAGTTTGTCGCTGATACCTTCATAGAAGACATAAGGAATACAAATATTTAAAAACGTTTTAAACTCTCCGATGTCTAATGAAAAAGTCGTCAAAATTACTGGTTCATTTGGTGACATACTTTGAAGTAACTGCGGATTAACATCAACACTATCCAGAAACGTCTTGATTTTCACAATGTCTTTCCAAGAGTTTTGAAAAGTTTGTCCTACTTCTTCCAGTACGCCTTTGAGAATCGCCAACTCAATGTCAGTAAATTTTTTTTCATCAACTTCTGCTTCATTGTTTTGATCTTCCTTCACCTGGTTTTCACTACCGCCGCACAATAATTCAACCAATTTAGTGCACAACTGCGGATTCATTTCAACCATTTGAATTCCCTTCATCGGTGAATCTTTCTCGACAAGTTTAGAATGAAACAAACCAATTAAAGTTATTCGAGGAATTGAGTGAATAAATTCATCAAAACTGATCTGTTCAATTGAAGCTAAATGAAGTGTAGCATTTACTCTTAATAGGTTAGATAACACATTAGTCCCCATTTTAGAAAAATCTTCAAAAATCATATGCAATGTATTGACATATTCTTTAGAAAGCTTAGATGGCCTTCTAAAATCATAGGGCTTGATCTTAGGAGTGTTATTGGTCTGTTCTTCAATTTCTTCTTGATCAATTTCACCATTGTTCATAGCCTTCAGCAATTTATCGATCTCTTGCTGGGACAATACCTGATCCATAACAACTCCTCCTTAAGCTTTAAAAAATAATTTTATTAATATCAATAACATTGGCAACCTTATCAGGAAAAGAAACTACCCCAGAGTAATAATCTGGGTTCTTCTTCTTACTATCACTATTTAAAACAATCTTAGAAGAATCAACATTCAGAATTTCAATAACTTCTTCAATCAATAAGCCTTTTCTTTGATCATCTTTTTTCATAATCAAAATGTTCTTATTTTCCTTAGGAGCTGGCATATTGATTAAATCTGAAAAGGCAACAACTGTCATCACAGCCCCTCTCAAATTAATCAATCCTTTAACCCAACTAGGTGCTAAAGGAACTGGGGTAATTTCAACTGTATCAATTACCTCTTCAACTGAAGCTGCTGAAATCAAATAATACTGTTGATTCAATTTAAATAAAATCATCTGCATTTGCTACATCTCCCCGCAGTTTACGAAAGTGCTTTATCAACAGCCTTAATAACCCGTTCCGTATCAAATGGTTTAACAATGAAATCAATTGCTCCAGCTTTTATCGCATCCATAACCATGCCTTGTTGTCCCATCGCACTGCACATAATAACCTTGGCATTGCCATCGATTTCACGAATTTTCTTTAAAGCTTGAATTCCATCAACTTCCGGCATGGTAATATCCATGGTAACCAAATCTGGACTGGCGCTTTGATATTTTTCGATGGCTTCTTTCCCATTTTGAGCCTCTCCAGCCACCTCATAACCATTTTTCTCCAAAATATCTTTCAATTTGATTCGCATGAACACCGCATCATCCACGATTAATATCTTTTTTCCCACTTTTATATACTCCTTTCAAATTCCTAATGATTCAATCATCTTGTCCAAAACACCCTCTTCGGGAATTAAGAATAATGAAGCATCTAATTTTTGCTTCGAATAAGAGAATTCATTTCGAATTACCATAACTTGCTCATCATAATTATCAAATGCCATATAAGCACTGCTAATTATTGCCCCAAAGAAATCATTAGTAATTTGTGGCAGTGACGAAATTAACTGAGCATTTATTACTTTGCCAATTGCATTTAAAAATGAATTTGAAACAATATTCGATAATTCACTAATCGCTGAAAGTTTTACTTGCTGCTCTTGCTGATCAGCATTCCCTAGTATTAGACTAGACAATTGATCAACAGCTTCATTGGTTACAATAAACAAAATTGCTCCCGCATATTTACCTATTATTCTACTAATTACAGCGTAAACTTCAACATCATCAGCTAATATTTTTTGATACAATTCGGAATACGTCAAAATTTTAACCTCTGGAACTTTCATATCAATTTTTTGACTAACCATCTTAGAAATACTTGTAGCAGCATTCCCGCCGCCAATATTGATTATTTCACGCAATCCATCGATTTGTAAATCAGTATATTTCATGATTTAACTTTCCCTTTACCTTGGCATAATGCATTAACATCTAAAATTAGTGCAATTGATCCATTATTGAAAATCGTTGCGCCTTGATAACGATTGATTTTTTGTAAAACTGGATCAATCTTCTTAATAACAATTTCTTTTTGTCCAATCAATTGATCAGCTAAAATTCCAAAATACTGTTGATCACTCTTAACGATAATCGCAAACTTTTTATCCTCGGCAGTAGATTTAATTTTCAGTAACTCATTTGTTCTAATAATTGGAATTATCCCGCCTTGATAACGATAAACTTCATTTTCAGCCGTTGAAATGATTTCACTTTCATCCAGCATTACGACCTTTTCAACCACGTCTAATGGAATTGCAAAGTTCTCATTACCAATTTTGACCATTAATGCTTGAATTATTGATAAAGTTAGCGGCAGTTTAATAATGAACTTCGAGCCAACATTGACCTGACTGCGCATTTCAATTGAACCGCCCAAACCGGTAATCTTGGTTTTGACAGCATCTAAGCCAACGCCACGTCCAGAGATATTAGTTATCTTTTTAGCAGTTGAAAATCCAGGATGGAATATCAACAATCTTAATTCATCCTCAGACATTCCTTCAGTATTAATGCCTTTTTCTTCAGCACTTTTTTTGATAACTTGTGGATCAATTCCTTTGCCATCATCTTCCAAAGTAATAATAACTTGATTTCCCTCTTGATAGGCAGAAAGAGTTATCGTCCCTTTTCGGGGCTTACCTAATTTTTCACGTGTCTCTGGATCCTCAATTCCATGATCAGCTGAATTACGTAACAAATGGATCAACGGCTCGCCTAATTCAGTAACTACCGTTTTATCAAGTTCTGTATCTTCACCAATAATTACGAGATCCATTTCTTTATGCAAATCACGACTTAAATCCCGAATCATCCTTGGGAAGCGACTGAAGACCAAACTAACTTGTTGCATTCGAATTCGAAGTACTAAATCTTGTAGCTCCGACGTTAACCTGGAAACTTGTTCCAACGAATCTTTAATTCCATCCAAATCATTGCGGTGACTTGAGTCTTCCATTTGATTGCGATAAACAACCAATTCTGAAACTAAATTCAAAAAACGATCTAACCGGCCAAGATCAACTCGAATTGATTGATTACGTGGATGATGTGCCGTTTCATGTTTTGGGGCACCGCTTTTAGCTTTTTTAGCAACACTTTTAGCTGATGCAGCAGCTTTCGGCTTAGCTGGAGCTTTTTGCGGAGTTGGTGGATTCTTCTTGCGCTCTTCTTGCGCTTTCATTGCTTTTTCGCCATCAAAGTCTTCAATGATCACTTGATCAATTTCACTGCTGCTATTAATAATTGACTTAACTTCATCCAATGAACTATTCGTTACAAAGATCAACTTAAAATCCGTGTCAAAATTACCATTTTCCAATAAATCAGCAGTTGGTTCCGTATGAACAACATCACCTTCTTCATCAAGCTTCTGCATGATCAAGAAAACTCGTGGGCCCTTTAATAAGGTGCCTTGATCTAACCGAATTGCAATGGCAAAAACATTATGGCCTGAACTTTTTGCTTGCTTAACGACATCTAAATCAGGTTCTTCTAGGCTTGCAAAAACTGTATCAAGTTTTACTTGCGGCTTTTTAGCTTCCTGGCTGCTTTCCGTTGGAGTATCTTCGACTGCTTTACCAGTTGCACTCGTTTCTACTTTATTTAATTCAGTAATTAACTCGCTGATTTGGTCCTCACTAAGCTCTTTGTCATCTTGTAAATCATTTAATAATTCTGTTAATTTATCCAGGCATTTAAAAATCAGCGAAATATGGTCACCATTAACTTTTAATTTATCGGTCTTAAATAAATCAAAAATATCTTCCATGCGATGGGTAAGTTTCGTCATAACATCATAACCCATTGTTGCTGAACTACCCTTTAGTGTATGAGCCGCCCGAAAAATTTCGTTGATCAAATCCTTATTATCTGGTTCTTTTTCTAATTCCAATACGTTATCATTCAGTTTTTGAAGATTATCTTCACTTTCTTCAAAAAAAAGTTCACGATAAGCACTGTTATCATCCATTAGTTTCAGCCCCTTTCTGGTTTATACTTTTTGATAGATGAAGGAATCTATTTTTCGAAGCCCAAATTGTTCAGGAAAATTAATTGCTTCGGTTGCTCCTGAAAATAAAATGCCTCCCGGGGCTAGTGATTCACTAAATTTCTGATATACTTGATCACGAACTTCCGGTTTAAAATATATTGTGACATTGCGGCAAACAATTACGTTACAATCCTGTTCATAAATATTTTTTAATAGATCCTGTTTTTTAAAAACTATGCGTTTCTTTAAAAATTGTTTAATCTGATAATGACTATCATCAACTTGATCAAAATATTTTTTTAAGTCTTGTAAAGAAAGATTCTTAACTTGATCTTTACGATAAATTCCAGCATGAGCTTTCTTTAGAATGTCATCATCAATATCCGTTGCAACAATCTTCGTTCCTAATAAATGATTTTTTTCAGCGATAATTGCCAAAGTATACGGTTCAGCTCCATCTGAACAAGCCGCACTCCAAATTTTAGGAGCTGAAACATTTGGAATCACTGTTTCCAATAATTGTTTTTCAAAGTTCTTAAATAATTCTTTATTGCGGTAAAACTCGGTAACATTAATTGTCAAATGTTCTACAAAAGCTTCACGAGCTGTTTTATCTCTTTCCAGAATATGAGCATATTCCTCCAAAGTTTGCGCTCCAGTTTCGCGCATAATATTTCCAATTCTTCTCTGCATTTGACGTTGCTTGTAGTCAGAAAGCTTGATACCTAGTTTGATTTGGACCCACCTATTAAAAAAATCAAAATTTAGTTCCATTTACCTCACCTAGTTATCTGATTAATTCTTTTTTTGATAGTAGTTAAACTCAAGACTTCGTTAACTACACCTAATTCGATTGCGCTGCCGGGCATTCCAAAAATTACACAGCTTTCCTCATTTTCGACAATATTATATCCACCTAGGCGTTGAATCTCCGCCATTCCTTTGGCACCATCGCTACCCATTCCAGTCAACAAAACAGCTACCAAATTTGCTCGATAAACTTCAGCCGCAGACATGAAAAGATAATCAACTGCTGGTCGTGTTCCGTGAAGTTTTGGTAACTGATTCAGTTTTATTTTCCCAGTTTCTAAGGTCATATGATAATCGCCCGGGCAAAGATAAACTTGACGTTGGATTGGCATCCCATCTTTTGCTTCAACCACCGTGCAGGCAGTTTCTGAGTTCATGCGCTGCGCAAAAGATGCTGTGAAGCCCTTCGGCATATGCTGCACAATAAAAATCGGAATCCGTAAGACTGGTGGCAAGTTGCGAATAATTTCTAGCAAAGTTTTGGGACCGCCTGTTGACGCACCGATTACCAAAGCATTGATCATCCTTGGCATTGGACGTGAATTAATACTGGTTGGAGCCTTGTCAGTAGAATCCTGAGCCATACTTTGAAGTTGATTTTTTTTATCTCCAACCATTAAAATCTTAGCTTTGAAATCTGCTACCCAATCTTGACTAATATTCAATAAATTAACCGGCTTTTCAATAAAATCAGCAGCTCCAGCTTCAAGTGCTTCAATGGTTACTTGACGATTATTCAGCGCGCTGAGCATTACGATCGGTAAATTACGTTGAAAATTTTTTATTTTTTTTAACGCAGTCAATCCATCCATCACAGGCATTTCTACATCCATTAGCACTAAATCGATATTATTATTTACCTTTATTTTTTCAAACGCTTCTTGCCCATCGTGTGCCAAATCAACATTTTTAACACAAGAAATTTTTTTTACAAAATCAGTAATAACTTTCCGCATAAAAGCAGAATCATCAACAATTAAAACATTCATAAACGACCAGTCCTTATAAATACACTGTTTCCTGATGAACAATCTTGACTGTAACTTGAAAAGTGTTCAAGTCAACAACCATTGTTCTTCCGCTATTTCCACCAACATGAGATGCAACTAATGGTATTTTTAATTTTTGCAACGCTGCTTTAACAGCTGCACTGTTTCGCATACCAATGTTTTGACTTGCAGAGCTTGTTTTAAAATTAAACATATTGGCACCACCAACCATTTTCGCCTTAAAATGAGGATAAGGTATTTTTTTCTTCAATTCTGCTACCATTAACGGAAGTGCTAAATCAGCAAATTTGGCTGGATTTAAATCTGGTCGCTTAGCAAATGGCTTACTATCAGGCAACATAATATGACTTAAACCGCCAATCTTAGTGTGCTCATCATAAATGATAGTTCCAATACAAGAACCTAAACCAACAGTTATTAACTGATTAGGAGCTTGGCTAATCTGATAGTCTGCAATTCCGATTTTTACCTCAATCGGCTTGGGACTTATCGACATTGGCGTTTTCCTCGGTTTTTTCAAATTTCTCAACTGTTGATGTCAAATTTTCTGATTGTTGATTATCAAACAAGAATTCCAATTCTAATGAAATTACTACTTGATCTTTCAATTTTAAAAATTTCCCAATATAATCATGTTTTAAATCTGCTTGAGTCAATTCTTTTTCATAATCTGTTTCCTTTAAATGTTCAATTCCAATTATATTTTCAACGTAAAGCCCTAAATGTTGATCTTTCCAATCACACAAAATAACTTTAGCCGCATCGGACTTGGTTGTGAATTCATTAAATAATTTGCGTCGTAAATCAATAATCGGAATCATATGTTTTTGATGTTCAAAAACACCTAATACAAAATCAGGAACATCCGGCAATGAAATAAAATCATCAGTTTCAATTATCCTGGTAACCACTTGAACGGGCAAAGCAAAATATTGATCATGACTTTTAAAAACAACATATTGATCCAAAATACTTTCCCCCCTTGCTTAAATTTTGAAACTATCAACTTGGAACTTAAAAATATTTGATGATTTATCAATTTCTTTAACTGTTTTTTCAAGATCCTCCAAGCTTTGATAGAATTCTTCAATGCTTGCCGTAACTTCCTCTGTTCCAGCCGAAGTCTCGGAAATTGATGAAGAAATTGAATTAACAGATTTGGCCACTAAATCTTTTTCTTTAGAAATTCCATTAATATGTTCTTTTACCAATTCAATACTATCAACAAATTTTTCAACAACTGAGGAAATCTGTTTTGACGAATCGATTGCTGTATTAATCGTTTCAGTCTGCTTTTCACCATTCGAATACGAATCATTTAGAGCAGTTACCATCTGCTCTGACTTTTTGCGAATAGCCTCAATTATCTCTGTAATACTTTTAGCTGATTGACCACTCTGCTCAGCTAGATTGCGAATCTCTTCTGCGACAATTGCAAAGCCCTTACCAGCTTCACCAGCCCGAGCAGCTTCAATTGAAGCATTTAACGCTAATAAATTAGTCTGCCCAGAAATGTCATTAATTAAATGAACAATTTTGCCAATGCTTTGCACATCTTTATTCATATCATCCATTTCTTTAACCAATTGTCCCTGATTATTACGCTCTTTTTCCCAATTATTATAGACAGTCACCATGACTTTAGAATTAGTTTCATTGCTTTTACGTGATGTATCAGCATACTCATTCATTCGATCAATCTCATGATGAATTTTTTCAATCTTATTAGCCAGCTCTTTCATGTCATTTGAAGTTTGTTCGGCTTCAGTGGCTTGGGTGCTTGCAGAATTTGCGATCGTCGTCATTGTGTCTTTGACATTGGCAACTGATTTTTTAGACTGGGCAGTAGTTTTAGAAAGCGAATTCGCCATATCACCTAAACGCTTACTTTCATCCTTTAAACCGACAATTACCGACTTAAAAATATTAATAATTCCAATAAACTTTTCCTTGAAATTATCAAGTAAAGTATTTCCTAGCTTGACCTTCTCTAAATTATTAACACTAGTCAAATCTCCAGAACTAACTTTTTCAAAAACTTGTTCTAATCTTTCTAGGTCTCCAGAACTTTTCTGAGGTGTAGTGAAATTCGACATAACTGATAATACTAAGAAAATTAAAGAAATTATTATTGAAAAAAGATTAAAGCGTGAGTTTAAAGTACTACTCTCACTTGGTCTAATGACCGTGTAAAAGCAAAAAAATAAAACCAAAATTGCTAACAAAAATGGAATAAATGAAGACCATTTAACTTGTTTTGCATAACTAGTAAACTTTTTTTTCATAGCTAACTCCTTCTACTAACTAATTTATTCTTAATTCCCAAAAACTAACACTTAAAATAAGCATCATCACCTTTATCCCTTTAAATATTGAATACTACTACCAATAGTAAGTATCGGTAATATTTTTAAGAAATTAAGTCTAATGCTTACCAAATATAAACATCTTTAGGGTCTGAGAAGATAGAGTAAGTTCCATTCCTTTCATCACGAATTAATTTCCCTTGCTGCAGCTCAATCACTCGATGACGTAAAGTATTAACAATTGTACTATCGTGAGTCGCCATAATAACCGTTGTTCGGTTCATATTTAGTTTGAAAAAAAGCTTCATTATTTCCAGCGCAGATTTAGGATCCAAATTAGCAGTTGGTTCATCTGCCAACAAAACAAATGGATGATTAATTATTGCTCTGGCAATTGCAATCTTTTTTTGCTGACCAATTGATAACTGATCGATTTTTTTATCCTTATAATTCAACATTCCAACTGTCTTTAAAACTTGAATTGCACGTTGTAACTTTTGACTTTCATCAAATCCTAGGGCTTCTAAAACATAAGTAAGGTTTTCAAATGCCGTTAAATTCGGAATAAACACATCCTTTTGCCTGACGACTCCAATCTGTCGACGTAATAAATATGTTTGTTGCGGCTTTATTTTTTGAACAAACATATTTCCCATTTGAATTGATCCCATAGTTAGCGATTCTTCTTTGTCCATTAGCTTTAAGGTTGTAGTTTTTCCTGCACCACTAGCACCCACTAAAAAAACAAATTCTCCCTGTTCAACTTTGAATGAAATATCTTTTAAAGCTTGGATTCCACCACTATAAACTTTGGAAACATGTTCAAGTCTAATCATTGGTAGCCTTCTAACTTGTAAATTGATTAATTGTGCCTAATATATCATCAGTTGTTTCCAGTGAACGGGCATTTAACTCATACGCTCTTTGAGTAAGAATTAAATTGCTAATTGAATCGCCTAAATCAACCGTTGAATCTTCAAGATAATATTGCTTAATACTTCCAAGATTAATAGCTCCATTGGCAGAAGATAGTAAGTTACCCCCTGTCAGTTGGTATAAGTTATTGCCAACATCCTCTAAATCCTCTGTATTAGAAGGCTCATATAAGGTTACTGTTCCGACTTGGGTTGATTGCCCATTGTCAGCAATTGAAATTTGGCCGGCTGAATTAACAGAGATCTTTCCTTGAGGCCATTGACTTTCTGGGACTGTTGTCTGAATATCAAGTTTATATCCATTTCCATCAACTATACTGCCTGCTGCATCACGATGAAAATCACCATCTCTCGTTAAGTAAAGTTGCCCATTAGCGTCACGAACGCCAAAGAAACCATTACCTTCTATCGCTAAGTCATATGGTGAAGTAGTTGATTTTAAGCTGCCCTGAGTAAAATTAATTGACTGCTGATGAGTTGTCATTCCAGCCGCCATTCCTAATTTTGATTGTAGATTCGTATCATAATTTGCATCTCGCTGGGTAATTGAATTTTCTAATGCCTCCCCAAAGCTCGTATCACGATTTTTATATCCGACTGTACTAACATTTGAAACGTTATTGGCAATAACATCCAAATTGTTCTGTAAGCCATCTAATCCACTTTGATTAATTGATAAAATATCGCTAACATTCATGATTAAATCACCCCCGATTAAATCTTGCCAAGGTAGTTAACTGCCTTATCTAATGTCTGATTAGTTGCACTCAATGCTTTTTGATTAGCTTCAAACTCTCGCGAAGTCTGAATCATTGATACCATTTCATCTGATGCTGAAACGTTTGATTCTTCAAGATATCCTTGTTCAACATTAGGTGAGGTCATCTGGGTACCCGCAGTTTGGCTGGTATAATAAACATTTCCCAAGCTTTGCAGCGTCCGATCATCACTAAAAGAAACAATGCCAAAATCAGGCGTTCCTGTTGTCGCTGTTACTGGATTCCCATCAGCACTTAATACTTGATAACCTTCTTGGGTAACATATTGATTCTGATCATTAAGTTTAAAATTGCCATTTCGGGTATAAGCAATTTGCCCATTATTCATTCTGACAGTAAAATAACCGTCACTATTGATTGCAAAATCTGTTGACCGACCAGTTGATTCAAGGGCCCCTTTCGAGGAATCTAAATAAGATCCTGCTATGTAGTTGCCGTAAGTAAAACCATCATAGTTGACACGCTGATCGTTATCCCCGCCACCTTGATAGTTATGCATCTGAACTTCTTTATAAGTTGATTGAAATAGTTCTTTGGCTTGATAACCAGTTGTTTCTACATTAGCAATATTGGCACTAATATTTTCCTGCCTTTTTCCCAAGATATTGACACTTTGATAAAGAGTATCTAATCCTCTGATCATTTCATATCCTCCTCAATCAAATTTCGAAGCTTTATAATTATTTTTCCATGAATTTGAGAAACACGAGCAACCGAGATATCTAAAATTTCAGAAATTTCTTTTAAAGTTGCCTCTTGTTGATAGTACAAACTTAAAACTAACTGCTCACGTTGGCTTAATTTTTTAATTGCTGAAACAAGAGCAACTTTTTGCTCTTGTTTCAACAATTTTGCCTCACCATTTTGAGCTTTAGAATCCTTCAAAATGTCTTCCAATGAAAATGAATCAGCTTGCGGGAATATTGTACTTTCTAATGAAATACTTGCTAAATAATGAATTCCATCATATATTTCATTGAGTTGCGTATTTGAGATACCCATTTCCTGAGCAATCTCTTGGTCAGTAGCTTCGCGCTTTAATTTCTGATCAAGATTTTGTTTAACTTGATAATAGTTATTGATTCGAGCCATTTTATAGCGAGAAAGTTTTGCATGCTGGCGAACTTCATCAATAATCGCTCCTTTAATTCGAATCCTAGCATAACTTTCAAATGGCACTTTTTTACTATTATCAAATTTTTGTAAAGCATCAATTAAGCCGATAACTCCTGTATCATATAAGTCTCCATATTCATATTCAGAATTTTTGATTGAAATTCGATTTACGACCTTTTCAACTAAGGGCAAATATTTGACAACCTTGTCTTCAAGTTTTTCGCCATACATTGAAAGACTCCTCCCAGTTTGCATCAATTATCAAAAGTCGATACTCCCAACAGTTTGAATCTTAACCTCATTGGGAATTTCATTTAATGAAAGAACCGCAATATCCGGATAATTCATTGAAATTAATTTTCTAAACACCAATCTGATCTTGGGAGATGCCAAAATAACAAAGTTTGTATTTTTCATTACTAACTCTTGCTGAACTTTTCCCACAGCTCTCAAAATTTGATTGACTGCTTCTGATTTTAAAATTGGATAGGATCCTGTCGGAGTTTTTTGAATATTCTGCGCAACCATTTCTTCCACGCGGGGATGAATCGTAACAATATTAATTAATTGCGATTCACCAGCATATTTGGCCGCAATTGTTCTTTTTAATGCTTGACGAACATACTCGGTTAAAACTTCGGTATCTTTAGTGATATTTCCATAATCAGCTAAGGTCTCTAAAATAACCGTCAGATCATTAATTGGTATCTGTTCAGCTAAAAGATTCTGCAAAACCTTTTGAACTTCTCCAAGGCGCATAATATCTGGTATTAATTCATCGATCACGACCCCGGATTGTTCTTTAATTCCCTCTAGCAGTTTTTTAACTTCCTGCCGACCTAATAACTCGGTTGCATGCTTAGTAATTATATCTTTCAAGTGCGTTGCAATTACTGTTAAAGGTTCAATGATTGTATAATTTTGTAACTCGGCTTTTTCCTTATCTCTAGCATCGATCCACAAAGCATCTAAATGGAAAGTCGGATCTTTGGTCTTAATTCCCTGAAACGGAAACTTATCATTACCTTGAGCAATAATCATAAACTTATCAGGATAAACCTTACCCTTGGTAACTTCATTACCGCGGACTTTGATTGAATATTCATTTGATTCCAGATATAAGTTATCCTTAATTCTAACTGGGCCAATCAAGATACCTAATTCCTTAGCAATTTGTTGGCGAATCGAAACAATTCGATCCATCAAACTATTATCAACTGAACTATCAACTAAAGATATCAAGCCATAACCAATTTCAATCGCCAAAGGATCAACTTGAAAAGAAGAAACAGATTGTTTGACTTGATGACTCGACTTTTTTTTCTCCAATTCCAGCTTTTGTGCTTTTTCTTTTTGCTTTAATAAAGTTTTAGTTGCTCCTTTTTCAATTAATGAACTAATAAAGAACAATGCAATTCCAATAGAAGCAAATGGAATAAATGGAAAACCAGAAACAACTGATAAAACTAATAAAATAACGGCAATAATTCGAAACAACTGCGGGTTACGCAACAAATCTGCTGATAAAGTCGAGCCAAATGACTGTTCATTATCAGAGCGAGTAACAATTACTCCGGTTGCAATAGAAATCAATAAGGAAGGGATTGCACTAACTAAGCCATCACCAATTGAAAGCTTGCCAAATTGACTCAATGCTTGCGTAATTGATAAGCTTCCATTGACAGTGAAAATGATCGGCCCGCCAATTAAATTGATCAAAACAATTAAGATACTGGCAATCGCATCACCTTTGACAAACTTACTAGCACCATCCATTGAGCCATAAAAATCAGCTTCTCTTTGCAGATCTTCACGTTTTCTCCGTGCTGTCTTCTCATCGATCAAGCCTGAATTAAGATCCGAATCAATTGCCATTTGTTTTCCCGGCATCGCATCCAAGGTAAAACGGGCAGCAACTTCAGCTACTCGACCAGTACCATTCGTCACAACTGCTAATTGAACGATCATAATAATAATGAATAAAATAATCCCGACAATGTAGTTACTGCCAGTTACTACGTTAGCAAAAGCACTAATTACTTGACCGGCACTCCCATCAGTAAGAATTAGCCGAGTTGAAGCCAAATTTAGCCCTAATTTATACATAGTCGTAAACAACAATAAGGTTGGAAATGAAGAAAACTCCAGTACTGATTTAGTAAAGAGCGTTATTAATAAAACATTCATCGCAAGTGTTAGATTGATAACAATCAAGATATCCAGCAACACACTGGGAAGTGGAATAATAATTAACGCAATAATAGTTACAACTAAAAAAGAAACCCAGATATCTGATTTAGTCATATTTTTGCCAAATATTCGGTTCATAATACTTGACACTCCTTACTCTTAAATTTTGTTCTTATTTTCTTCATTTAATTTATAAACTGTTGCAATAACTTCAGCTACCGATTCATACAAATCAACTGGCACAAAATCCCCCGGTTCGACTTGACGGTAGAGTGCCCATGCTAGGGGCCGATTTTCAATAATTGGAACTTGCTGTTTTCTAGCTTCTTCTTTCATTCGCTGTGCTAAGCGATCAGCTCCTTTAGCTAACAAAACTGGGACTCCTTCATTATTTTCATCATATTTAATTGCTAAAGCCAAGTGGGTTGGGTTAGTAACTAAAACAGTCGCATTTTTAACTTGCTGAATCGAATTGCGAATCATTGACGCATACTTCGAGCGCCGCTTTGATTTAAACTGCGGATCACCTTCACGCTGCTTAAACTCATCTTTTACTTCCTGTTTAGTCATCCTTAAATCACGCCGATGGGTAAAGCGCTGAAAGCCATAATCAAAAAGGCCAAGAATCAATAAAACTACGGCGATCTCAAGTGAAAGACTTTGGGCAAACTTTAATAAAAAATAAAGATCTTGGACGGGTTCGACGTCACTCAAATTACAAAAGCTTGGTAAATATTCCATAAATTTCTGATAACAAAAGTAAACAACTATGCCAAATTTAGCTAGTGTCTTGACAAAGTTTTCAAGTGCTTGAACACTAAAAAGTTGTTTAAATCCACTTAAAGGGTTTATTCGCTTAAAATCAGGTTTAACCGTTTTAGTCGTAAACAGCACGCCCACTTGTAAAAAATTTGACAAAAATCCCAAAGAAATGCTGATCACAAAAAAGGGCGCTGAAAGAAATAAGATCATCAGCATAATCTGAACAGCAATTTTAGGCAAATCCGTGATCATTTGCTGATAATCAGCTAATTCCTCAAAGCTTTCGATCGTATACGGCAAGATATGTTCAACTACAAACTCCCATAAAGGAACAAGCACACTCGCAAAAACAATCAGCGAAATCGCCGAACTTAAATCTTGACTGCGAGGGACATTACCCTCACGTCTTGCTTGATGTAACCGGTGTGCAGTCGGCTTTTCAGTTTTGCTATCCCTATCCTTCATTTCTTACCTCTTATTTAAGTGCTCTAACAAATTCTTCCATGTTTGTAACGGCATGTGGTAAAATTTGCTGTAAAAAATCAATTATATTCGGCAACATAATCAAGACGACGATAAAGCTTAATCCGGCCTGTAAAGATAAACTGAGCATCAAAACATTCAATTGTGGAACCGAGCGGGAAATAATGCCTAGCAGCAAATTGACTACTAGCATCGTAACAACTAACGGAGCTGCAATTTCAACCGCTACTACAAAGCTTTGACAAAACAGCCTCACAACCCCTTGAATTGTCGCTCCATCAGCCATCCCACCCGTCAAAGGAATTATTTTAAACGATTTGATTACCCCGACAATTAATTGCTGGTGAAGATTCATCATAAAGAAGATTGCAACAGCCAACCAGTAGTACATCTTACCGTATTGCGATGACATAATCTGAAAAGTTGTATCATATGCTTGGGCTAATGAGAAACCAACTTGAAAATCAATCGTTTGGCCGGCAATTGAAACCGCACTAAAAATTAATTGACCAATATATCCCATCGCCAAGCCAACTAGGATCTCTTTAGCTGCCATTAATATAAAGACGAGCACGTTAGTAATCAGATGGAAATTATCGATTTCAGGAAAAACTGACACAATAATTCCAAAACCTAAGATTATTTTTGCTAAATTAGGAAAATCTTTCTGTGAAAAAATCGGCGCAGCTGCAATAAATGACATGATACGGCATAACAACAGTGCTACTATTTGAATTTGAATATTTGAAATCATAGCACTTAACCCCTCACAGCGAAGAAATCACTTGAAAAATATATTTAACGAATTCTAGCAATATATTGATCATGAAATTACCAGTTAAAATCAATGTTAAAAAAACTGCTATTAGTTTTGGAACAAAGCTTAGTGTCTGTTCTTGAATCTGAGTAGTTGCTTGCAAAATACTGATAATCAAACCAACTACCATTCCAACAATTAAAACTGGTCCAGAAACCAGCAAAACACGAATAAACGCATCACGCATTATATCCATGACCAATTCAATTGACATCTAAGCTTCTCCCCCTCAACCGTTAAAACTTTTAATCAAAGATTCAACTAACAAATACCACCCATCTGAAAGTACAAACAACAATAATTTAAATGGCAGTGAAATCATTACCGGTGGCAACATTACCATTCCCATTGACATCAAAACACTGGATACTACCATATCAATGATCAAGAACGGAATAAAAATCAAAAAACCGATACTAAAGGCTGTTCTTAACTCACTTAAAATAAAAGCAGGTGTAATAATTGTTAAAGGGATCTGCTTATATGATTTATATTGTGCTTTTGGATGATCACTTTGGGAAACAAACAGTTGAATATCTTTTTGACGAGTCTGCCGATACATAAATTTCTTAACGCTGATTTCTGAACGATCAATCGCTTGTGTTCGTGTAATTTTCTGCTGTTCATAAGGAACAACTGCTTGTTGATAAATATTACTGTATGTCGGCCGCATAATAAAAAAGGTTAAAAACAAAGCCAAACCGATCAATACCTGATTAGGCGGATTTGACTGGGTTCCTAAAGCACTCCGCGTGAAAGAAAGTACCATAATGATCCGTGTAAAAGACGTTGTCATCACTAATAGAAGTGGAATAAAAGATAAAATCGTCAACATCAAAAAGGTATTAATGATTTGTGATGAGCTGCCATTGCTTCCCAATAAATTATTAACTGTTGAAGAAAGGTTTTTAGCACTAATAGCTAAAACCGGTGTTGCCGTATTCAAAGTAAAAATTAAAGTTGCCAGCCCTGCTGCTAATGGTAAAAAAGCCTTTCTTTTCATTTACTTCTTCCTCTTTTTATCATCATGTCTATTTTGCAAATTGCCCTGAAACTTTCTTATTAATTCTTGAAAAGTTTGTTTAACTTGTTTCGTATCTGAAAGGTTCTGCTGATCGATCAATTTCAGTAATTGCTGAGTTTCTTGCGTTGACAGCTCAAACAGAATTTCATTTTGACTCTCAGAAAAACTCATTACATAAACATGATCAAGAATTTGAACAATCCCAATTGATGAACTTTTACTGACTGGAATCTTCTGCAGAATTCGAAATGCTTTATTAGTCGTCAATGAATAGTGATTCAGAAACTTCAAGAAGATATTAATTAGATAAATGACGATCACTAAACCAATGATCATTTTAATGTCTGTTAAAAGCATATCTTCCCTCCAAATTATTGAATTACCATATCAGTAATAAATATTTCAGTCACCACATTTTTGCCATAATTCTGATTGATCGTACTTATAAGCTCCTGCTTTAACTGTGGAACAGCATTTTGGCCCGACAAAATGTCGCTTTCCTTTTTTTGACACAAAACATTAATTACACTATCTCTGATCAAAGCTTGATTTTTCTTAACAGCAGATGCATCTTTTTTCGAAATAACTAGTGATAATTTGATGCTGATATATTTTTGCGAACCAGAACTATCAGTCGATAAATTAACCAAAAACTTATTCATCGGATATATTTCTTTGCCAGCAGAAATTCCACCAGTTTTTGCCTTTTTCTCAGTTTTATTACTGCTACCTAAATACTTGCTTGCAAAATAATTACCGGCGAATCCACCGCCAACTGCTAGAACCAAAACTACTGGAATGATAATCAGCCATTTTTTACCCCTAGATTTTTTTTTACCTTTTTCTTCATCTGCCATTATTAGTCACCTTACTCTATACACTTTTCTTGACTCCAACTAAAATTTGGTGCCGATAATCAATAATCAGCTGCCTGATTTTAATCCCCTTTTCTTTTACAATTAGCATCTTGCCAGTGGTTAAAGTAATTGTTGTATCCGGTGTTTGCTCTACTCGATAAATCAAATCTGGATTTAAATAAAACTTTGAACCATTTAAGGCTGTTAACTCAATCATTTCCTCCCACCTCACCCTGCTCTTAGCCGTAATTAATTATTTTTAGCTTTGCTTCAAATTAGTCAAGACTTGCAAAATATCATCGGAAGTTGTAATGACCTTGGCATTTGCTTGATAAGCACGATTGGCAATAATCATTTCAGTGAACTCAGATGATAAGTCAACATTAGACATTTCCAATTCACCCGAAATTAAAGTCCCAACACCATTATTACCAGCAGTAGTGTAATTAGCTGCACCAGAGTTTGCTGAAACCTCAAAGTCACTACCACCAACTTTTTGTAATCCTTCTGGGTTGTTAAAAGTTGCAAACGCTAATTGACCTAAAACATATTTTGTACTTCCATAAGTCGCGGTAATTGTACCATTTTCATCAATTGCTAAAGAACCTGCACTATACTCGCTTCCATTCACCTCGTCAGGTACATTGATTGTACCTGGATCACCACTAGTATTAACAGTGTTACTGCCAGTATAAGCAGTTGGTGTTTCTGTCCAGCCAAGTACTTTTAGCCCATCACTCGTAGTAACTAAATTACCACTACTGTCACGTTCAAATGCACCAACTCGAGTATAGTAGGTTTTGGCATCTGTTCCAGAACCTTCTTGGACAGCAAAATAACCATTCCCATTAATATAAAAATCTAAGCTGCTATCGGTCGACTCTGGCGATCCGGTAGAAGTATCTGTATCAATTGAACCAACTTTAGTACCTAATCCAATCTGTTCAGCATTAATACCACCAGAAGTCGTTGAAGGAGCTGTAGCATTTGAAAGTGTTTGACTAACTAAATCCTGAAAAATAACCCGACTGGATTTATAGCCAACCGTGTTCACATTGGCAATATTATTGGCAACTACATCTAAATCTGTTTGAAAACTTTTCAAACCACTAACACCTGAATAAAGAGATCTTAACATTATTAATCATCCTCCCTAATGCGTACTTTCTTCTATCGTTCAGAAAATACCGTGGCTTCCTTGCGGTCCGGCCACTTGATCATTTAATAAATTTTGTACTATCAATGTTGGTTATCGTCCCCAACTCATTCATATCCATTGCAGTAATAATCGTACGGTTTTGAACATTGGCAATGATTCCCATATTTTTATAAACCAATAATGACTCCTTGCTGCCCTTATTCTTCAATTCATCCATTGCAGAAGAGATTTGATTCATATCTTCCTGTTTAAGGCTTAGATTTCTGGAATCTAATCTTCGTTGGGCGTGCTTAGAAATGTTTATTTCTGATTGCTTAGTTTGCAGCACCTGCGCAAAAGCCTGATTCTTTTTGGCAGCAATTGAGTAGTTATTGTTTAAAGTATTGTTTGATGATGTATTTGAAACTTTTAAAGTCAACTATTCTCACTAACTGAGCTTAATGAACTCAATTCATATTCTTTCCCATTAACTACTAAAGTTGCCATCCCGTTTTCAAACTTTACTTGATCAACCGTTCCAGAAACACTTGACCCACTATCAGTAAGCGTAACTTTTTTGCCAAGCATCCCCAAGGCCTCTTGCTGCTGCTGTAATTCAACTGAAGCCGTTAAAGTCTGATTCATCTCCGTTAAAGTATTTAAACTTTCATATTGAGCTAACTCCGACATATAATCAGATCCTGAACTTGAACTACCAGAAGAACTACTATCATCAATCGATGGATTACTCATCGTAGCTGACAAGATCTTCAAAAAGTCTTCCATTGAAACTGTTGTGTTTGAATTAGATGAATCTGTATTGTTATAAATGGTTGAACTCGCTAATGATGCAATTGCTGAAGTAAGACTATCGTTCAATTTCATTCCTCCTCAGAATAATTAGACTAAAATACTAAATGTTCCCTTAGTATAAACTGTTTGTTGTTCGGCAGTTTGCTGCTTCAAGGCATCATCAAATTTTAAATGCGCTGACTGAGCCTGAGAAAAATGTTTACTTGAAGCAAATTGCCGCGCAGACTCATTTGAATCTGATGAAAAATTCATTTGAGTTAAATTATTCATAAAATCAGTCGATTGTAACTTTGATGAAGAAGTTGGATCCAAAAACGATTGATTTTGAATAACTTGATTGAACTTATCAGCTACCTTATCAAAAAGTTGTTTAACTTGCGTGTCTTGAACTTTTACTTCTAGGGAAACTTGATTTTGCGAAACTTTCATCGTAATTTGAACATCACCCAAATTCTCTGGTACCAGTTTAACGGTTATCGTTTTAATACTTGAACTAGTACTAAAATTCAAATCACTCGAATTTGCTTCATTTAATAAAGTGTTAACTAGTTGATTTTGGCTAACATTGCTAGTTGTGTCTAATACAACTTGTTTGGTAGCTGATGAAAAATTAGTTGCGTTCAAACCTGTTTGCATAGAAACATTGGTTGTCACTTGAACAGCATTATTCGCTTGATTGTTATCGTTCTGTCCGAAATTAAAATTATTATCTTTTTTCAAAGAGGAATCTTTTGAATTATCATTAACTTCTGCTAATTTACCAATTAAATTGGTAGTATCAAGCTTAGAAGAATCATTTAATGACTGATTTGGTGACTCCATTGCTTGATCGCTTGCTGATAACTTGCTTGACAGTTGAGCCGTTGCAATTACCTTTGCCGTCACTGTGCTTTGACTATCATTATCATCAGCTGCTGTTGTCTTCGCTGCAGCTGGTGAAACACTTGCTGGCGTGTCTGAATTCGATCCAATCGAGGTCTGCTGATTCTGCTCGGTGCTTATCGCACTTGACTGTTGCTGACTTACTGCTATATCAGCCGCTGCCGCAGTTGGTGGCGCAATTACCTTTGCCGTCACTGTGCTTTGACTATCATTATCATCAGCTACTGTTGTCTTCGCTGCAGCTGGTGAAACATTTGCTGGCGTGTCTGAATTCGATCCAACCGATGTGCTTGCGGTAGTACTTCTATTGGTCGACTGGCTTGTTGTTTGCAAGGCCTCAGGCAGTGAAGCAGTTGCTTGTAGATTGGCTGTTGTCTCTGTTGCATTACTAATTGTTGAACTTTTTTTCTCACCTTTAGCATCAGTTTCAGTAGTTGGATTTATAGCTATACTAGCCGCTACACTCACAGTATCTAATGGATCATTGCTATTTGATTCAGATTCCTGGGTAGTTTTTTTATCAGCTGTTTTATCCTTGCTTTTAGACAAATTTTCCTTATTATTCGTTGAATAATTTGAAAGCTTTGATTTTTGTATCGTTGACTGCACACTCAAAATTTGACCAAACAAATCTTTATTCGCATAATCGTCTTTGCTTGGACTGCTATTATCCTTAGCTGCTATTGCTGCTAAATCCTTAACAGAAATTGTCATCTATTTCACCTCCTTTCAAAGCGAAAACTAGATTTTCAAAATAAAGAAAATTTTTTCCGATTAGCTATTTCATCAATGATTTTTTGTTCTTGATGTTTTTCATCAATTAAGTATTGCTCATGCTGCTTTTCTTGTAGCTTTTCCAAAACTTTGCGATCCTTTTGAGCCTCAACCATCCGACTCATAACCTGATTGACCACTTTTTGCTTTTTTAAAACAATAGCTTGAGTTTCTTTTATTTTTTGCTGTAAGCCTAAAATATAATGATATTGCAGCTGCATTTTCCCAACATTAAAATCTGAAACATTAAATGCTGCTTTTTTTTCTTCTTCTAAAGCATGTAATTGCTGCTCACTAACATTTAAACTTTTTTGAGCCATTAATAATTCTTCTTTAACACTTTCTTCTTTTTGCTCACGAAACTCAAGTAACTTATTTAAAGAGAACTTAAATTTTCTCATCAACAACTCCTATCGCAACATCTCTATTAGTGACTATCTCCAAACAAATCCAGTAACTTTTTAAGTGTTTCCTGATATGGTGAAAATTCTTCAACTTGCTGGCAAAGAAATATATCAATTGGATGATGTAGCGAAACTGCATAATCGATTATTGCATTAGTACCAGATTTATACGCTCCAACATCTAGTAAATCTTTAGCATTGGCATAAACGGACATATTTTCTCTTAGTTCTCCAGCAGCTTTATATTGCTGCTTTGTTACTAGATCTTTCATTAACCTACTCAAACTGTTTTGAACATCAATTGCTGGATAATGATTTTGACTGGCAATCTTTCTTGAAAGAATTATATGTCCATCTAAAATTCCACGAACAGCATCAGCTATTGGTTCGTTCATGTCATCACCTTCAACCAGAACGGTGTAAAAAGCGGTAATCGAGCCTTTTTCTGAGGTCCCACTCCGCTCCAACAACTTAGGCAAATTAGCAAAAACTGAAGGCGGATATCCCTTAGTTGTCGGAGGTTCACCAATTGACAAACCAATTTCACGTTGAGCCATCGCAAATCGGGTCACTGAGTCCATCATCAATACAACTTTTTTACCTTGATCACGAAAATATTCAGCAATTGCAGTTGCAACATAAGCACCCTTTAAGCGAACTAAAGGCGGTTTATCAGAAGTTGCGCAAACAACTACTGCCTTTTTATAACCTTCAGAACCTAAATCTTTCCTAATAAAGTCCTGAACTTAACGACCACGCTCACCAATCAAGCCAATTACAATTACATCGGCTGCACAGTACTTGGCAATCATTCCTAATAAAGTACTTTTTCCAACCCCACTTCCTGCAAAGATCCCCAATCTTTGGCCTTCACCAACCGTTAACAAACCATCAATCGCTCTAATCCCGGTTGGTAAAATTTCATGAATTGGTTTTCTCTTAAAGGGATCAGGAGAATTTTGCTGAACTGGATAACTTACTAAATCATCATGGTCAATCGCTGAGCCATCAATTATTTTTCCCAAGCCGTCAAGAGTATGACCTAAAAGCTGCTCGCTAACTTCGACCGTTAATGGCTTCCCTGATGGATAAACCAAACATCCCGGCTTAATGCCTGACAATTCTCCTAATGGCATTAGCAAAACTGTCTTTTTTACGAAGCCAACTACTTCTGTTAAGGCGAATTTTCCCTGATCATTAAGCTTTATTTTACAAATTTCACCAATAAAAACATCTAAACCTTCGACTTTAATTAAGAGGCCCACAACTTCACTAACCTTGCCAAAAGTAAAAAAGAAATGGTGCTTTTGAGCCTTTTTTAGATAACTATCCATTGGAAGTGAAAAATTCATTCAATCACCTTATTTGGTTTTGCTTTAAAAATCTGGTAAGCTCTTTTTCTAGATCAAATGAAAGTACCGCTGCATCAGTTTCAACTGTTACCTGATAAGCAGAATATTCAAAATCATCTAAAATCAAATATCGCATATTAGGCAATTTATTTAGCTCTATTTTCATTTGCTTTTCAATTTGTTGATGATAACGCGGATGAGCTTTAATAATTAACATTTGATCAGGCTGACGAATTTTCAATAGCAAGGGCTGCAAAATGTTTTTAATCGTGGCTGGATCAAGATCTAATTTCTTTTTAATTAATATTTCAGCCATTTTCATTGCAAAATCAATCAATTCATTTTGTTTCGTAACTGAATACTGATTAGCAGCATTCAGCGCAGTTTGCAGGTTTTGTTCTGCTTGCTTAGTCAGTTTCTCTGTCAGGGCTCTGCCTTCTTGACTGCCATTTTGATAACCCTCTTGATATCCAGTCTTTTTACCCTTAGCAAAACCGTCATTATAACCCTTCTGTTTTAATTGCTCAGCAGCTTTCTTAGCTTGAACAATGACTTTATCTTGAATTTCCAGAAATTCATCGATTTTTTCTTTAGGCAACTGATTGGTTTGTGGATTTAATCTACCATCTTTCAACCAAATTAGACTTGCATCATTATGCTTACTTTTGGTAACAAGTTGGCGAGTAACAATTGTCTTTGCCTTAGATGTTTCTTTAATATATGAATTTTTTAAGACATTATTATTCGACAACTTCATCTTGACCACCTCTTTGAATAATGATCTCTCCAGCATCATCTAAGCGACGAATTGTTTCAACAACTTTTTGTTGCGCTTCTTCAACATTTGATAATCTGGTTGGTCCCAAGAATTCAATTTCTTCCTTGATATTATCAACTGCCCGGGTTGACATATTAGCAAAGATGAATTCTTTAATGCTATCTTCCGCACCTTTAAGTGCCAAAACCAAAACATCATTTGGAACTTCACGCAAAACCTTTTGAACATCACGCGGCTGAAGAGAAATAATATCTTCAAATGTGAATAGACTAGCTTTGACTTTAGCTGCCAATTTAGGCTGACGTTTCTCTAAATCCTCTAAAATATGTTTTTCATTACTTCGGCTGACAGAATTTAGAATATCAACCAATGTTTTAACCCCGCCGATGTTTTCACTATTTTTTTCAACATAATTAGAAAATTTGCTTTCAATTACCCGCTCAACTTGTTTGACAACAGTTGGAGAGGTACTTGAAATTGTTCCAATTCGCTCAATGATATCGGCTTGTTTTTGCGGTGAAAAATGCGACAATACTTCTGCTGCTTTACCAGGTTGTAAATAGCAAAAGATTAAGGCCACTGTTTGTGGATGCTCATCTCTCAACAAATTAACCAATTGATGGACATCAGCTCGCCGAACAATGTCAAATGGTCGTTCTTTTAACTGCACTTGCTTTAAAAAGTCTAAAACCTCTTTAGCCTTTTGCGGACCTAAAGCTTGACGCAACAACTCTTTAGCATATTCAATTCCACCTTCCAATACATATTTACGTGCATCGGCCGTATTTACTAATTCATCCAGTATTTTAGTTCTTTGCTCTGCATCAACTGATTCGATATTGGCAATTTCGTAACTAACTTTCTGGATTACACTATCTGGTAAAAGCTTCATAACTTTTGAAGAAGCTTCTGAACCTAAAGATATCAAAAGAATTGCTGCTTTCTTTATCCCATCCATAGAATTACCCCTTATCTTCTTTCAGCCAAGCTTTGATTAAATCAGCGACTTCATCTGGATGCTCCTTAGCATATTCACGTGCTTTACGATCTAAAATTTGAGCTTTCGACTCTTTTGGCTCTTTCTTTGGCTTTTCAACTTTAACTTTTGGCGCTTCAGTTGTTTCAGCTGTTACATTAGGCTTAGGCGCATTTTGTTTTTCATAATCTTCCAAAATTTCTTTATCCAATCGATTATGACGGAAACGAATAACTAAGAAAACAATTGTTGCAATCAATAATAGAAGAGCAATCCCTAAGCCAATATAAGCCCAAATATTCCAATCCTTAGAAGTCTTGTTCTTCTTCTTTCTAACCTTAGCCCTTTGTTTTCTGGCAAAGTTTATTGATTGAACTTGAATTGTGTCACCTCGGCCTTGGTTATAGCCAATTGCTGAAGAAATTAACTTCTTAATTTTTTTACGATTAGCTGCAGACAAATTTTTATCAATTACCACTGAAGCAGTCATCTGCTGAATTGAACCCGGTGCGGTAATTGTATTTGTGGTACTTGTGTTTAATTCATTATTGACAATTCGGCTTGAGGAGGATGATGCATTATCGTTACTACTCCCCGATGCATTCGTTGCACTGTTATTGGCTTCACCTGTCTGTGTACTCGAAGTTGCAGCTCCATTAGTTGCCGTAGCTGTCTTCTCGCTTCTAATTTGTGGATTACTGTAATTGACTGTCTTATTTTTTACTGAGTCAAAGTTCAAATTCAAATTAACTGAGGCTTTAACTTTATTCTTGCCGTAAATCGGCTCCAGCATATGCAAAATCTTGTTTTGTAATGTTGTTTCATATTTCTTTGTAATACTTAAATACTTACTATTAGAGCTGACTAAATTACTACTGCCTTTTTTACCATTAAATAAAACATTCCCGTTGCTATCGACAACTTTAATATTTCGTTCACTTAAGTTCTCAACCGCCCCGGCCGTTAAAGCAACAATTCCTTGAACAGCTTCATTCGATATTCCATAACTTTTTAAAGTCAGTACAATAGACGCTTTAGCAGGTTTAGAACTATTGCCATCATCACTATCATCAAAAACACTATTTTCCGTTGTCACTAAATTGACTTTTGATGACTGAACTTGATTAAGTGCGTCAATCGATTTTTCAAGTTCACCAGTCAAAGCCCGTTGATATGTAATCCGGCGATCAGCATCCGTTGTCATAACATTTGTGTTATCAAACAGTTCAAAGCCTTGTGAACTATCAGGCAGCTTATCATCCTCAGCTAATTCAATTCTAACCTGATCGACTTTAGTTTTATCAACTAAAATTGTCTGACCATTATCTGCTAGCTTATAAGCAACATCTTCCTGTTTCAGCTCATCAGCAATTGTTCCAGCATCACCTTCACTTAAACCAGTAAAAAGGACTCCGTATTGGACCCTTGTTTCTAAGTAATAAACCGTCCCAGAAACAAATAGGACACTTAAAATTGCAAGTATCCAAATAATTTTTTTTATTCGGCTTTGTGATTGCCATTTATCTTTGATTGTCTGAAAGAAAGTCCCTAATTTTCCCACTCTGCTGTCTACTCCTTTTAAGCCTCAAATCTAAAACTGCATATTTTTAATATCGCTATAGGCATCAAGCAGTTTATTTCTCACCTGAACAGCAGTCTCTAATGATAATTGAGCTTCGGTCATCTTGACCATAACATTTCCTAAATCATTTTCTTTACCGCTGATCATATTGTCAGTTGCTTTATCCATTGAAACCATTTTCTGATTTACTCCAGAAACTGCCTTATTTAAATAACTGCTAAAAGTTGCAGAATTCTTACTACTTTTAGCAGTTTGATCAAATCCCGTTACTTTTGCCAAGGATTTTTGATAATTTTCTAGGTTACTTGTATTTACAGCACTTGTTGATATCATTTCGTTACCCCTTTGAAATATTTAGTGCATCTTTTAAGATATCCTTATTATCTTCAGCTACTGATTCATTTGCTTCATAACTCCTCATTGTTTGTATCATGTCAACCATCTGATCAGCTAAGTTAACATTGGAAGTTTCAACATAACCGCTACTATCAGCATTGGGATCAGTTGGATCATAAACCCGTTTTACGGAATCATCTTCCTGAATTCCATCAACCTTGACACCGTAACTCATCTGCCCATTTTCATCAGCCGCTGGATTCGAAGTGGAAACATTTTTAACATTTTCAGAAAACAAAACTGACTTAGATTTATAAGGTCCACCTTCAGCTGTTTGATCAGTGTTAACATTCGCAATATTGGTTGAAATAGTATCCATCTTTAATCTTTCAAGAGCTAAACCACTCGTATTTATTTCAAGTCCATCAAAAATACTCATAAAAAATAACCTCCACATTCAATAGATTAGTGTTCGACTACATATCCCATCATCTGCAACCTACCATTTAGTTGAGAAACAAGTGAATTATAATACAAGCCGTTTGTAGCCGCACCAGCCAACTGAACATCAAGGTCAACATTATTCCCATTTTCAGTCACGCTTGAGGAATTATCTGTAGTTATATATGAATAAGAATTCGCAGCAGACTTGATATGGCGTTTATTTGTGGTTTTTAAATTAAGATTTTGTTTGCTCTTTGACAATTCATTCTCAAAAACAACTCTTTTGGCTTTATAATTTGCAGTATTAACATTTGCAATATTACTTGAAATAACTTTTGCACGGGTTGCGGAAACACTGAGCGCCTGTTTCATTAAATCATATGTATCCATTTATTCCACCCCACTTAAATTCCAAAATTTCCTAGATATTATATCATCAATTGTTTAATTTATAGTCAAATAATTTATCAAAATAAAAATATATTTTAAACAACAAGTATTCTATTTTATGCTTCGTTAAACTAGTTTTATATTTAGCAAAGATTTGCCTTTATATAAGCATCAAATTAGAAACAAAAAACATCTTAGATTCTTTGAAAATTTATTTTTGACTCGTTTATATCCACAAGTTTATCCAGCTGAAAGTAATAAGTAATGTTAAGCAAGTAATAAGTAATATTAATAAGAGCAGAAACGTATATTTTTGCCCCAAACTAATCCCGTTTATGATACAAAATTGGTATAAAGATTAACAGCTATTGGTAAATCTTCTCTTAATTTTCGTGATTTGCTTTAGAGCACAAAAATGATTGAGTTTACTGCAGCACCACCAAAACTGAAATCGAGATTCACTCAGGGTTTAAAATTTAAGACAGCTACAATATCATTGAAACTAATTATTTTTTTAATTAATGAATATTGTCTCCCCCTTAAATTTG
>NZ_AHYZ01000083.1 GCF_000255495.1 Liquorilactobacillus vini DSM 20605
ATCTGACATCAATTTATTTCGATAACGATAGTGAACTTTTACTGTATTTTTGATCATACCAATAGCAACCATTCCTAGATCAATGATTGTTTTGAACATTTTAGGTGAACTAAACCAAGTATCAAATAGGACATAATCAGCTGTAATCTGATTATCCAGAGCCTGCTTTAGAAGTTCTATACCGACCAAGTTCATCTTACGCTGAGCTTGAGCTCGGCGTTGGCCAGCTAAAGTACGCAAGTCGGTATAACGAGCTGGAGAACCAATTCGA
>NZ_AHYZ01000082.1 GCF_000255495.1 Liquorilactobacillus vini DSM 20605
GGTTGTTCTCTTTCTTGCGGAGTCATTGAGAGAACAATTGCTTTGATATGAGTAATTTGTTTTTCATCAATCTGAAAATTTTTTAAAGCCGGATTGTTGGCCAAACCAGGAATCATTTTGATAAGGTCATCCATTGGTCCCATTTTTTGCACTTGTTCCATTTGATCCAGAAAATCATTAAAATCAAAGCTGTTCTCACGCATCTTTTCTTGCATTTCAACAGCTTTTTTCTCATCAAAATCTTGCTGAGCTTTCTCGATCAAAGTCAGCATATCACCCATGCCTAAAATCCGTGAAGCCATACGATCTGGGTGAAAGACATCCAGATCGGTCATTTTTTCGCCTTGCCCAATAAACTTAATTGGTTTACCAGTTACCGCGCGAATTGACAAAGCAGCTCCGCCACGAGTATCACCATCAAGTTTGGTCAAAACTACGCCAGTAACATCCAGTTGCTCATTAAAACCTTTAGCAACTTCAACCGCATTTTGCCCGGTCATCGCATCAACTGTCAGCAAAATTTCATCTGGCTGGGCTAGTGCTTTAATTTGTGCTAACTCAGCCATCAGTTTTTCATCGATTTGCAGTCGACCAGCAGTATCAATTAAAACATAATCATTCTTTTTTTCAGCCGCCGAAGCTAAGCCTTGGCGAACAATCTCAACTGGGGAAGTATCAGTTCCTAACGAAAAAACTGGCACTTCAATCTGCTGTCCCAAAGACTGCAATTGATCAATCGCAGCTGGTCGATAAATATCACCAGCAATCATCAAAGGACGGGCTTTTTTTTCCGTTTTTAGCTTAAGTGCCAGTTTAGCCAATGTAGTAGTTTTCCCCGCTCCTTGCAGTCCAACCATCATAATGATCGTTGGAATCTTTGCTGCTTTACTTAAAGGAACGGCTTCTTGCCCCATAACTTTCGTCAACTCATCATTAACGATCTTGACAATTTGCTGTGCCGGTGTCAAGCTTTCCAAAACTTTAGCGCCAATGGCTTTTTCCCGAACGTTTTTGACAAAATCTTTAACAACTTTAAAATTGACATCAGCTTCCAATAGTGCCAAGCGAATTTCTCGCATAACTTCTCTAACATCAGCTTCACTGACTTTACCCTTGCGCTTTAATTTTCCGATCGCATTTTGTAAACGCTCAGTCAATCCTTCAAATGCCATCAAATCACCTATCCTATTCTTCCATGTTTTCTAACTGATCAACCAAAGTCAGCAATTCGCCATCAGTTTGATAATACTGCTGAACATAAGCTTTTAACTCATCTAATTTCAGATTTAAGCTTTGATATTGCTGAAATAAATGCAATTTCCTCTCATATTTTTCTAAAATCAGTTCGGTCCTTTTTATATTATCATAAACTGCCTGCCGTGAGACGTGATAGTTTTCTGCAATTTCACCTAACGAAAGGTCATCGCGATAATACAAGACAATATAAACTGTTTGTTTTTCTGTCAGCAATGGTTCATAAAAATCAAGCAATGCGTTAATCCGATTAGTTTTTTCAATTGTCATCTTTGCTCCCGCTCCCTCAAGTACTCTTCTCTACCCTCAGGCATCATAATTCTGAGCTAATAATTGACCAAATAAGCCAGCTGCAAATTTCTCAGGGTCAAAGTCCTGTAAATCATTCATTTTTTCACCTAGTCCTACTAATTTAACCGGTATATGCAATTCATTGCGAATCGCTAAGACAATTCCACCACGAGCTGTTCCATCAAGCTTGGTCAGAATAATCCCCGTCAAAGGTGTGGTTGTCTTAAATTGCTTGGCCTGGCTTAAAGCATTTTGCCCAGTAGTAGCATCCAAAGCTAATAAAACCTCTTGCGGAGCTGTTGGAACTTCACGAGTGATCACTCGTGAAATCTTTGCTAATTCCCGCATTAAATTGACTTTATTTTGCAATCTGCCAGCTGTATCGACTAATAGAACATCATAATTTTCTTGTTGAGCTTTTTTAACAGCATCATACACTACTGACGCTGGATCACTTTGAGCTGGTTTTTGAACAACTGGAACGCCAACCTTCTTTCCCCATTGCGTCAATTGTTCAATTGCTCCAGCGCGAAAGGTATCTCCAGCAGCCAGTAGAACTCGTTTACCTTCTTTTTTTAAACGGAAAGCTAATTTGCCGATCGTAGTTGTTTTGCCGACGCCATTAACTCCAACAAACAAAAAAACTGTTGGCCCAGTTTGCGCATAATGTAACTGGTAATCTTCGTTTTGACCTTCTTGTTCGTAAAGATCGATCAGTTTTTGAATAATTGTCTCTGCAACTTCTTGAGTAGTTTTAGCATTTTTTAATTTGACCTCTTGTTTGAGTTCATCACTGATTTTAACAGCCGTTTCAAAACCAACATCTGCTTCAATCAAGGTTTCTTCCAAATTATCGAAGAATTCTTCATCAACACTCCGAAAATTTGCTAATAAGCTATTTAATTTAGCACTAAAAGTATTCCTTGATTTTTCAAGACTTTGATCATATTTTTGACTTTCAGCATCCTCTTTAGGCTGTTGATCACCACTAAAAGCCTGTTTAATCTTTTCAAAAAAGCCCATTTGAAAATCCTCCTTTTTATCATCAGGTCAAAGCAACCGAAACCATTTTTGAAATTCCAGATTTCTGCATGGTTACACCATAAAGCACATCAGCAAAATTCATAGTAACCTTTCGATGGGTAATCACAATAAATTGTGTTTGTTGACAAAACTTTTTCAAATATTTCGCATAACGTTCAACATTAGCATCATCTAAAGCTGCTTCTGCTTCATCTAAAATTACAAACGGAACCGGCCGAACTTTTAAGATTGCAAATAGTAAAACAATTGCCGTCAATGCTTTCTCACCACCAGAAAGTAAGCTTAAGCGCTGTAATTTTTTCCCCGGCGGCTGAGCCATAATTTCTACACCCGTTTGCAAAAGATCAGCTGGTTCCGTTAACTTTAAGCTAGCTTGGCCGCCGCCAAACATTTCAGGAAAAATTTTAGCAAAAGCAGCGGCTGTTTGAGTAAAGGTTTGATTAAAGCGCTGTTTGACCTGCTGATCGATCTCTGCCATGCTCTCTTGTAACTGAGTTTTGGCTTTTAACAAGTCTGCTTTTTGATTCTCCAAAAACTGATAGCGCTGATCAACCCGTTGATATTCATCAATTGCGCCCAAGTTAACATTTCCCAATTCGCTGATTCCACGCTGTAAAAGTTTCAACTGCCGCTGGATCACTTTAAAATCAGTTTCCCGCTTCATTTGCTGCGCAGCTTCAAAGGTCAACTGATATTTTTGACTCAAATCCATCAAATTCTGATCAATTTGGTTAGTGACTGTTTGAACTTTTAAATCGATTTGCTGTAACTTTTGCTGTTGCAGCTGCAATAATTCTGTTTGCCGATTCAAGTTTGCTTGCACCGTTGTTAACTGTTTTTGCACTTGTTGGCGAATTTGCTTTTCTTGTGACAATTGTTCTTCTAAATCGTGCTGTTTTTGAATTAGTTGCTTCAAATTCAAGTCAAGCTGTTGCTGTTGTTGCCACTTTTGGGGTTGATTCAATTCAGCCACAGCAGCCAACTTGGCTTTGATTTCTGTTGATAGTTTTTCAGATCTGGCGGTTAACTGAGTAACTTGCTGCTGAAAGTTTTGCTGCTGCAGTTTGCTGACGGCAGCTTGTTGTTGCAATTTGGCCAATTTTTGTTCTTGCTGACGTCGACTAGCTGAAAAATTAGCTAAGGCAGCTTGCGAGGCATTAAAGTTTTGTTTTAATTTAGCTAATTTCTCAGCAACTTGCTGCCGCTGTTTAGCAACTTGCTGTTGACTAGTAGCAAAATTTTTATTTGCTAAATTATTTTGCTGAACTTCAAATTTTTGTGCTGCCAACTGCTCAGCTAAATGGTGCTCTTCATTTTTTTTGAATTGAGATTTAGCTGAAAGTTGTTGAACTTCATCCCGTTTAGCCGCTACTGCTGTTTGTGCCGCAGCAACTGACTTCTCCACTTGTTGCTGGCGCTGTTTAGTTTCCAATCCAACCTGCTCCAACTTAGCTAGTTTACCCTTCATTTCTTTTAAAGCAGTTGTTAACTTAACCAATTGCTGTTGTTGAAATAACAGGCCACTCGTCTTACGGCGTGAGCCGCCAGCGATAGCACCACTGGCATTAATTACGTCGCCTTCTAAAGAAACAATCCGACAGCTATAATTTAGCTTACGGGCAACAGCAATCGCATCATCAATTTTTTTGACAATAACGGTAGTTCCTAAAAGATATTCCAAAATAGCCTGATTAGCAGCTGAAATAGTAATTAAATCACTGGCAATCCCAATTACTCCTGGCAAAGCTGCCAATTCTTGCTTTAAATCAGCACGCAATTGGCGACGTTTGATCGAGGTCTGTGGTAAAAAAGTTACTCGGCCATAATGATGCTGTTTTAAAAAACTAATTGCATTTTTCGCAGCTTGTTCATCATTGACAACGACATTTTGTAGTTGACCAGCTAAAACCGTTTCAATTGCGGGGGCTAATTGTGCGGGAACTGTGAGCAATTCAGCTACTGAGCCAACAATTCCTGTCAACTGATTTTTAGCTAAGAGGATCTCTTTAACACCACGATAATAATTATTATAGCCTTGGGTCAATTCTTTTAAATTATCATACTTGGCCTTCGTCTGCTGATAAATACCAGCCGCTTGATACCATTGTTCACGCTGATCAGAAATTCGTTGCTCAAGTTGGTCTTTTTGGTTTTGGAGATCTACGGCAGTTTGATTCAACTCGTGGAGCCTCTTTTGACTTGCCGCTAATTGTTCAGCGACCTGTTGACTATCAACGTGCTTAGCTGCTTGTTGCTGCTGGAGTTGCGTCAACTTTTTGGTTAAAGCATCTTGTTGTAGACTTTGACGCTGAATCTCTTTTTCTAAATAATGTTTTTGATTGTTCAGCGATGCTTGCTGTTGCATTTTATCAATAATCTGTCCACGTAACTCTTCTACTTTTTCTTGCAAATCATTGGCACTTAGAGCTAATTGTTTTTGCAAGCTCTTGATTTGGCTTTGTGTTGCCGCTAAATTATGCAAGTAAGTCTTTGATTGCTGCTGCAGGCTGTTTAACTCTTGCTTCAAATCTGATTGTCTTTGCTTAGCTGCAGCAATTTGTTGCTTTAATTCACGCTTCTGTTTTTCCTGATAAGAAGCTGCTTGTTGTGAAAGGTGCTGTTGACCAATTAAACGTTCTTTTTGCCTAACAGTCTGCATCAATTCACCTTGCAATTGATCAATCAGTGCTAATTGCTTTTCTTGTTGAGACTGCAGTTGATCTTTTTTTTGCGCTAAAGATTGCTTTGCTCGCTGACAGACTGCAACTGACTTTTGAGCACCGCTTAATTGCTGTTTATTAATAGCTTGTTGGCTAGTCGCTTGCTCCAATTCGTAAACAAGTCGGCTACGATCATAAAAAGCTAATTGATCTTTTTGCTCTAAAAAATCATGAGCTAAACTCGCTTGCTCCTTGAGAGGTTCACGCTGCGTCGCTAATTCACTAATAATATCTGCGACCCGCAGCAAATGGTCCTCAGTCTCAACTAATTTATTTTGAGCACTCGTTCGCTCTTGCTTATATTTTAAAATTCCAGCAGCTTCTTCAATGATTTGCCGACGTTCCACTGGTTTGCTGCTAAAGATCTGCTCAACTTTCCCTTGAGAAATAATTGAAAAAGAATCTCTGCCCAGACCAGTATCTAACAATAAATCCGTAATATCCTTCAACCTAACATTTTTGCCATTTAGTAAATATTCACTTTCGCCATTTCGATAAATTCGCCGGTCAATGGCAATTTCGGTGCTTTCCATTGGCAAAAAATGGTCGCTGTTATCCAGGAGCAATTCAACTTCTGCCCGATTTAACGCTTGCTGTTTAGTTGAACCAGCAAAAATCACATCGGGCATCTTTGAACCGCGCAAACTTTTTGCTGATTGCTCACCTAAAACCCACCTAATTGCTTCAATCAAATTACTTTTGCCACTGCCGTTGGGACCAACAATTGCTGTTAAACCGTGACGAAATTCAATCGTAGTTTTTTCAGCAAAAGATTTAAAACCATTCAATGTTAGTGACTTGAGTTTCATCGCTACTGCTCCTTAATCAGCTCGTTTGGCTGCTAGTAAAGTTTGCAGCGCTTGTTTGGCTGCTGCTTGTTCAGCCGCCTTTTTTGAATGGCCAGTTCCAACACCGAGTGTTTTCCCATCAGCACTAACCGTCATTTGATAGCTTTTGTCATTTTCTGGGCCAAAATCAGCCAGTTCTTGGTATTCAATATTTACATCACCATTACGTTGCAAATACTCCTGCAACTCGGTTTTATGATCAAGCAAATGGTCAAACCAGCCAAGATCAATTTTAGGAAAGACAACTTGCCTAATAAACTGATCGACAACTGTTTTCCCTTGGTCCAAGTATAAAGCTCCAATAAATGATTCAAAAATATCACAAAGTAATGACGGCCGCTGGCGAGCCTTGGCTTTTTCCTCACCTTTACCTAACCGAATATATTTATCAAAGCTGCATTCTACCGCGAACTTACTAAAACTGTCCTCACAAACCATCGCTGCTCTTAAACGTGAAAGCTTTCCTTCCGGTAAGTTAGGAAATCGAATAAATAGATACTCTGAAACACACAGCTGCATGACCGCATCACCTAAGAATTCAATTCGTTCATAATATTTCAAATTTTCCTTTGGATGTTCATTGACATACGAAGCATGAGTGAAAGCTTCATCTAATAATTCTGTTTTCTTAAAATCAATTCCAAACTGTTCTTTTAGCATCTGGGTTAATCCGCTAATCAAAGTTGATCTCCTCTTTTATTTAAAATCAAGACTTCCCTAGTTAGTCAACCACCAATGGCTAAAGTCATTAGCTTGTGAGCCATGAACCCTAATAGATTCTGAACCACAATTTGCATAGATACATCACTGCAAAGTTACCAAGTAACTATGATTAACACGATAATTACCAATGCCTTTTATGTCCCCAGGTTGCCGGAGGGACAAAGCCTTATCTATCCCACGACTAAAGCCACGAGATTTTTGACCAATCATCATTAAAATAAAAGACCGCTGTCAAAACAATCGTTTTGGGACGGCCCCTTTACATTACTTTTTCAGCTTTATGACTGATGTGCTTTAACGTAAGCAACTACATCCGCCACTGTCGTCATCTTTTCCGCTTCTTCATCTGGAATCTCCGCCCCAAAAGTATCCTCTAATTCGAGGACAAACTCCACGAGATCAATTGAATCAACATCTAAATCTTGTGTAAAATTCAGTTCTGGAGTAATCTTGTCGAGTTCGACTTCAAATCTCTCATGAATTATCTTGGCAATTTTGTCAAAAATTTCTTTTTCAGTCATAATTATCTCCCTTAATCTTTTTTAAGTGTTGTTTTTGAAAAGTAATTAACAAAATCAGGAATCATGTTTTCTTTCAACATTTGCTCAATTTGAGCTAAAGTATAATAGACGGTTTCCGCATCACTGGCTCCATGAGCCTTTACAACTGGAGCCTTAACGCCTAGTAGGACTGCTCCACCATATTTTGCCTGATTCATCTTTGATTTTAGTTCTTTAAATGTCGGTTTTAAAAGCAATGCTCCTGCTTTGCTGCTAAAGCCACCCGCCATAATCGTTTCTTTCAATAAGTGCATAATTGCACTAGCTGTTCCTTCAATTGATTTTAGCAAAGTGTTGCCAAGAAAACCATCAGCAACAATAACATCAGCCGCATTTTTCAAAACCGCATTGGCTTCGACGTTACCGACAAAATTAATTTCTGGCTCGGCCTTTAACAATTGATAAGCTTCTTGAGTAACTTTACTGCCCTTATGTGGCTCGGTCCCATTATTTAGTAAACCAATTCGCGGATTAGCAATCCCGCGCACCGTTTGAGCATAATATTTTCCCAACAAAGCATATTGATAAAGATGCTCTGGCTTACTTTCAGCATTGGCACCGCTGTCTAACAAATTAAAAGCCCCATTTTGCTGACCAATCATTGGTAAAGTTGATAATAATCCTGGACGTGTAATTCCTTTGATTCGACCAACAATCAACAAGCCTGCTGCCAGTAAAGCACCAGTATTGCCACAGGAAAAGAGCGCTTCTGCTTGACCTTCCTTAACCGCTTTAGCAGCTAAAACCAGTGACGAATCCTTTTTTCGCCGAACTGCTTGGACCGGCTCATCATTCATGCTGATAACTTCAGTTGCTGGAAGAATTTTAATTCGGGTTGAATCTTTTACTAAAGGCTGAATTTGCTCAACCTGTCCAAATAATAAAAACTCTAAATCAGTGAACTGATCACGAGCTTTAATAACTCCAGCGACAACTGCGGCTGGTGCATGATCGCCGCCCATCGCATCAACTGCTATTTTCATGATACCACTCCTATAAATCATTTATTTAGTCAAAGCTCAACTTGGGTTGAACTTTAAAGCGCAAATAAGCCGCCAGTTGACTAGTTTGTTGATTAGTTGCAAAATCTGGTCGTTGTACAAGTTCAGCTGCATCCATTTGAGCAACCTCTAAAATCTTCAAATCTTTAATTGGATCACCGACTCGAAAATCCGGCAGACCTGATTGCTTATTTCCTAAAATCTCACCTTGTCCACGCAATTCCAAATCTTTTTGCGCAATTACAAATCCATCTGTCGTTGCGACCATTGCCTGCATCCGTTGAATCCCAGCCTCATTTTTTGGATCAGCAATTAGCAAGCAAAACGATTGCAGATTGCTCCGACCGACTCGTCCGCGCAATTGATGCAGCTGAGCAAGCCCAAAACGATCAGCATTCAAAATCATAATTACTGAAGCTTGGGGTACATCAACCCCAACTTCAATTACCGTCGTTGCAACTAAAATATTCAATTTACCTGATTTGAAACGCTGCATGACCCGCTGCTTTTCATCGCTTTTCATTTTACCATGAATTAAACCAACTTGATATTCTGGTGAAAAGAATTTCTGCGTATCCGTAAAAAGCTGTTCGGCATTTTGCAGATCCAAAGCTTCAGATTCAGCAACTAGTGGCGTTACTAAATAGGCTTGCTGCTGTTTAATTAATTGTTGCTTAATAAAATCAAACGCTTGTTGTAATTGCGTCGGTTTAAGCCAAAATGTCTTGACCGGCTTACGTCCTTTTGGTAATTCATTGATCAACGAAACATCCATTTCCCCATAAGTTGTCAAAGCTAACGTCCGCGGAATTGGAGTAGCAGTCATAGCCAAAACGTCTGGTTGTATGCCTTTTAGTCGCAAAGCTTGACGCTGATTAACGCCAAAACGATGCTGCTCATCAGTAATCACCAAACCGAGCCGCTCAAACTTGACTTCAGTTTGAATCAAAGCATGTGTTCCGATTAAAATATTAATTTTGCCAGTCGCAACTTGATGCAAAAGTTCCTGGCGCTGCCGTGAACCCGCTGTAATCGAGCTAGTTAACAAACCAACAGAAACTCCCCATGGTTGAAAAAGCTGAAACAGTTTTTCAGCATGCTGCGCGGCCAAAATTTCAGTAGGGGCCATTAAAGCCGCTTGAAAACCAGCGGTCACGGCAGCATACATTGCAATTGCCGCTACGACGGTTTTCCCTGAACCAACGTCTCCTTGTAAAAGACGATTCATATGAATTGGACGATGCATGTCGTGACAAATTTGATTAACAGATCTTTTTTGCGCTGTTGTCAATTCAAACGGCAAACCAGAAATAAACTTCTTCACTTGATCATTATGATAATTAATTTGCAAGCCGCTCTTCTTTTGATCAATCCGTTTCAGATACTGCAAGCGGGCCTGGAATAAGAAGAATTCTTCATAAATTGCTGAACGTTTTGCTGCTTGGGCCGCTGCCGCTGATAGGGGAAAATGCATATCATGAATCATCTGCTTGCGGTCCAACAAATGATACCTTTGTCGTAAATCAGCCGGCACCAAGTTTGTGATTTCAGCATTGAATTTTAGATAAGCTTCTTTGATTAAGCTTTGCAATTTAGTTTGTTTAATTTCTTTTGAAGACCGATAAATTCCAGCTAGTCGATCATTACGATTAAAAGTCAGCAACTTCATCCCAGTTAAACGTTGCCGCGAACTATCCCATTTTCCAAAGACAGTCACTTCAGCACCGGTTTCAATTTTGTCAGCCAAATAAGCCTGATTGAAAAAAGTAACTAAAATTACATCTTGATCCAGCAGCAAACGAAAATTCAAACGATTTTTCTTTCTTCCAAAGCGGGTTACAACTGGTGGATTAGCAACTGTTCCTCTTAAAGTGATTTTTTCTTGATCAATCAGTTCTGCCAATGCTTTAGGCCGGTAATCATCATACCGAAATGGGTATGCCATTAACAGATCCTCTAAGGTAAAAATTTTCAAATGCTGCAAGGCCGCAACTGTTTTCGGTCCAACTCCCTTTAAAACTGAAACCGACTGATTCAAAACATTAGTCAAATTGATCACTTCTTTTCTAAAAAAAACTGACTGGCAAATCATTACCAGTCAGCAGAACGAAATAGCTATTCTACAGAAATCAAATATGGATAAACTGGCTGACCACCGAAATGAACTTCTACTTCTAGATCCTCGTCAAGCTGATGAGCTGCTGCCGCAATTTCATTAGCTTCTTCTTCATTCCCGTCAGCACCGTAGATAATTGTAACGATTTCACTATCCTCGCTTAACATTCGTTTAAGCATTGCAACTGCAGCTGTTTTTCGCACTGCATTAGTTAAGATGATTTTTCCATCGACGATTGCCATGTAATCACCCTTTTTAATTTCTTGACCATCAATTGTTGAATCACGAACTGCTGTTGTTATTTGTCCAGACTTAACCGAATCAAGTTCTTTCGTCATTCTAGACTGATTTTCTGATAAACTTGCCTGACTATCAAAGCTAAGCAAAGCAGTCATGCCTTGAGCGATCGTTTTGCTGGGAACTACGGCAACTTTAGCCGTAGCAACCTTAGCAGCTTGTTGAGCCGCTAAGAAAATGTTTTTATTATTTGGTAAAATAATAACTTTCTTTGCTCCGGTTTGTTTAACTGCTTCAACAATGTCTTCGGTACTTGGATTCATTGTCTGGCCGCCATTTAAAATCAAAGTAGCACCCAAGCCTTTAAATAATTTTGCCAAGCCAGCCCCAGATGCAATGGCAATTACCCCGTAACCATTGACAGTTTCCGTTGTCGGCGTTGCAACTGCTGCTGAAGCACTTGAAGTTTGTTGTTGATCATGTTCAAGGATTGTTTCGTGCTGTAAACGCATGTTATCAACTTTAACTTTAATCAGCGAGCCAAAATGCTGGCCATAAGCCAAAACTTCACCTGGATGTTCAGTATGAACATGTACCTTAACAATTTCATCATCTGCAACTACTAATAATGAGTCACCAATTTCACTCAAATGCTGACGAAATTGATCATAGTCAAACTTTTGGTCAACTAAACGTCCAGCACCCAATCGTACCATAATTTCTGTACAATACCCATAACGAATATCCTGAGTATTTAACTGGCTCTGAACGCTTTGATGATGAGCCGCATTGACCATCTCATCCATTTCGCCAATGCTTGGCTGATGAGTCTTATGGACAGCTGTAACGTCATTAGTCAAAGCATCATGAAAAGCTTCATAAACAAAAGTCAAACCTTGGCCACCGGAATCAACAACACCAACTTCTTTTAAAACTGGCAACTGTTCTGGCGTATGCGCTAATGCAACTTTAGCTGCCTTAAAAGCTGCTGCCATAACTCCACTCGCTGTAGCTTGATTAGCACCAGCAGCTTGATTAGCCGCCTTAGCAGCCTGACGAGCAACAGTCAAAATCGTTCCTTCGGTAGGTTTCATAACTGCCTTATAAGCTGTTTCAACTCCTCCAGTTAAAGCAGCAGCTAAATCTTTAGCTGTTAGCCGCTGCTTTTTTTCTGTACTTTTATAAAAGCCACGGAAAATTTGTGACAAAATAACCCCAGAATTTCCTCTAGCTCCCATTAAAAGTCCCTTGGCCAGCGCTGAAGCCAAAGAACCAACATCTTCGGCTGTTGAATCAGCTACATATTTCGCCCCACTCGCTAAAGATAAACTCATATTAGTTCCTGTATCACCATCTGGTACTGGAAAAACATTTAAGGAATTAATAAATTCCGCATTTTCATTTAAGCGCTCAGAACTGACAGCTACCATCTTTCTAAATTCCGCTGCCGTAATTTCTTTTACTTTCAACTCTACTGTACCTCCTGAAATAACCGCTAATCTTCGATCACTCTGACGCCTTGCACAATCACATTAACAGAGTTGGCAGTTATTCCTAACATCGATTTTAGATTATATTTAACTTTATCTTGAACATTACGGCACACTTCAGAAATCTTAGTACCATAGCCAACAATAATGTAAACATCAACTGCTACAGCGTCGTCTTCTTGACGAACAACTACTCCCTTAGAATAATTATCGCGTTTGAGGATCTCGTTTAAATTATCTCTGATTTGGTTTTTACTAGCCATTCCAACGATTCCAAAGATCTCGGTCGCAGCTCCACCGACAACGGTAGCAATGACATCATTGGTAATCTCAATGTCACCAAACTGTGTTTTGATTTTAACAGCCATAAATGACAGCCTCCTTAAATTAAGAACACCACAATTAAAGATATTTTATCATAAATTTAATGATAACACCAAGCAAGCCATTTAACACCTCAAAAATTTCTCATGGCTGCCAAGTATTTTTACTTTACAAAAGTCTTGCAATCACTCGTTAACTATGTTAATTTTAATAAGTAAGTGAGCAGAAATGCTGTGAATTTGTATATTTAGGAGGAAATAAAATGGCTAAAGATTTCATTACCGGCCGGAAAACAACTTTTGGTAAAAAGCGTTCGCATGCTTTAAATCAAACAAATCGTTCTTGGAAACCAAATTTGCAAAAAGTTCGGATCTTAGTTGATGGTAAGCCGAAGCGGGTTTGGGTTTCAGCTCGGGCCCTTAAATCCGGAAAAGTTACTCGGGTATAAAAAATAAAAAGAGTCTTCATATCAGTCTATGAAGGCTCTTTTATTTTAAGTCTTTGCTTTGAATTACACTGATCACACCACTAGCAAACGAAAAGCTAGCCGTCTGACCAACAAATTCATTACTGGCAAGCGAAAGCGGGTAAGCAAAGCTTTTAGCTGCTAATTGATACTTTTCATCGTATAACGACAGCTTGGCAACCTTCGTCAAAAGAACAAATGCTAGATATTTTTTATCAGTTTCCCGGGTAATTGAATAATGACCAGGTCCAAAAAAACTGATTGAGTTTTGTCGATCGAATAAAAAAATTTTTTGCAAATGTGGCCGAAACTCTGGTCGCATGACAAAAAATAAATTAGCTAATAAATGATCGAGCCGACCGCCAGTTGCTCCATAAATGTTGATTCTCTCCGCTTGATAATCAATCAAAAGATGTCTAACCGCCAATTCAGTATCAGTATCATCTTTTTCAGGTTGATCCGTAATCACTCGTTGACTTTTAGCGAATATCAACTTTCGTTCTCTCGAGGTGGCTGAATCAAAATCACCGATTGCCAGAAGCGGGCGGATTCCATTTTTAACCAAATATAAAGCGCCACGATCAGCGCCTGCCCAAACGGCGGTCTTTTTTTTTATCAATAAATTATCAGGCCAATTTTTGACTGGACCACCGACTAATAAATTGATTTCCATCATCATTCCCCCACTGCTGCCTTTAATAATGCCAACTGTTTTGCTGGATCATTTTGAAAAATAAATGATCCAGCAACTGCGATCGTCGCCCCGGCTGCGGCACATAACTTGATAGTTGCAGGGTCAATGCCACCATCAACTTCAATTTCAAAATGATAATTATTTTGTTGCTTGATTCGTGCTAGGCGCTGAACCTTTTTCAAAACAAATGGCAAAAACTTTTGACCACCAAAACCTGGATTGACTGTCATTAATAAAACTGAATCCACCAATGGCAAAACTTCTTCAATGACCGTTAGACTTGTAGCTGGATTGATCACAACTTCAGCTTGACAGCCAGCAGCTTTGATTTGCTGCAGCAAGCGACAAAGATGAGCGGTAGTTTCAGCATGCACACCGATAATCTGAACTTGACTAGCTGCTAGTAATTGAACATAATCAGCTGGATTAGTAACCATCAAATGACAATCAAACGGTAAGTCTGTCACTGGACGCAATGCTTTAATAATTGGCAGACCAAATGACAAATTCGGCACAAAATGTCCATCCATAATATCAATATGCAAATAGTCAGCCCCACCAGCAGCAACTCGTTGAACATCTTTGCCGAGTTCAGCAAAATTAGCACTTAAAATCGAAGGAGCAATTTTCATTAATGATCAATCCTTTCTTCTATTGTATTTTGGCTTTTTTTGCTGCAATTCTTCTAAAAATTGCAAATAGCTTTGATAACGACTGGCTGCAATCTTTTTTGCCGCAACTGCTGCTTTAACTGCACAAGCTGGCTCATTTTGATGTAAACAACCGCGGAACTTGCAGTTGCTTTGAAACGGCCAAAAATCCGGAAATAATTGACGCAAATTTTGACTATCCAAATTTTTTAATTCAAAAGATGAAAAACCTGGAGTATCGGCAATATAATTACCCTTCCAAGCCATTAAAGCAACTTTTCGCGTCGTATGCTTACCGCGACTTAAAGCTTTCGATACCTCTCTAGTTGTCAGATTCCAGGTTGGATCAAATTTATTTAACAAAGTCGACTTTCCAGCACCAGTCTGACCCATGACAACTAATACTTGCTGTTTAAGTTGTCGTTGTAGATATTCTTGCAACTTTACCGAATCTTCAAAAACTGGATAGCAAGCATATGCAATAAAAACTTTTGTAAAATTTTTCAATTCCTGATCTGATAGCAGATCTTGCTTTGAAAAATAGATCACGGGTTTAATTTTTTGAGCTTCTAGCATTACCAATTGACGATCTAATAAATTAGCTGAAAAAGCTGGCTGCTGACATGAAACAACGACAATTGCTGCATCAACATTAGCAACTGGTGGACGAACTAAACTATTTTTGCGGGCAAAAATTTCTAATAGATATCCCTCTTTTAAACTAGCTGGTTTAAATTCAACTTGATCACCAACGAGTGGTATAATTCGCCGTTTGCGAAAATTGCCACGAGCCCGAGTCCGATAAATGACATCCGAAGCTAAAACATCGTAATAACCACTTAATGATTGTAAAATCAGTCCTTTCATGAAACCCTCCCTTTATTGTTCATTACTTAAACTAGAAGTTGTCGTAGCTGATGCACTACTTGCATTGCTGTTTTCGTTGGAACTGCTGCTAGCCGTATTTGATGAAGCTTGCGAATTGCTTTTAACTGAGGAACTATTGACTGATGGACTCGCCTCAGTTGCCGCTGAAGATGCATTTGATGTCTGACTTTGGCTTGGAATAGTTGTGGTCGTTTGCCCACTGCTTGATGGCGTGGTAGTACTTGCAGCCGCAAAAAAGACTGTTAAAGTACTACCAGCTTTTAAGCGTGTTCCAGCGATCGGACGTTGAGCTACAGCTAAATCTGTATCACTTTGACTACTATGATCGGTATTTTCCCATTCTGCATGCAAAACAAGACCTAATTCTTCGGCGTAATCCTCAACACTCTTTCGCGTATACCCTGTTAAGTCTCTAATTCTAACTGATTTTCTACCTGAACTGACTGTAAAGGTTACTGTCGTATTTTTCCAAATTACTTGATGGTTCGGTGCAAGACTTTGTTTGATAATTTCGCCTGTCGCAAACGTATTGGAATAATGTTTTGACTTTAAGACGGTTACACCTTTTTTTTCAAGTTTCTTTTTAACTTCCTTAAAAGATTGCCCTCGGTAATCTCCAAATTTCACCTTTTGCGGTCCCCGAGAAATTATCAAATTTACTTCCGATGATTGTCTAACCGAAGTTTTTGCTACTGGTAATGTTCTAATTACTTGGCCCTGATAATACTTATCATTGTACTGATGCTCAATTTTACCCAATTTTAACTGTTTGGAATTTAAAGTTGCTGTTGCTTCACTAAGGCTCATTCCACTTACATCTGGAACATTAACTGAATTTGAGCGAAAAACTAATGCCAAAATTAGCAAAGTAAGTAAAAAAGCCGCCAAAAGCCCCCCAAAAATTAACCATTTCTTTTTAATCTTTTTAATTGGTTTTGGGGAATTTTTCTTCGTTGTTTTCTGAGCAGAATCAAGTGGCTCAAGGAGCTTAGTTTCATCATCGAAATTTTGAGGCTGCCAGCGTGCTTCATTTTTTCGAGCCGGCGATAAAGTTGTTTTTAAATCGGCAGCCATTTCCGCTGCTGTTTGATAGCGATCATGCAAATCCTTAGCAGTTGCATGCAAAATAACATTTTCAAGCGCTTGCGGAATTGCTGGATTAAACTTGCGAACTGATGGCATTTGATTTTGTGAGTGTTTTAAAGCAATTGAAACAGCTGTCTCACCTTGAAATGGGACTTGACCCGTCAGTAATTCAAATAAAATGATTCCCAGTGAATAAAGATCAGATTGTTTAGTGACTACACTCCCCCGTGCCTGTTCAGGAGATAGATAATGTACCGATCCCATCAAAGTATTGGTTTGTGTTAATGAATCACCACTTGCCAAAGCAATTCCAAAGTCAGTAATTTTAACGTGCCCCTGATGATTGATCAAAATATTCTGTGGCTTCAAATCACGATGAATTATCTCATGATCATGCGCGTGCGCCACAGCAGCTAAAATTTGTAACATTATATTAACAACTTTTTCAAAAGAAATTGGAAAATTTATAGCAATATAATTTTTTAAATCTGTACCTTCAATATACTCCGTGACTAAGTATTGCATCCCGTTATCCTCACCCACATCGTAAATGCTGACAATATTAGGATGACTTAGTTTGGTTAACGAGATGGCCTCACGTTGAAATCTTCGAATTGAAGCAGCATCATCTCTCAGATCTAAACGCATTAACTTGACAGCCACCGGGCGATGTAAAATTAAATCACGGGCTAGATAAACATTAGCCATTCCACCCTCACCTAAGCTTTTTTTGATTTGATAGCGCCCATTTAAAACGTAGCCGGCTCTCATTTTTTATCCACCTCGTCTTTGCTAGCGACTAAGGCTAATAAAACAGTAATGTTATCTTTGCCGCCCATTTTATTAGCACGACCAATCAAAAGCTCGCACTTCGTCGTTAATGATTCAGTTGCCGTCAAGATTTTTTTGATTTCTAGATCCTCAAGCATATTAGTTAAACCATCTGTACATAGTAAGAACAGATCATTAGGCTGAAAGTCAATTAAATATTGATCTAAAACTGCTTCATTTGAAATACCTAAGGTTCGAGTAATAATATTTTTTTTAGGATGATGTTTAGCTTGCTCTACACTGATCTCCCCACGTTTCAGTAGCTCATTGACTAATGAATGATCCTCTGTCAGTTGAAATAATTCCCCATTTCGCAGCAAATAGCCACGACTGTCGCCAATATTCGCCAAAACTACTTGTTTCTCAAAGAAGAGACCACATACCAATGTTGTCCCCATCCCCATTAAATCACTATATTGATTCGCACGCTGCAAAATCAGTTGGTTTTCTTCTTTGACTTGAGCCTCTAACCACTGGGCACCTGCTTGAGGATCAGAAAAATTAGTTTTCTCAAAAAAATGACCCAAATGAGAAACCGCCATTTCTGAAGCTACGTCACCACCTTGATGACCGCCAAGTCCATCAGCAACAACTCCAAAAGTTACCCCTGCCTGATTTTCAAACACGTCAACATAATCTTCATTTTTCTTGCGCATCTTGCCGATATTACTTTTAAATGCAAAGCTCACACGATTGCCCCCATTTAATTCGCATTTTTTATCAAATTAGCCATGAAAAAACCATCTGTCTCATATTCATCTGGAAAAATTTCCCGACCAATTCTTCTTGGATTCTGTAGGCTAAACTGCGGATGTTGCTTTAAAAAGCTCTTAATAACTTGTTGATTTTCTGTCTGCATGATCGTACAAGTACTATAAGTAATTTTACCATGGAGTTTTACTAATGGGACCAAATTTTCCAATAATTTCAGCTGCAGCTGGCTTAAAGCATGAATATCTTGCAAATTTTTACGATATCTGATTTCTGGTTTTCGACGTAGTAAGCCAATACCAGAACAAGGTGCATCTAACAGAATCTGATCAAAAAAGCCAGTCGTGAACTTCGTGACAGCCAAGCGAGCATCTAGCTTTTGAGCAGTCACCCTAGCTTGCAAGCCACAACGAACCGCATTTTTTCAATTAATTTAACTTTGTGTTCATGAATATCCAAAGCCCAGACGTGACCTGTTTGTAACTGATCGGCAATTTGCAGTGTTTTACCACCTGGAGCAGCACAAGCATCTAAAACCTTCTGATCAGCTTTGATTTCCATTGAAGCAACAACACATGCAGCACTTTCATCCTGAAAAACGATTGAACCATTTTTAAATAACTGACTATTCCCTGCAAAACCACTTTGAATGATCAAACTAGTTGGACTTAATTGACTACGTCGCCAAGTGAATCCTGCTGCGGTCAAAGCCCTTTCAGCTTGCTGTAAACTGATTTTTGAAGTATTGACACGAATTGCTTGGTGTGGTGGCTGATTGATTGAGCTTAAAAGCAAATTAGTTTTTTCCCAACCATTTTCTGTAACTAATTGGTTGACCAACCACCCTGGCACGCTATAAACGATCCGAGCTCGCTCAAATGGATCAGCAATTTCGTGCGGATCGGGTAATTGACTGCGTAAAACTGCATGCAAGACACCGGTAACAAATTTGCGAATACCATCATGTCCCTTAGCTTTCGCAATTTTGATTGATTCATCCAAAACAGCTCGTGCTGGAATCCGATCCAAATATTGAAGTTGAAAAAGGGCACTTAATAACAGCTCTTTAACCCAGGGCAAAACTTTTTTTTGCTTGATAAATGGATTCAACCAATATTCAAGAGTTAATTGCTGCTGCAAAGTCCCATAGACAATCTTAGTCAATAAATTTGCATCTTGCACAGGAAGTCGGTATTTCATTAAAGTCTGGTTTAATAAAATATTTGAATAAGAATTTTCCCGCTGAATTCGCGTTAGAATATCAACTGCCAAATAGCGGGCTGTCTGATCCAAACAAGCATTTGTCTTCATTCAGTAATCAACCTCTGCTTCACTGTCAAATTTTGCCCTTGTCCATTTAAATAATCCCTAATAGACTGTTTAGCTTTCCCCGCCGGCTGTAAGACTTCAAGCTGGTAAACTGTTCCCTTTGCAGCTGCAATCTTTAACAGCCGATGATCAATTGCCACGATTTGGCCCGCTGCCAATTCCGTTTTTTCAGGCAATGGCTTGATTTGCCAAATTTTTGTCCGTTTGCCAGCAAAATTGGCAAAATAAGCTCCTGGCCGCGGTCGTAAAGCTCGGATCATTCCATCCAACTGATGGGCAGTCATTGCTAATGATAATTTTTCTTGTGCCGCGGTAATGATCGGTGCAAAAGTTACTGCCGTTTCGTCTTGCTCCACCGCCCTTACCTGTCCAGCAATAATCATCGGTAATTCTTGCAATAAGAGCTGCTCACCGACGACACTCAACTTCTTAAATAAACTGCCGGCATCATCTTCTGGCATAATCTTAATCGTCTTTTGAGCCAGCATTGCACCGGCATCCATTTTTTTGGTCATATAAATCAAAGTAATTCCTGTTTGTTGATCATTATTAATCAATGAATATTGAATTGGAGCTCCACCACGATATTTGGGCAACAACGACCCATGAACATTAATCGCTGCAATTTTTACACTCTTAATCAGTTTTTCTGGCAGAAATTGCCCATAGGCCGCAGTAATAATTAGATCTGCATGCAAGCCCAACAATTCAGTCAATTCTTGGCTGCGGGCTAATCTTTCCGGTTGATAAACTTTTAGCCGATGCTTTTTTGCCAGTTGTTTAACTGGTGAAGCCGTTAAAACTTTTTTTCGACCGGTGTAACGATCCGGTTGTGTAACAACACCCATAACTTGGTGATCGGTTTTAGTTAAAATTCCTTTTAAAATTTCTGCAGCAAAAATAGGCGTCCCCATAAAAATAATTGTTGCCAAATTAATTCCTCCTCGGTCTTTTAAATAAAATTATGCGGTTCACGAACGATATCAAGCTGTAAATCAGTTTGACGCTGACTTCTTTCAAGTAAAGTTTGCAAATATCGATTTAACTGTTCTTCATGTTTATATTTAATGATTAATTGATAACGATAACGTTTCTTAATCTTTAAAATCATCTGCGGGACTGGTCCCAAAATTTTAGCACCCGGACTTAAAACCGTTTTTAATTCAGCTGCCACCTGAAGCAACGCCTTGAGTGCCACTTTTTCAACTACTGCACTAGCTGCAACTTGAATTGTAAAGTAATATGGTGGGTAACCACCTTGATGCCGCAATTGCATTTCAAAAGCATAAAAGCGTTCGTAATCTTGTTTCTTAGCCAGTTGTAAGGCATAGTGCTGCGGATTAAAGGTCTGAATAATCACTTTGCCTTCTTTTTGAGCCCGACCAGCCCGACCACTGACTTGAGTCAACAATTGAAAAGTTTGCTCACTTGCACGAAAATCCGGCAAACTTAAGGAAGTATCGGCATTCAAAACACCCACTAAAGTCACGTCTGGATAATCAAGCCCCTTGGCAATCATTTGCGTCCCTAATAAAATGTCAGCTTGATGAGCACCAAATGCAGCTAAAATTTTTTCATGTGCTCCTTTTTTACGGGTTGTGTCAACATCCATTCGTAAAATTCGGCTAGTTGGAAAATACTTGGTTAATTTTTCTTGAACCTTTTGCGTTCCTGTCCCGTAATAACGAATCTTTTGCCCACCACATTCAGGACAAATATGCGGAATTGCTTCTTCGTGACCGCAATAATGACATTTCATCACTTGTTGATCCTTGTGTAAAGTCAAAGTAATGTCACAGTTGGGGCATTTCAAAACAAAACCGCAATCGCGACACATCACAAAAGAAGCATAACCGCGTCGATTGAGCAGTAAAATTATCTGCTCTTTTTGTTGCAGCTTTTGTTTAATTGCAGCAATCAACTGGGGGGAAAAATCTGAATCACGACTAACTTTTGCCGCGTGACGCATATCAATCAATGAAACTTCTGGCAAAGGCTTTGTATTGATCCGCTGAGTCAAACGTAGCCAATGATAGACCTTCTTTTGAGCCCGCGCCCGTGACTCTAAAGCAGGCGTCGCACTGCCAAGAACGACTGGACAATGATGAAACTTACTTCGCCACAAAGCTACATCACGCGCATGATAACGCGGCATATTGTCCTGCTGGTAACTGCTTTCATGCTCTTCATCAATAATGATGATACCTAAATTTTTAATTGGAGCAAAAATTGCTGATCGAGCCCCAACAACTACTTTAGCCTGGTCATTTTCAATCCGACGCCATTCATCCAAGCGCTCTCCTGCAGATAATCCACTATGAAGCAGTGCAACTTGCTTACCAAAACGACCAACGACTTGAGCAACCATCTGCGGAGTCAACGAAATTTCTGGAACTAATAATAATGCGCTACGTTGCTGCCTTAAAGCTGCTGCAATCAACTGAAGATAGACCTCCGTCTTGCCGCTGCCGGTCACCCCTTCTAACAAAAAAGTCGTTGCCGCTTGTGACTCAACAGCCATTGCGACCTGTTTATATACCGTTGCTTGTTGGACTGATAATTTCTTCGGCTGAGTTGACGTAATTTGATCTAAGTCATAAGCTCGACGCTGCAACGGACGTTCTTGCATCCTTAACCAACCCTGATCGGCAGCTCTATTTAAAGTTGCCGCCGATAAATTCAGCTTTTTTTCTAAGCTGCTTTTAGAAATTGCTTGATGATAATGTTCAGCTAAAAATGCCAGTAAACGCTGCCGCTGAACTGCATTGCTACGCTGCTGCTGCTTTTTGGTCAGCGCCTGCGTTCTAGTTAATTGACCAATGATGATTTTTTCTTGTCGCGGTTTGGCCGTCGCTTGAACTAAATAACGAATTTCAATTTTTCCAGCACTTTTTTCTTGATGGATCTTTTTCAAGAGTTCAGGCGACAGTTGTTTAGTGTCAATTATTTTTGCTGGTTTGCCAGCCATGAATTCAACAATTTCTGGAGCTAATTGATCCGGTATAGTAACAACTAACTGCTTTTTCGTTTTTCCTCGCAAAGCATTGGGCAACATTGCCTGAAAACAAGCAATTTGAAATGAAAATGTCCGGGTCGCTAGCCACTGTGCTAATTCTAACATCTCATTATTCAATACCGGTTCAATATCTTGAACTGCATAAATTGCTTTTAGCTTAGCCGGCACAGTCTTTGGTGAAAAAACTTGCACTACAAATCCTTGGATCAGACGGTCAGCCCGTCCAAAAGGAACGACTACCCGCATCCCCGGCAGGACACTATCTTTTAAATTTTCATTAATCAAATAAGTAAACGGGCGATCAGTCTGACGAGCTGGCACATCAACAATAACTGCTGCTGCTTGCAAATGCATCACTTCCTCTTTGTCATAGCTAACAGCAAATCAAAAAGTTTTTCAGCGACTTGCTGTTTGCTGGTTTGGGCTAAATGCAATGGCGATGAAGTTGGACTTAAAAAATAGACCTCATTTTCATTGCTGCCAAAACCAATATCCTGACGAGCAACATCATTTGCTACCAAAAGATCCAATTTTTTTTTGAACAATTTTTCTTGAGCATTAACCAGCAGCTGTTGTGTCTCAGCAGCGAAGCCGACTAATACTTGCTGTCGTTTTTTTTGCCCCAGTTCAAACAAAATATCTGGATTCCGAACCAGTGGCAAATTGATTTTATCAGTGCCTTTTTTGATTTTCTGCTGGGCAGCTCTGACCGGTCGATAGTCAGCTACTGCTGCTGCCATAATAACATAATCAGCTGCTTCATAGTGATTTTCTAATTCAGCTTGCATTTGTAAAGCAGTTGTCACCGGAATTAAAGCCACTCCCTGGGGAGGTGATAATTTAGTTGGACCACTCACCAAAGTTACCTGCGCACCACGTTCTTGTGCAACCTCCGCAATTGCGTAACCCATTTTCCCAGAAGAATGATTAGTCAAATAGCGAACTGGATCGATGGCTTCAACCGTTGGGCCAGCTGAAACTAAGACCTTTTTCCCCTTCAAATCTTGTTTGGCTAACTGGCAATCACTTAACCAAGCTAAAATCGCTGCTGGCTCAGGCAAACGTCCACGACCTGCGTAACCTTCAGCTAACAGGCCTCTGCTGGTTGGCATCAAGTTAACACCATTTTTTTTGAGCCAAGCAAGATTGCGTTGGGTAGCCGCATTCAAGAGCATCTTTTCATTCATTGCCGGCACAATATATTTGGGACAATTTGCTGCCAATAGAATTGCACTAACTAGATCATCTGCTAGCCCCGTTGCCATTTTGGCAATCAAGTTAGCAGTTGCCGGAATAACAATTATTTCATCAGCCCAATCAGCCAGAAAAACATGAAGTACTTTTTCAGATTCGAACCAATCTTGCTGGCGATAAATTTTTTGCTTGATCAAAGTAGCAAAGGTCAGAGCACTAACAAATTTTTCTGCTGTCGGTGTCATAGCAACCTTGATTGCCAAATCATTTTTTAAGAGCTGGCGAATAACCGGTGCAGCTTTATAGAGAGCGATGCCTCCAGCTAAACAAATCAAGATTTTTTTCTTCTTCAAAATTTCTTCCTCCTTGCTGAGTCACTCTCTATTTTACCAGAAAAGACTAAATAAAAAAGCTGGCGTCTGATTAGATGTCAGCTTTAATCCTAATATAGGTTAGCAACTACAATTTTTCTTTTTCTTCGGGATCAATCATTAATTTGCCAGCAGCAATCTCTTCAAGTGCTCTTCCAACACTTTTAACTGACTGATATTTAGTCAATAGCGGCAAAGCTCCGGCGTCCAATTCATGCGCCCGTTTGCTGGCCAACATCACTAACATATAGCGCGAATCGACCTTTTCCAAAAGATCATCAACTGATGGATAAAGAATCATTTTAAAACATCTCCTAATTGTTTCTTATAGTCTGGCAAAAATCGCTTAACTCGCCAACGCTCAGCCCGAATAATTGTTTTGATTTTCTCGACAGCCGCTGGAACTTCATCATTAACAACGGCATAATCATAATTTTGCATCATTTCGATTTCACCAACTGCTTTATGCATCCGCTTATCAATAGTTGCTAAATCATCTGTTCCGCGTTCAATAATTCGATGCCGTAGCTCCATCAAATCAGGCGGTGTTAAGAAGATAAACAAACCATCTGGACATTTTTTTCTAACCTGCATGGCTCCATTGACTTCAATTTCCAAAAAAACATCTTTGCCAGCATCAAGCATCTCATTTACATATTTTAAAGGGGTACCATAATAGTTGTCAACATACTGAGCATATTCTAACATCTGACCAGCTGAAATTTCAGCTTGAAACTCCTTTTTGCTAACAAAATAATAATCCTTTCCGTTAACCTCCCCAGGTCTCATTTTCCTAGTCGTCATTGATATTGAATAATGAAACTTGTTATTATCCTGTGCGAAAATTGCTTTTCTAACCGTTCCTTTACCAACCCCGGAAGGTCCCGACAAAACAATCAGCATTCCCCTTTTTGACATCTTTCTTGATTCTCCTCTAAAAAAGTTATTAACTTTATAATGTACTTTTTGCTAGTTTTTTTCAAGTCTGCCTTAAAAATTATATTAGATCTGACTAATTTCGCTTGACTTTTGCGAACACATGTTCATATAATGTTAATGCGAACGTGTGTTCTGGAAGGAGAAAAAGTTATGATCGATATTCAACAAAATAATTGGCATAGATTCACTGCTGTTGTCCAAAAAAAACTAGGTACGATTAAGTTAAATTCAAATTTCAAATTACATCCCCAAATGCCTGACTTCCAGATTGAACTATTTATTCAGCAGGCCATTCAAAAAAACAAAACTATTACTATTTGGCTAAAAGACACTCTCGGCAATGAGCACGCCATCACGGGAAACTTAAGTTCTAGTCTTCATCAACCACATACATTCTTATTAATTGATCAAAATAAGATTCCCACGCTCGTTGCATTTAAAAATATTAAATTTTTAAAACTTATTTAAGTGTTAAAAAAAA
>NZ_AHYZ01000081.1 GCF_000255495.1 Liquorilactobacillus vini DSM 20605
GGTATTTAAAAATAAGTTGATAATTTTTACAAAACAAAAATTAAAATTCATTCCCGAACTCTTATCCAATATGGTTTTACGTGATGTCAATAATTTCATGGAGGAAGTACTTTTAAAGATCATGCAAAAACATTTCTATGTGATGCTTAACGAACTTCGTGGAATCAAGGAAAAAATTGATGATTTAGACTCAAAAATATCAACGTCCGGTCCACGCAGACCAACGTTTGGTGATTTATTGACTCTTCAAAAATACATGATAGCTTTGTCAACAACTTATGGCGCTAATCACAAAGCGCTGGATTTCATTAAAAAAAATTTCACAACTATTAATGATATTGATTTTACCACCAAAAAAATAATTGATGAGATATACGATACAAGTGACACAATGGATAGAATTATTTTAGGTTACAGACAATATTTGGATGATTTGGAAAATATGATAAACAATATGTTTTCGTATCAGCTAAACATGATTATGAAAACGCTAACAGAGATATCAATCATTTTGACTATTCCAGCGATTATTTTTGGTTTTTGGGGAATCAATGTCGATGTCCCGTTTGAAAAATCTTCTTATGGTTTTTTTGCTGTGCTGATTATCTCTGTTATACTAAGCCTAATTTGCTGGTTTTGGTTGCGACGCAAAAAATATTTGTAAAGTATTTGTGATACCCTAATATGATTTAAAGCAGAATTACTTTGTTGACTTTTTAAAAGGCTGATTCCTTTCAATAATTTAATAGCTTTTGTCAGGAATTGTAATATAAATAGACAGTGGTATTTGTTATTTA
>NZ_AHYZ01000080.1 GCF_000255495.1 Liquorilactobacillus vini DSM 20605
CAGGAACTAAAATTTGAAGCTTTGTTTGTATTGGCTTGCTGCTTGATAATTACTTTCTCAAAAATTCCACTTTTAAAAAAATATCATTTATTACAAATATTCTTAACTTTTTAGTACAATCACCTGTTATTTTTAGCTATAATGAAACTAAGGAATGGAGGATGAGAATTATGCATTTAGTTGATGTTAGTAATAGTTATTCACGTAAAATCAAACGTGAGCTTGAAGTTTCCACGGCACATTTCATCAAGATTTATACTTTAGGCAATACTCGGGTTGTTTATAAACGAAAGGCTCAAACCGATGAATTGCTAGTTTCAAATCGTTTGCGTCCAGTTTCTGACCAGGAAATTGATTTTGTTTTAAAGAAATTGGTAAATTTGACGCAAAAAGATGTTCAAATTACTCGTACAAAGACACTGGTGGACATTCTACTACCAGCTAATCAGTAATTCCAGTCAATTTTTTAAAGTGGTGATGTTAATTGTCTTTTAAAGATTTTCTGCAGAAAATCTTTTCCTTTAGAGATCAAAATGATCAATTTCAAAATAAAGAAAGATTTTCAAACTCAGATACTTTTTTAACAACTCATCACGATCTAACTCCTCAAAAGGAAGCAGTTGCTGACTTGCAAGTTCAGCATAGCACTCAAGATGCTTTGGTTTTAGTTATTTATCAGGATGATCACCAAAGAGAAATTGCTCGCCCACAACTGATCAGTGGCAAGCTTGGAGAAATGATCAATTTCAAACTACGACCTTTACCAAATTATGATTTAATTAACATTCACGGCTTTAGTCGGACTTTTTTCTCACAATATGCTATTACCGTTTTCATCTATCGAAAACAAGACGGTGCACCAATTTTTGTCAACTTTATTGACTTTGAAAAAAGCTCTCAACTGCATAAGCCGTTATTCCTACGGGGAAAAATAGGTGAAGCTTTTCAAATTTATCCTCCTGAATTCAACGGCTACAAACTTGCTTCAGTTGCAGGCAAAATAAAGGGATTTTATACGTCAAGCATTCAGTTTACTACTATTTATTATCAAAAAAAAGATTGGGAGTCAGTTAAGGTATTTACTGCCTTTTTAAAAATTAAGAAGTTTACACCTGCTTTTAAACACGTGGAGGATCACAACTCTTTTTTAAATCTTCATCCCAAAACCACTTGGAAAGTTTTTAAACGTTTACTTAAAAATAATCATGAAATTTGGTTGGATTTAGGCTCATTTTGGGTCAAATATCAAAAGGATCAAATGTTTTTAGAAACTGAGCTGCTCTCAACAATTAAATTGCCTCAAAAAGCTAAGCTAATTGCCCTCAATCAAACGGCTAGGATTAGTTTTGTAGCAAATAAAAAGGTGAGTTTTTTCGATATTCCTAATGGCAACTTAATTGGTCGGCTCAAAGATGGTCAGCAAGTTATTGTTTCTGCAAAAATATTGGTTGATAAAACCGATTGGTATAAGCTTATTGGTTATGGTTGGATTCCCGGATATTATTTAAGCTAACTAGCCAAGCTCTCAATGAGTAATTAATTTCGAAGTGCAATAGAACTGCTAATAAAACATTATTAAGATGGTTGAAATAAAAAAGCTGGAATTTTCCAGCTTTTTTTATAATTTGGCAGTTAACGCAACGTGTGGATACTTATCCTTAAACCAGCGCTCAGAAAACTCATTTTCAAATAAAATAACGGTAGGCCTTGGCGGTCCTTAACTAAAAGATTCCGTGAAGATGACATTTTTTCATCAAGTTGCTCAGGGTTTATCCAACGGGCAATTTTATGTCCCATTGATGTCATAATCACATCAGAATGGTATTCATTTTTCATTCGAAATTGAAAAACTTCAAACTGAAGTTGTCCAACTGCCCCTAAAATATAATCTCCTGTGGAATAGCTTTGATACAACTGGACCGCGCCTTCTTGAACTAATTGTTTAATCCCCTTGTGAAAAGATTTTTGCTTCATAACATTCTTTGCCGAAACCTTGACAAAAAGTTCAGGTGTAAACTGCGGCAATTTTTCGAACTGTAAGGCCTGCTTGCCAGTATAAATCGTATCACCAATTTGAAAATTTCCCGTATCATATAGGCCAATAATGTCCCCTGCAACTGCTTTTTCAACAGTTTCACGCGTATCAGCCATAAATTGCGTTGAATTTGCTAGCCTGATTTTTTTACCTGTTCGTTTTAGATAAACATCCATGCCACGTTCAAATTTACCAGAACAAATTCTAACAAATGCAATTCGATCACGATGATTAGGATTCATGTTGGCTTGAATTTTAAAAATAAATCCCGAAAATTCTGGATTAACTGCCGAGATAGATTGACCATCAACTAATTGATGGCTGCCGGGAGCTGGGGCAAACTGAAGATAGGCATCTAGAAAAGTCTTGACACCAAAATTAGTTAAGGCTGAGCCAAAGAAAACTGGCGTCATTTCGCCAGCGGCAACTCTTTGGGGATCCAACTGATTGCCAGCCAGCTTCAACAACTCAATTTCCTCTAATACCTGACGATAAATGCTCTCTTCTTTTAACGGATGATCTTCGGCCAGCTTGCCAGTCTGATCTAATTTTAGGAAAGTTTCCTCATGATCTTCTTTCCGGTATAATTCGATGCGCTGATTATAAAGGTCATAGATTCCTTTTAATCCTTTGCCCATGCCAATTGGCCAATTCATTGCATAAGCATCAATCTTCAAAACCTCTTCTAATTCATTAATCAAATCTAATGGTGATCGTCCATCACGATCTAACTTATTCATAAAGGTAAAGATTGGGATTCCCCGCATACGACAAACCTGAAATAATTTTTTAGTTTGCGGCTCAATTCCTTTTGCTGAATCAATTACCATTACCGCTGAGTCGACTGCCATCAGTGTTCGGTAAGTATCTTCCGAAAAATCTTCATGTCCTGGAGTATCCAAAATATTGATCCGTTTGCCTTGATAATTAAATTGCATCACCGAACTAGTGACCGAAATTCCACGTTTTTTCTCAATTTCCATCCAATCTGATTTAGCAAAACTGCCAGATTTTTTTGCCTTGACTGTTCCTGCTTTGCGGACGACGCCACCAAATAAAAGCAATTGTTCCGTAATTGTCGTTTTCCCTGCATCTGGATGGGAAATAATTGCAAAAGTTCTTCGTTTATTAACTTCTTTGGCCAAATCTATGTCGCTCATCAATCATCTCTCACTTTCAAATAATTTAAATTTTTACTTCAGGTTAAGTTTATTCTTGGGAGGTAAAATCACTCTTATTTTTAAAATTCTTCCTTCGCTAACCTGCTCAGTAACCAGCTTCATATTAGTCATTTTAACTTCGACATGTGAATCATCTGCTGGGATCTCTCCATAGCAAGCTATTAAATACCCGGCAATTGTATCTATATCATCTTTTTGTAAGTTAGTTTTAAACTTTGCATTAAATTCATCCAACGGCAACCGTCCTTCTACCAAAAACTCATAATTAGAAATTTGTTGGTACTTAGGCTTAGGCTGATCAGATTCATCACTGATTTCACCAACAATTTCTTCAATCAAATCCTCCAAAGTAACCAAACCAACTACTCCGCCGTATTCGTCGAACAAAATTGCCATTTGATTACGTGTCTTTTTAAGCTTGATCAGAGCCTTATCAACCGGTAAGGTTTCTGGAATAAATAAAGCTGGTTGCATTACCCGTCTAATTTTAATATGTTCAAAGCCCTCTTCCCGGGCTGCATAAAGAAGATTTTTAATATGAACAATTCCCACAATATTGTCTTTACTCTCACTAAAAACTGGAACTCGGGAATATGGCAATTGTACAATGGCATCAATATTTCGATCATTGTCATTTTTTATATCGATCATAAAGGCATCTGTTCTGGCAACCATCACTTCTCGCACAATTTTCTGCTGAAGTGAAACTACACCCTTTAGCATTTGAAAAGTACCCTCATTAAATTTACCTTGTTGGTCAATGATTTCTTTTAAAAAAACCGCCGATGTTTTATTTTGCCCTTCTTCTGGTATTGATTTTAAACTTTTTCTCAAAAATATCTTGGATATCTTTTTGGTCAACCAAATTATCGGTCCAGAAAATTTTAAACTAAGTTTCGTCCATTTACCGCAATAAGTCAAAAATTTTTGAGGATCATTTTTAACTAATTGCTGAATGATCTCATTCAGAATTGCTAGCAAAAAGCCCACCAGTAGCAAAAACCACCACCAATTATTTTGCCAAAAAAATATGATTATTAAAAATTATTCCCAAAATTATCAGACCAACCGTGAAATTCCAAGTTGCTATAATCCGCAAATCAGTTGATCGTTCAGTAAAGTTAACCTGATCAAGTTGAGCTTTTTTAAGTAAGCTAACTGGTCGGTCCAGTAAATTAACAGCTACTGTCATTCCGCTACAAATTGCTGCATTAGTTAGTAAGCAAAGACTTAATAACACTAAAACAGCTGAAGCAGGATCTGGATTCATTAAACTTCAACTCCAATATTTAAATTTATCAATGCAAACCTGATACGCTTAAATAACTTTAGACACACCTCACTAATTATTTGGGAACCTTGATTATCGAACCAGCTTTTAGATCACTTTCCGAAGAAATATTATTTAACTGTTTAATTATATCAACTGTTGTTGCATATTTTTGTGCCAGTCCTTCTAAAGTATCACCTGAATTGACATTGATCGTCTGCGTTGCAATTGAAGACGAAGAAGCCGATGAGGATGATGAGGATGATGACGAGCTAGCAGATGAAACTGAGCTTGACTGCGAACTGTTTGAACTTAGTGAAGAACTATTTTTAGCTTGACTAGTTACTTTCTTTGCTTGACTTGAATGATGATTTTTCCCCTTCTTATTTTTGGTCGAAGTGGTCAAATGCTTGGTCGTTGAAGTTGTTTTAAAGGATGGCAATAAGGTGGTGAGCGATTCACCTGAAATTATTAAGTAGCCACCAAAGCCAATCACAATTAAACAAACCAAAGCTAATAAGAGCTTTAACCAGCCTTTTCTCTGAAAAGCACTTTGCTTTGGCTGCGGCTTACTAACCTGCTGATGAGGAACAGCAAGTGGATCAGCTCCTCGATCCTTAAAAAAGGCACGGCGCATTTTGGGCTCGTCTTTGCGCGTGAAACCATTTTTAAATTGCTCGACTTTAAACTCTTCATAGACTTTTTTGACATCAAACCGTAATTGTTCTGCCTGGCGGTCAGCTAAATATTGATTTTTTTCTGGCAAAGTCAGTTTCCTGATCCAATCTTGAAAATATTCAAATTGTAACATTACATCAGCAGTTGGTCCCAAAGCCTGGACGTGACCGAACTGTAACCAAAGCGTCCTTTCGCAAAAACGTTCAATATTAACTAAATTAGTATCAGCAATTACAAAAGCCACTCCGCTATCCTTCAAAGCTTGGATTTTACGATTTACGCGTTGACTAAAAGGAATATCAAGTACATTTAAAACACTATCAATTAAAACTAACTGGGGATTGGCAAAAAGTGCAATGGCTAATGATAAACGAGCGTAGAGACCGCTTGAGTATTCTGCAACCGGTCGACGAAGCCATTCTCCTAATTCACAGAAATCAGTAACACCATTGACCAAATGACTAACTTTAAATTCATCTGTCTCCCTTTTTTCAAGCAAGCGTTGGATATTTTCCAGACCAGTCGCTTTTTCATCAAGTCCTTTGCAACTGCTAGCATAGTTAACATTCCCATCGATTGTTCTGAAACCAGTTGTTTGCTTAAGTCGACCTGCCAAAATCTGCATTAACATACTTTTTCCCGCACCATTGATTCCGATCAGTCCAACTGCCTCACCTGGGATTAGTGACAATGAGATCCCACGTAAGGGCCAAAATGAGTCCGGCTTTTCGAGCGAACCGTTTTGAGAGCTTGGTTCTTTTTTTTCTTTAACCAGAGATAATTCTTTAGTTATATATTTAATCTCAATTTTTTCCATATATTAACACCTATCTATCAAAAACTTTCGAGTACCTAATTACTAAAACTAAGGCCTAATCTGCTAGACTAACAAGACATTAACTGTTTTTCTCATGCTGCAGTTGATAAATATCATAAATATACTTAAGTACCACCTTTAAAACCGCATAAACAGGCACCGCTAAGATCATGCCTAATAAACCCGCAAGATTTCCAGCTACCAATAACAGTAAAATAATCGTTAAAGGATGAATCTTCAAAGTTTTACCAATTACATTTGGATAAATCAAATTCCCATCAATCTGTTGAACAACAATGCAAACTACAATTACTAAAATCGCCATTTTAGTTGAGATAGTTGCCCCCAAGATCAATGCCGGAAAAATTCCAATATACGGCCCCAAATAAGGAATAATATTGGTCATCCCAGCAAAAACCCCTAATAGAAAAGCATATGGCATTCCAATGATCCAGTAGCCTAATGAAATAAAAGTTGCAACAAAAAGGCATTCGATCGCCTGCCCAGCAATATACTTTGATAAAGTCTGACTCATTTTGTTAAATAGATCTGCAACTTGGTCTTCATGTTTGGATGGAAAAATCTTTTGAATATTTGGAACAAGATGCTTACCATCCTTTAACATGTAAAATAAAATGAACGGAACTGTAACAATTGTAATTGTAATACTTGTGATTGTACTGATAAATGAACCAAGACTCATTGTTAAATTACCCGCCATCTTTTTTAACCAAGCTAAAAAATTGGTTTGCAGCTCTGTTAAATATTGATCAACTTTCAATTGTTTGAACCAACTCAATTGATCTACGCGCCGATAGTAATGATTCCCCAAATGCTGCAAGGTTTTTAAATAGTCAGGCATTTGCACGATCAATGCCCCAATTTGAGAAACTAATAAAGGAATAATAATTGCCCCTGCAATTGCTACCAAGGCTGTCAAAATTAAAAAAACAACCGCAATTGACCAAGTTCGTGATAAATTTTTTCCTCGCACTTTAATTCTCATCAGCAATCTAACAACTGGATCAAATAGATAAAATAAAAAGCCAGCAATTAAAACCGGTGCAAAAAGCGTGGAAATAAAAGTACCTAATGGAGTGAAGATAAAACCGATCTGCGAGCAAACCCAAATCAGCGTTGCCACTAGTAAGCATTCGATTGTCAACCACATAATTTTATTCTTAGAAATTTTTTCAAACATTTCAATCATCCTTTGAAAACAAGAGGCTGTCAGCAAAATAATTGCTGCAGCCCCAATTTGGTTATAAACATCGACTTTGTTACTGTACTCGGCGTGATAATTCAAGGTAACGACTATACCAAATATCTACGTATTTTTTTGAAAAAGGTCCTTTACCATTTTCAATCCAATCGACGAGAATCAAGACATTATGCTTTAGAATCCGATCAATGTCGCTTGAATAATGCCACTGGGCACTGTGTGATTTATATTCATCAACATCTAAAAGCTTCTTTTCACCATTTGGATAAACTTTAACATCTAGATCATAATCAATATACTTTAATGCCTCGCGATCCAAAATTGCTGGTGAAGCTAAGTTGCAATAGTATGAAATCCCATTATCACGGATCATCGTTACAATATTAAACCAATAGTGTTTATGAAAATAAACTAGAGCCGGTTCACGCGTTACCCATCGTCGACCATCATCTTCTGTAACGAGCGTATGATCATTGCAACCGATCAAAGAATTTTCACTTGTCTTTAACACCATTGTATCACGCCAGGTTCGGTGTAAACTTCCATCATGTTTATAACTTTTGATGGTGATAAAATCACCTTCTCTTGGTTCTTTAGACTGACGCATGGAAAAAACCTGCTTTCTAAACAAGACAGGTGTAACTTACACCGATATCATTTTTATTATAGCAAATTAATCCCCTAAAGCCCACGAATTTTTTGAATTAATCAACTTAATCATCAGTTCGTAAGCTTAACTTAACCAATACTTCAATTCGAGCAGTCTGTGGAAACATATCAATTGGCAGTAAATAAGCAATTCGATACTTCCTTGCCAGCCAAACTAAATCACGTGCTAAAGTTGAAGGATTGCAAGAAACGTAAACTAGCTTTTTAATTTTTGACTGGATGATACTAGAAATTAACTTTCGATCAAGCCCTGTACGCGGTGGGTCAACAACAATAGCATCAGCAGCAAATCCCATTTTTTGCCAGTGCGGAATGATTTGTTCTGCTTTGCCGCACTCATAATGTGTATTGAAACAATGATTCAATTTAGCATTTTGTCTGGCATCAGCAATTGCTGCCGGAATAATATCCATCCCTCTAACTTGCGCTACCTGATCAGCTAAATAAATTCCAATTGTTCCAGCTCCACAATAAGCATCGATCAGGTTTTCTTTCCCCGTTAAGTTAAGCGCATCAGCAATTGCTTGATACAGTTTCAGCGTTTGAGCCGAATTCAATTGGAAAAAAGCTTGGGCTGAAAGTTGGTATTTTTTATCAGCAATTTTTTCGGTTATCTGCTGCTGACCGTATAATCGTTTTGTCTTTTTTCCCCAAATCAGCGACGTCTTGCCTGGATTATAATTTTGCATTAATGAAACTACTTCCGGCAAATCATGAATAACACGTTCAACAAATGACCGCTGCTGAATAAACTTTTCAGAATTAGTCACAATCGTCACCTGGACTTGACCAGTCGCCATTGATTCACGAACAATCAAAGTTTTAATGATTCCAGCAGCTTGTTTTTCATCATAAACTGGCAGCTGTAACTCTTCAATTATCCGGCATAATTGGCGCATAACTTTCATGGTTGCCGGACGCTGAGTACTAAATGTTGGCAAATCAACTAACTGATGGCTTCCACGTCGATAAAGACCGGCTATGACCCGGTCGTTGACTTTTCTGACTTGAAATTGAGCCTTGTTTCGATAATAATAAGGTTCACTCATTCCCAGCATTGGCCTAAGTTGATAACTTTTATAACCCGTTGGACGATACTTTTTCAAAGCTTGCTTAACAATATCTCGTTTAAACTCTAATTGCTTAGGATAAGCCAAATGCTCTAATTCGATCCCACCAACATCATATTGATCTCTTTTAGTGACACGATCAGGGCTCTTTTGGCGAATTCGATGAATTTTTGCACTCGCAAAGCGCTTGGCAATTTGGGTTATTTCAGCTACTACCACTTCGCCTGGCAATGCACCAGTTACAAAAACAATTTTATGTTTGTAATATCCAATTCCCTCACCATTGATTCCCAAACGTTTGATTGTCAAAGGAATCCGCTGACCAACTGTTAATTTAACTAAATGTTGCGGCTGATTTTTAATCATGTTCGATACTCCTCAATAATTTCATTTCATAATGATTGCGTTATAATAAAAATCACAGACAAATAAATCACTGGAGGTGCTGTAGTTGATTATTACCAACATTCAAACGCAAAAGCAAAAAAATCGTTTTAATCTTTTTGTTGATCAAAAGTTCGTGATGGGAATCAGTGAAGATACTTTGATCGCTCACCAATTATACAAAGGTAAAAATATCACTGATAAAGAATTAACTCAGTTAGTTGTTAGTGAAGAGCTTGCGCAAGCCAAAAATTCTGCTTTAAACTATCTTTCATTTCAAATGCGCAGTTGCTTTGAAATCAAGCAATATTTACAAAAGAAGGGATTCAGCGAACAGGTCGCTACCGAAGCTGTTCAAAAGTTGCAGGCAATAAATCTTCTGAATGATTTGCAGCTAGCCAATAATTATCTCAAAACGATGCAGCAAACCTCTGACAAGGGACCACTGGTAATTAAAAAAAAGCTCCAGCAAAGAAAAATCTCCCCAGAGCTAATTGCGCAGGCCTTTGCCACTTATGATTTTCAATTAGACAAACAACGTCTCAGCAAACTTGTGATGAAGTATTTTCAGCATTATCATCGTGACTCCTTTAAACAACGCTTAAATAAAGTTAAGCAGCGTTTACTAACCAAGGGCTTCTCGGGCAATGCAATCGATGAAATTCTTAACACAATCCCGGCAACCGATGAACAAACTGAGCAAGCAATTTTAACACAACAACTTGATAAACTTTCAAAACGTTACTCGCAGCTACCGCTTAGTAAACGTCGCCAGAAATGTCTCCAAGCAATGATCCGCAAAGGATTTGCCTTTGCGGATGTTCAACAAGCTCTTAACGAACTTAAAGAATGAGCTTAATTATTTTCGAATTCTGTGCAATAAATAACGATTAATTCGATCCTTTCGCGGTCTGATTTGATGGTAAATTGTTTCTTCAAGTGCAGCATTTAAAACCGCACCTAACATAACGACCCAGGCGGAATAGTTTAACCAAAATAATAAAACGATGAAAGTTCCCAACGTCCCGTAACCAAGGACTGATTTAGTAAAATAGCGCACATAAAATGAAAATCCTTGAGCTAATAAAAGCCAGCTGGCCGAAGTAATCAGTGTTCCCGGAAGGATTAACCAAAAATGGACTTTAGCATTTGGTAAAAAATAATACATTGCTCCTAAAATCAGAACCAAAAAGGCCAAAGTAATTGGCCATTTAACTTTTCCAAAAATTCCATTTAAATCACGAGACAAGTTTAATATCGGTGTTAAATAATCTAAAACTGATTGTCCAAAACTGAATACCATAATGATGATTGCCAGCATAACAATAAACAAAAAAGTAACTAAAATCGAAATCATTCTCGTAACAAAAATATTTTGCACATTTTCGACCCCATAAGCTGTATTAAAAGCTAATTTGAGTGAATTAATACCGCGACTAACCGCCCATAATGCAACTAGCGCACTGATTGAAATTAGTCCTCCATTCCCATGATCAAGAAAAGACAAGATAATCGGTTTAAGCGTCTGATAAACAGTTTTAGGAACAGCTGTTTCCAAATAGGTTAAAATAGTTGATGCTTTCAAATTGATCAAAGGAAGTAAATTACCAATTAAAATAATCATTGGAACGATTGCCAGTAAAGCATAATAAGCAATTACGATAGCGGCATTATTAATATTAATTGCTGCTACTTTTTTTAAAATTTTAGCTACTAACCGTTTGACAAAAGCAAATTTATTTTTTTTCAGGTTCTGAGCCTCCATTTAAATAGACTAACTAAAATTCAATTTATCTGCTGCTTGAACTCGTCGAAGATGATGGAATCTTTAAAGTTGTTCCAGCTGAAATTGAATTACTTGACAAATCATTTGCTCTAATAATTGCTGAAGTCGTTGTTCCATATCGACTAGCAAGGCTCGAAAGCGTATCTCCCGATTCAACTACAACTCTGCGATACGACGATGTCGAGCCATTTGAGCTGCTTGTACTGCTATAATAACTGTCACTTGATCTTTTGCTATCTTTCGTTGAACCAGCAACCGAATTATCAACTGATGAAGTCGTTGTTTTACTACCAGCATGTTTCGAGCTTGAACTGGAAACTGTTTTTTTCTCCGTATCCGTTGCTGAACCATATTTTTGCTGGGCTAACTTACGCTGACGTTGATATTCGCTTTTTTGCGCTGATCGATTATCACCAAAAAAACTATGAATTCGACTTTGAACAGTACTACTTTTTAGTCCCAAAATAATTAGGAAACTAATGATAAATATTCCAACCATCCAGGTAATTGTTTTTTTTAAAATGCCGTTCTTTTTTCTCCGTGACATTTTTAAACCTCCAGAATTTACTTAAATTTATATCATAATTATCTGATAAGCTAAAGATAAATTCAAGCTATGTTTAATTTTTCATTTAATTGCCTAAAAAAAAGCCATGGCAAGTTTTCTTCAAGCCACAGCCACGTGAAATCAGCTATTATTTCAATGTTTTAGCTAGTTCCTTAATATAATTTTTTAAATCATCTTTGACTTCTGGATGATCCAAACCAAATTGAATCGAAGTCTTTAAGAAACCAAATTTGTAGCCCACATCAAATCTTTCACCTTTAAACTCATGAGCAAAAACTCGTTGAATCTTATTCAAACGATCAATTGCATCAGTTAATTGGATCTCATGACCAGCGCCTGGTTTTTGTGTTTCCAACATATCAAAAATCTCAGGTGTTAACAAGTAGCGACCGATAATTGCCAGGTCACTAGGTGCCTTATCAACTGCCGGCTTCTCAACGAACTTCTTAACGTCGTAAAGTCCTTGGCTAACCTCAGTTCCAGGATCAATTACCCCATACTTATAAACCTGATCATGTGGTACTCGCATAACTGCTAAGGTTGAAGCATGAGTTTGATCATAACGATTAATCAACTGTTTAGTCAACGGAACTTTATCACGCATCAAATCATCACCAAGCATAACCACAAATGGTTCATTGCCCACAAAATCCTTAGCCATCAAAACAGCATCACCAAGGCCACGAGGATGCGACTGACGAATGAAATACAAATTAATATCAGTCGTTTGTTGAACTAATTTCAACAAATCATTCTTGCCTTTTTCTTTTAAATTCTGTTCCAATTCAGGAACTGAATCAAAGTGATCTTCAATCGGTCGCTTGCCTTTACCTGTCACAACTAAAATATCTTCAATTCCAGACTTTTTTGCTTCTTCAACAATGAACTGAATCGTTGGTTTATCAATAATCGGAAACATTTCTTTAGCTAAAGCTTTAGTTGCTGGAAGAAATCTTGTCCCTAATCCAGCAGCTGGAATAACTGCTTTTCTTACTCTCATTTTTAAGCTCCTTTAAACAATAACGATTTAACAAAATTATTGTACCATGAATTCGATTTCCTGAAAAATTTTTATCACGATAACAAATATTTTTGATCTGAAATTGGATCCTGCGACGTTAAAATTTTAGGACCATCATTCGTAATTGCCAGTGTATGTTCATACTGACAAGATAAACTGCCATCAGCCGTCCGCGCTGTCCAGCCATTTGGATCGTCCATTTCAGCCTTCCAAGTTCCCATATTGATCATTGGTTCAATCGTAATTGTCATCCCGGCTCTTAAACGCAACCCGTGACCAGCTTGACCATAATGCGGCACATTGGGGCTCTCGTGCATAGTTGGCCCAATACCGTGACCGATAAACTCACGAACATCGCCATATCCATGCTCATCTTCTGTATAATGCTGAATTGCCGCACCAATATCTCCAATTCGATTACCGACCTGAGCTTGATCAATCCCTAAATAGAGCGCTTTTTTGGTAACTTTCATCAGTTTATCAATTGCTGGAGTTGACTTACCAACCACATAACTCCAGCAAGAATCGCTCATCGCACCATGGTAATCAACGACTGTATCGACTTTAATCAAATCGCCATCTTTTAAAATTAAATTCTTTCTCGGAAATCCATGACAGATTTCATCATTAACGCTGACGCAGGTCGCATATTTATACCCCTCAAAACCAATTTGCGCAGCGATTGCATCATGCTCCTTAAAATATTTCTTAGCAAAAGTTTCAATTTCCCAGCTTGAAATACCTGGCTTAATAACTTCTCTCAGCCCAATATGCATTCCAGCCAAAATTGCCCCTGATTTTGCCATTGCTTGAATTTCTCTCGATGATTTTAAAGTAATCATTCATAATGCCTCCAATTAACATACAGTATTATTATACCTTAAAGGATTAGGAAAAATCTATCTCTTAGATTTTTTTTGCAAAATCTTGATTTTAATTTGCTATAATACTAATGTTAACTGACGCAAAGAAAGGAAGCTAAATTATGGTAAAAGCCAAAGTTGTTTTTGCATCAATCACTGGAAACAATGAAGATGTTGCTGATATTATTTCTGAAGCACTTGAAAAAAGGGGGGTTGAAGTTGAAACAGATGAAATCTCACAATGTGATGCAGCTGATTTTGAAGATGTCGATTTGTGTATTGTAACTCCTTATACTTATGATGAAGGTGCATTGCCCGACGAAGGAATGGATTTCTATGATGATCTTAATGAAATGGATCTAGCCGGAAAAATTTATGGCGTGGCTGGATCCGGAGATACATTTTATGGAGAATACTATTGCACAGCCGTTGACGATTTTGCTAACGCTTTTGAAAAAGCCGGTGCAACTCAAGGGGCTGAAAAAGTAAAGATTAACTTAGCCCCAGATTCTGATGAAGATGTCCAAAAACTTGAAAAATTTGCTGATCAATTATTAGCAACCTATCAAAAACAAAATGCCTAAAAAAATTCCAAGGTTTCCCTTGGAATTTTTTATTTGAAATCCTTAATCAATTGCTGCAAGTGCCTGCTGCAAATCTGCAATTAAATCAGCAGCATTCTCAATGCCAATTGAAACTCGAATCAGATCAGGCGTAATCCCTGCTTGCTTTAATTCAGCGGCATTTAATTGCGCATGGGTCGTTGAAGCCGGATGAATAATCAACGATTTTGCATCACCAACATTTGCCAATAAAGAAAAAATTTGCAAATGTTCAATTAATTCCTTACCCGCTTTTTCACCACCTTTAAGTCCTAAAGTAAAGATAGAACCCACACCTTGCGGAAAATCACGTTTGGCTAGTTCATAATATGGACTGTTTGGCAATTCTGGGTATTTAATCCAAGCAACTTTCGGATGATCATTTAAAAAGTCAATTATCTTACGCGTATTGGCAACATGCCGCTGCACCCTTAGTGAGAGCGTTTCTAATCCTTGAAGCAATAAAAATGAATTAAATGGACTAATTGCTGCCCCTAGATCTCGTAAAGCACTTGAGCGAACTTTGGAAGTAAAAGCAGCTCCTTGTAAATCAGCAAAAACTAAGCCATCATATTGAGGATCAGGCATCGTAAACTCTGAATAACGCCCGCTAGCACGATAATCGAATTGACCATTTTCAACAATCACCCCACCCATAGTCGTTCCATGGCCACCAATAAATTTGGTCGCTGACTCGATCACAATGTCAGCACCGTGATCTAATGGCCGATAGAGATATGGTGATGCAAATGTATTATCAGAGATCAGGAGAATGCCATGCTGATGTGCAATCACAGCAATTTTTTCTAAATCTACTAAATTAATATCAGGATTGCCAATTGTTTCAACGTAAAAAGCTTTGGTATGTTCATTAATTTGATCGGCAAAGTTTTTAGGGTCATTAGAATTGACAAAATGTGTCTTAATTCCAAGTTTTGCAAGGGTAACATTAAATAAATTATAAGTTCCTCCATACAAGGTACTGGCAGCGACGATTTCATCGCCTGCTTTAGCAATGCTGGTAATTGCAGCCGCAATCGCAGCAGCACCACTAGCGAGTGTCACCCCACTACTTCCATGTTCTAAAGCTGCCACCCGCTGATCTACAACGGCTGTCGTTGGGTTTGTTAAACGAGTATAAATATTTCCCGGTTCCTTGAGACTAAAGCGATCAGCTGCCTGTTTAGCGTCTTTAAAAACATATGAAGTTGTCTGATAAATTGGAACGGCTCTGGCACCAGTTTCGTCAACCGTTTGTCCAGCATGAACTTGTAATGTTTCAAAATGCAAATCTTGCTTTGTCATTAATAATTCCTCCTATAAAATATTTTTGAAGATAATAAAAAACATCCCGGCAGCATAACTTAATATACTGCCGGGACGTTTAACCGTGGTACCACCCAGTTTCATTTGAATATTACTATCCAAATCTCATCGGCACAAACTATGCCAGGGATTATATCGTATCCTCACGAATCCAAAGCTTTCACCAGGGATTAAAAACTCCGAGCTCATCTTCAACCTGATCCAAACATCCATTTTCATCTAACAGGACTCGCTAATGAATGAAATTCAGCCTACTCTTCTCATCAACGTTTAATATTATCTTTGTTAGAAGACTAACACTAAAAATTTTTACCGTCAACAGTTTTTTATTTTGCCGAATAAATTTTTTATTGTTAAAATTAAACAGAATACAATAGAGGAAGTGACTTAATGTCTGCAGTAAAAATTAAAAAAAATCTTAGTCAATGGTTTTGGTTATTTATTGGCTTAGAATTGATCACACTTTCAATCAACTTTTTCTTTGCACCAATCGACGTAGCTGCTGGTGGTGCAACTGGAATTGCTATTTTATTAAATGCCGTTTGGGGGATTAACCGAGCAGCTACCGTCTTAGTAATCAATTTAGCAATGATCATTCTCGCAGCTTTTTTTCTAGATACCAAAATCATTCGCAAAATTTCAGCTGGGAGTTTTATTTTGCCGGGCCTGCTTTATTTAAATCCCAGTTTTAAGTTAGTCGATGACCCCTTGCTAGCAGTTACAATTGGCGGAACAGTTTTTGCTGCCGGAATTGCTATGCTTTACCGGATTAATGCTTCCAGTGGTGGTACAACTGTTCCACCATTAATTTTAAAAAAATATTTTCATCTTAATCCAGCGATTTCCTTATTGGCGCTTGATTTGCTGGTTACTTTATTTAATATTCCGGTTGCCGGAGTTAACTCTTTTTTCCTCGCAGCCTTTTCTCTAGTAATTACTTCACTAGTTATGCGCTATATTGAAGCTGGCTTAGATCATAAATATCAAATTCAAATCGTAAGTCAAAACAAAATCGATCAGATTCGACAAATGTTGTTAGCCAATCAAGAGAGTGTCACCATTTATCAGGCTGAAGGCGGCTTCAGCGCTCAAAGCAAGGAAGTCTTACTGGTAGTGACCGATGATTTAAATTACGGCAACCTAATCCATCAAATCCATCAAATTGATCCAGACGCATTTATTATCACCTCAAATGTTGTTAAAGTCCACGGCGGTCGCTGGGGAATGTAATTAAAGGAAGCCCTTGCAAATTTTTCTTTTTTAAAATATAATCATTTACAGGATTACTTGGAACGTTCCAAATATAGTTTGATGGAGGAAAAATTATGACCAAATGGTGGCAAAAAGCAGTTGTTTATCAAGTTTATCCACGAAGTTTTCAAGATAGCAATGGAGATGGAATCGGTGATTTACCAGGAATTATTCAACGCCTTCCTTATATCAAAAAATTAGGGGTCGACGTAATCTGGCTAAATCCAATTTACAAAACTTCGAATGTTGATGGAGGCTACGACATTTCGGATTATCAGGCGATTAATCCAGATTTCGGCACTATGACTGACTTTAAGAAATTATTAGCCCAAGCACATCAAATGGGACTTAAAATCATGCTCGACTTAGTTGTCAATCATAGTTCCTCAGAACATCCGTGGTTTATTGAATCACGTCAAAGTAAGGATAATCCTCATCGCGACTTTTATATTTGGCGTGATCCAGTTAATGGACATGAGCCAAATAACTGGGGATCGTTCTTTTCTGGACCTGCTTGGACCTATGATACAAAAACTCAGCAGTATTATTTACATTTGTTTGCCAAAGAACAACCCGATTTAAACTGGGCAAATCCGCAAGTTCGCCAAGCTGTATTTAAAATGATGAATTGGTGGGCTAAACAAGGAATTGATGGCTTCAGAATGGACGTTATTTCCTTACTTTCTAAACCTGATGGACTGCCTGACGGACCACAAGCTCCCAATGCTCCTTATGGTGATGGTGGTTCATTAGTAGCTAACGGAAAGCATGAACACGAATACCTACGAGAAATGAATCAGCAAGTCTTAAGTAAATATGACTGGATCACTGTTGGTGAAACAGCTGGTGTAACCATTGATCAAGCTGCTAAATATGCCAACCTTGATGGTAACGAGTTAAATATGGTTTTTCAATTTGAGCATATGGGATTAGATAATAATCGTGATCCGCGTTTAGGAAAATGGAGTGATCAAAAAGCCACCTTAACTGCTTTGCGTGCTAACTTAACTAAATGGCAGCAAAAATTAGCTAATCGTGCTTGGAACAGTTTATATTGGAATAATCATGATCAGCCGCGGGTCGTTTCCCGCTTTGGCAATGATTCACCGCAATACCGCGTTTTATCTGCCAAAATGTTAGCCACCATGCTGCATTGTATGCAAGGTACACCTTATATTTATCAAGGTGAGGAACTTGGTATGACCAATACTCATTTTGCAACGCTGGATGATGTTGTTGACGTTGAGGCACGCAATGCCTATCATGAATTAGTTGACCAAGAAAAAATCATTTCCGGTCAGAAGCTTTTGCGCTACTTTGATGCTAAATCTCGCGATAATGCCCGGACACCGATGCAGTGGAATGATCAAAAAAATGCTGGTTTTTCTAGTGGTAAACCTTGGCTACAGCTCAATGCAAATTATCAGCAGATCAATGCGGCGGCTGCCTTAGCTGATCCAAATTCTATTTTCTACTTTTATCAGCAATTAATTAAACTGCGTCATAACTTAGCAGTCATTACTGATGGTGACTTTCAATTAGTCAAAGACAACGACCAAGATCCAGCTGTTTTTGCTTATACTCGGCGTAACTCTGATCAGCAATTATTAGTGATCTGTAACTTTACTGATCAAACCTTAGAACGTGATTACTCGCTTGTTCCCGAGGCAAAACTGATCTTGCAAAACTATCAAGGTAAAATGACAACTAGCTTACGACCTTATGAAGCTCGAGTTTATTTGACTGATTGAGGGACCAACTATGACTGATATTAATGATGTTGCAAAATTAGCCGGGGTTTCGCGTGGATCAGTCTCAAACTATCTAAATGGCGCCAAAATGCGGCCAGCAACGCGTGCTAAAATTGTTTCCGCCATTGACCAGCTCCATTATTTGCCTAATGGTACCGCTCAAGCCTTAAAGAGGCGGCAAACTAATTATATTGTTTTAATCTTGCCTAAAATTACAACTCCTTTTTTTGCCAAATTAGCTGAACAAATTCAACTTGAAGCTAAAAAAAGGCAATTAAAACTTATTTTAGGTATTTCTGGCAGTCAAGCAAAAAACGAACTTGAATATTTACAAATGGCCCAAGTCCAAAAAGTTGCTGGCATTATTACCATGTCATATTCTGATATCACACCTTGGCTGAATGTTAAGATTCCACTGATTACTCTGGAACATCGGCTTACTGAAGAAGTACCACTGATCTCAGCCGATAATTATGCTGGTGGCAAGTTAGCAGCAGCTCGGCTAATTGCTACAGGTTGTCAAAAATTAGCCTTTGTTGGTTATCAACCGCTTGAAAATTCGGCTTTTCAACGTTACCAGGGATTTCTGGATCAATGTTTGCAGCAAAATATTGAATGTGAAAAAATCTTGTTGCCCAACCATATTAATACTCGATTTTTAGGCAAATGGCTGAAACTTAATTTTAATTCAACTAATTTTAAATACGATGGAATTTTTGCGGTTTCTGATGCCCTAGCTTTACAAATTTGGCTTGGATTGCAACAGCAACAAGTTATGGTGCCACAAAATGTCCAATTGATTGGTTTTGATGGCGTCCCTGCTTATTCAGGAACTCAATTGAAGCTTTCATCGATCAAACAACCGGTTGAGCAAATGGCCCAAGCAGCGGTTGTCGCTCTTGTTAACTTGATCAATGGTCAAGTACCGTCTTCACCACAGATTTTGCCGGTGAGTTTTCATGCTGGTTTAACTACTAAATAAAATATTTATTTGCCGATAAAAAATCAAAAAGTCGCTAATCAACTGATTAGTGACTTTTTTTATCTAAGCTAAGTTTTAATTTTGCTCAATCAATGCAGCTAAATAACTTGCAAAACCACTCGTTGACAACTCAACAGCATCTGGCAGTGCTTTAGCAAAATCAACCGTGACATGCTGATCAGCAATTGCCTGACTAACTGCTTTTTTTATTAAATCAGCGGCTTGTTGCCAACCAAGATATTCAAACATCATAACTCCAGACAAAATCATCGAGGTCGGATTTAATTTGTTTTGTCCGGCAAACTGTGGTGCAGTACCATGCGTGGCCTCAAAAATTGCTCGTTTGGTTTGATAGTTGATGTTAGCTCCGGGAGCAATCCCAATGCCTCCAACTTGAGCCGCCAAAGCATCAGAAATATAATCACCATTCAAATTCAAAGTTGCCACCACGTCAAACTTCTCGGGATGCAATAAAGATTGCTGAAAGAAATTATCGGTTATCAGATCATTAACAATAATTTTTCCTGCTTTAACTGCTCTCGCTTGGGCTACTTGTGCTTCATCATATCCTGCCTGTCGTAATACATCGGTATACTCTTCCATCGTAAAGACTTGATCCTTGAATTCTTGAGCTGCTTGATAACCCCAGTTTTTAAAACCGCCTTCTGTTTTTTTCATAATATTTCCCTTATGAACTAACGTAACAGTCTGCAAATGGTGATCAATTGCATACTGAATAGCAGCTTTAACTAGGCGCTTTGATCCTTCACTTGAAACGGGTTTGATTGCAAAAGCCGAAGTATCTGGAAAACGAACTTTTGCAAATTGATGATACTTTTTTAAGAACGCTAACAACTCATCTGCTGCAGGTGTTTGTGCAGCAAAGTCGATTCCAGCGTAAATATCTTCAGTATTTTCCCGAAAAACAGTAATAGAAACTTTCCCCGGATATTTGACCGGTGATGGACTGCCAGCAAAATACTCAACCGGTCGGACGCAGGCAAATAAATCAAGTTCTTGCCTTAAAGTCACATTTAATGAACGATGTCCCTTACCAATTGGCGTTGTCAGTGGTCCCTTGATTGAAACCAGATAGTCCTTTAATGCCGCTATCGTTTTCGCCGGCAGCCATTCTCCTGTTCGATCATAGGCTGCCTGTCCAGCTAAATATTGCTTCCAAATCACTTGCTTAGTCCCTTGATATGCTTTGTCAACTGCAGCATCAAAAACTTTTTTAGCTGCCGTCCAAATTTCTGGCCCGATTCCATCACCAGCGATAAAGGGAATGATGGGGAAATCTGGCACTTGCAGTTGATTGTGTTGAACTGAAATCTTTTCTGGTTTTGTCACTGCTGATTCCTCCTCAGATGGCTTGATAAACTGCCCTTTGATTCCAGGCTTTTTTCAGTTTCAGCAAAAATAACAGATTACTATTTTATTTAAATTTTATAATGACGATTTTGGGGCCCAACATATTCAGAAGATGGGCGGATCAAAATATTCTCTTGACGCTGTTCCATAATATGTGCCAACCAACCCACTGTCCGACAAGCAGCAAAAATCATTGTATAAGTTTCCTTTTTTAACCCAATGCAGTGATAAATTAACGCGGTATAATAATCAACATTTGGATGAAGTTTATATTTCTTTAACATATAATCAGCTAATTGTTGCTGAATTTGATAATAAGCTTGATTATTAGTCTCAACAGCTAATTTTTGGGCAATTTTTTTCAAAATAAAAGCACGGGGATCGCCACTTTTATATATTCGATGACCGAATCCCATAATTTTACGTTTTTGTGCCAACTGATCCTTAATATATTCAACTGGATCTAACTGCTGATTTTTGATTTTCTGCAGCATTTCAAAAACTCTTTCATTAGCGCCACCATGCAGCGGACCTTTTAGCGCACAAACTGCCGCTGTTAAACAAGAATAATAATCCGATAAAGTCGAAGCTACCACTCGCGCTGTAAAGGTTGAAGCGTTAAATTCATGATCGGCATGCAAAATCATCACCGTCGAAAACATACGCGTAAGTTCGCTTGATGGTCGTTTACCAGTTATCATATAAAGAAAGTTTTCCACAACACTCAGTTGAGGATCAACATCGATTAATGGCTCATTATCTCGAATTCGGATAATTGCTGCAATGGCCGTCAGCATTTTTGAGAGAATCTTAGGTGGCTCATCGTGCTCGACATCGTTGGTTGTCCCTAACAGAGAAGTTGTTGTCCGGAGAATACTCATAGGATGTTGTGGTTCTTTAGCTATATATAATAGCAATCTGATCGTTTCTGCTGGCAAAATCATTTTATTGACTAATTGTTGTCGAAATTTTTTCAATTTCTGCTGATCAGGCAATTGCTTGTACCACAAGAGAAAAACAACTTCTTCAAACGTTGCACTAGCAATTTCTTCAATCGGATAGCCTACGTACGTTAAATGAGCATTCGCCGTTGAACTAATTTTTGTTTGATCAACAACAACTCCGTCTAAGCCCTTTTGACAATCCATTAAATTCCCTCCTCAAAAATAAATTAATTCTCGGCCATTTTCTTGGTTAAGACATATGGCAGAATTCCTTGTGACCGATAATATTGATTATCGATTGGCGCATCAAACCGAACCCGCACATCAAATTCAATTTGATGTGCTTGATTCTGGGCTTTAACATGAGCAGTCTGTCCAGTCAACTTAATGGTAAATGTTTCACTGCCATCTAATCCCAAACTGTCAGTATTTTGCCCCGACAAATACTGTAGTGGCAGGACACCCATCATAACTAGATTTGAGCGATGAATTCGTTCAAAACTTTCCGCAATGACCGCTTTGACACCTAGCATTTGAACACCTTTGGCTGCCCAATCACGCGATGAACCCATCCCATAATCCTTACCAGCTAAAATGACCGTTCCAATCTTCTGTTTTTTGTAATCCATTGCTGCCGCGTAAATTGTCGTTTCTTTACCAGTTAACCAAGATTTAGTAAAGCCGCCATGTTTTTGCGGAGTAAGTTGGTTTTGCAACCGAATATTAGCTAAGGTGCCCCGAATCATAACTTCATGATTACCGCGCCGCGAACCATAAGAATTAAAGTCCTCAGGTTTCACACCACAGCTTAACAAATATTGACCGGCCGGAGTATCCTGCCCAATGAAGCCAGCTGGTGAAATATGGTCGGTGGTAATTGAATCGCCCAACTTAGCTAACACCCTCAGATCAGCTAACTGCTTTGTTTGCGGTTCAAACAACGGCGGTAAAGCCAGATAAGTTGAATTCTGATTCCAGTGATAAGTCACAGATTTAGTAACTGGCAGAGCATTCCAAGTTGCATTTTGCTCAAAAATATTTTGGTAATTGTCAGAAAATAATTTCGGCTTGACATAATCATGAATGATTTTAGTAACCTCTTCACTCGATGGCCAAAGATCCTTTAGATAAACTGGGGTGCCGGTCTGATCTTGACCAAGTTCTTGTTTAGTCAAATCAATATCTAAGGTCCCAGCTAAAGCATAAGCAATTACTAAGGGCGGAGAAGCCAGATAAGTATCTTTAATCAAAGGATTAACGCGCCCTTCAAAATTACGATTGCCACTCTCAATTGCAGCTAAAGGATAATTAGTTTGCGCAACAACCTCTTGAACACCTGCATTTAATTTACCTGAATTACCGATACAAGTTGTACAACCATAACCGACAATATTAAATCCTAACTGATCGAGGTAAGGCTGGAGACGTGAAGCTTTGAGATAGTCGGCAACAACACGCGAACCTGGAGCAAACGAAGTCTTAACATACGCTGGAATCTGAAGACCCTTTTCGATAGCTTTTTTGGCAATTAAAGCCGCTGTGATTAAAATTTCTGGATTTGACGTATTAGTGCAGCTCGTAATTGCTGCAATTCCTAAAGCACCCGGCTGCAAAGCAAATTTTTGTTCATTAATCTCGACCTGACAATCTGGCAGATCATAACCAGCAAAATACTTTGGCAATTGAGCTAAATTCACTAAGTCTTGTGGGCGTTTTGGTCCAGCAACGCTACTTTTAACCGTCCGCAAATCTAATTCGACGTTTTCAGAATAATGCCGCTGATTATCTTCGACTTGCCGATAAAACAAATGATTAGTTTGAGCGTACGTTTTGATCAGCTCAATTTGATCAACTGAGCGATCCGTTAATTTCAAATAAGCTAACGTTTGCTCATCAATTGGGAAAAAACCACAAGTTGCGCCATATTCAGGGGCCATATTAGAAATAGTTGCCCGATTTGCCAGCGGTAAGTTCTGCAAACCTGGGCCATAAAACTCAACAAATTTACCAACAACATTGTGCTGACGCAACAGATGAGTCAAGGTCAAAGCCAAATCCGTTGCCGTCGCCGTCACCGGCAATTTACCAGTTAACCGCACCCCAACTACTCGCGGCATTGGAAAATATGACTCTTGTCCTAGCATGCTGGCTTCAGCTTCGATTCCACCAACACCCCAGCCTAAAACACCTAAGGCATTAATCATTGTTGTATGTGAATCGGTTCCAACCAAAGTGTCAGGAAATAAGATCGGAACCTGAGCTTGGCTGAAACGAACAACTGACGATAAATATTCTAGATTTACTTGATGAATAATTCCGGTATCAGGTGGAATAACAGTCAAATTTGAAAAACTGGCCTGAGCCCACTTTAAGAAAGTATATCTTTCGCGATTACGTTTAAACTCCTGTTTAACATTATAGTCAAATGCTGCTGGTGTGCCTGCCATGTCAACTTGGACTGAATGATCAATAATCAAATGCACTGGCACATCTGGATTAATCATCGCTGGGTCGCCCCCTCGCTGTTTAACAGCTTCGCGCATTGCAGCTAAATCAACTAAAGCGGGAACTCCTGTAAAATCTTGTAGAACTACTCGTTCAGGCTTATAAGGCACATCATGATCATGTTGTTGGTCCCAATTAATAAATGCAGGTAAAAATTTTTTTAAATCCGTCCGCTCTTGACTGTGTCGCAGTGTTAGCTCTAATAAAATTCTAATCGAGTATGGCAGACTAGCTATATTCTGATCATGATCAGCCAAAAAGTCTGCTATATCAAAATACGAATATTTTTTTTGTCCAATCGTTAATTGCCGCTGATAATCTGGATTTGTCGCCATTTGCTAAAGCATCTCCATTCATCACCACGTCATGAATTTTTAAATTTTCTAACGTGGTCTAATTTCTAATCATTCTAACATACTTCTAATCACCTGCAAATTACACCTAATGTTAAGTCTCACTAAAAAAGATTCTTTTCAAATAAAAAGTGTAAAAATTTCTCTTTTTGCAATTAAGTAAGCGGATACAAATTTGTAAACAAAAAAATATTGCCGTTTTACCTTCCAAGTTTTTAACTCCTGAGTCAATTTGAAAGTTTTAGCAATATTGGCAAGTAAATTTACTTTTGTTTTGCTGACTTTAGCATTTGCGCACACAGTCGATGACTCAAACAAATATTTTTCTGTTTGAGTTTGGTTGAAGTTTTTGATTCCACAGCTTGAATGAATGATCTTACCATTTGATAAAAGCCACAGAGCTCCGCTGGTTCTGACCATTTTTTAGAAGTGCTGACTTGTTTGATTAATTGATTTTGAATTTCTAATTCCTGTAAGTCATTTAAAATATAATGTCCACGATCACTAGTTAACTGAATCTGTTCATCATCAGCATTTGAATGAGCATCTAGCGCCAGCCAAGCAGTTGAATATTCTGTTTCCAATTGCATAACGGCCGTATCCAACATTCCATTTTGGTTTTTTCTGATTTGACTATTGCATTGTTTAATGGGCTCGTCAATCAGATAAATCGCTGTATCAATCAAATGAATAAAAATCTCATCAATCGCCGTGGCTGTCCCCAATTTTAAATTATTATAATTTTTAGTTATCATCAATAATCTTTTATGCTTGACTTGCTTAAGATCGTCAACTAAAGGCGCAAACCGACGATTAAAGCCCAGCATCAAAATTTGACGATGATTTAACGCCAAATTTTGTAATTGACGCAACTCAGTCAAGGATTCACCTACCGGCCGATCAATAAAAACATGCACACCATTTTCCAAACATTTTCTAGCTAATTCAAAATGAGCTGGGGTTGAGCCATGAATAAAGCAAGCATCAATTCCCAGATCCAGTAATTGCTGCAAGTTATGATATAAGTGGCTTAAACGATATTTTTGCATTAATGCTTGTTCAATTTTTTCATCTTGAACTGCAAAATAAAAATCGCCTGAGTCACGCATTGAAAAGTATAATGGTAAATATTCCTTCAAGGCCCGTTTTTCAATTCCGACTACTCCAAATTTCATCTATTCTTCTCCTTTGACAATTTTGCAAACAAACCATCTGAGAACAATTTAAAACACTTTGCGAAAATTGTCCATAAAAATCCAGCAGCGGAAACACTCAGATTTCTTTAACTGCTGAATTTCATTTAAGACATTCAGAGATTTTTTTGACTAGGTATTGATTTTCTTCCGGCTTACCAATTGTGATTCGAACATCTGCGGGTAAATTCCAACCACTTGCTGATCGAATAATAACACCTTTTTCCATTAAACGCATCGCCAATTGATCCGCCGTTCCCAGATTTTGGGGAATTTTGACTAAAATAAAATTAGCCTGTGATGCAATTGGATCAAAGCCAAGTTGCTTCAACTGGTGAAACAAATCTGAGCGTTGCAGTGAAATTTGCTTTTTTACTTTTTGGGCTTCGGCTTGATCTTTGGTCAAAGTTGCTAACGCGGCAAACAATCCGGTCCGGTTAACGCAAAATGGCTCTGTGATTGTATTGTACATTTTAATGACCGTAGAGTTAGCTACCAAATAGCCGACGCGGGCCCCTGCTAAACCAAAAAATTTTGAGAAGGTTCGAATAATAATAACTTTTTTATGCGTTATTTTGGAAACTAAATCTGGCCGCATACCAGCTTCAATAAAATCTGCATAAGCTTCATCAACCACTACCCAAACATCATCTGCTACTTGATCGATCAATTCTTCGATTTCTGCTGCTGAATTGATCAAACCTGTCGGATTATTCGGATTGCAAAGCCAGATCAACTTGGTTTGCGGTGTAACTTTGCTTTTAAAATCAGCTAAATTAAAAGATAAATTAGTTTGAGCCTTGACTAGAACAATTTTTGCTCCCATTAACCGCGATACTTCGCGATATAAACGATAAGAAGGCTCACCAATTAAAACCTCATCACCTTCGTCTAACAATAACCGAGCAACTGTTTCAATTATGTTGCCTGCTCCACTGCCTAAAGCAACATTTTCGGTCTTTACCTGATTTAATTTAGCCAGTTGTGCTGTTAAGGTCCGATATTCATCTTCAGGATAGCGATTTAAATACTTAGTGCTCGCAATAATCGCCTGACGCGCATGCTGATAAGGGCCATAAGGATTTTCATTAGAACCCAACTTGACAACAAAATCCAATCCATAACGTTTTAAAACCGTTGCTTCGCTTTCACCAGGGATATAAGGTTGGCAATCAGCAGCATACTTTCTAAAATCAAAATTTTTAATCAAATAACTTCACCCTTCAGAATTTAAAGACTAGCGGCAAGACTCTCATCAAGGATCTTGAGAGCTTGCTGCAATTGATTCTTTTCAACAATTAATGGTGGAATAAAGCGAATCACATTATGCTCAACTCCGCAGTTTAGTAAAATCAATTTGCGTTTCAAGGCTTCTTGTCTAATTTTAGCAACCAGCTCAGTTAACGGTTGCTTTTGGTCAACTGAGCGAAACTCTACCCCAATCATTAGGCCCAAGCCTCGGACACTGCTGATCACTGGATATTTTTGCTGCAACTGGCGCAACCCTTGCTTAAAGAATTCACCTTTCTGGCGAACAGTCGTTAAAAATTCTTCGTCCATTATATCTAAGACTGCCACTCCTGCGGCACAAGCCAGTGGATTTCCGCCAAATGTCCCACCATGAGCTCCTGGCAGCCATTGATCCATATACTTTGTCTTCCCTAGCACAGCACTCAAGGGCAAGCCATTCGCAATTCCTTTGGCAGCAGTCAAAATATCTGGTTCAATCCCATAATAATCCTTGGCAAACAAGTAGCCCGTTCGACCATAACCAGATTGGATTTCGTCAAAAATCAGCAGAATTCCATATTGATCGCAGATTCGCCGCAATTCAGCTAAAAACGACTTAGGAGCTGGTAAATAGCCGCCTTCCCCTTGAACTGGCTCAACGATAATACAAGCTGTTTGTTGTGGAGTTAAAATATTAGTAAATAATTGCTGCAGCTGATCCAAACACCGTTGAATTTCTTGCTGTTCATTCAATTTAGAATTATCAATGTCTGGAAAATCAACATGATAAACCGGTGGCAAAACACCTTCATAGTTTTGACGATAACGAGCATTGGAAGCCGTCAAAGCTGCTGTTAACAAAGTCCGACCATGAAATGAACGAGAAAAAGCAATAATTCCATTGCGCTTTGTCACACTCAATGCTAGTTTGACAGCTCCTTCATTAGCTTCAGCTCCACTGTTTGAAAAATAGGCCTTATAATCCTGACCCACACGCTTGGTCAACTTTTCAGCCAACTCAATGTAAGAAGGATAATAAACTACATTATGTCCACCATGAATCAATTGCTGCAATTGTTCTTCAATCGCAGTCACAATTTTAGGATGATTATGACCGCAATTGACGACCCCCACTCCGGCAGCAAAATCCAAGTAACGTTGACCATCCTCACCCAGCAAATAAATTCCTCGACCCTTAGTAACCCCAAGTTCAGTTGCACGAGCAGCCACTGGTGGTAAGACTGCTAAGGATCTTTCATATAAAGTTTTCATTTTCACCGTCTCCTAAAACTGGTCTAATCCTACATAACTTTTGAAATAAACTCTTTGGTCCGCGGATTAGCTGTTTCTTTGAAAATATATGCTGGACTACCGCTATCAGCAATTTGGCCTTGATCCATAAATATGACCTTGTCAGCTACTTCCTGAGCAAAGCCCATTTCATGCGTAACAATAATCATGGTCATTCCCTCGGTAGCCAGTTTTTCCATAACTTGCAGAACATCGCCGACCATTTCGGGATCCAGTGCTGAAGTCGGCTCATCAAACAACATTACTTCTGGATCCATCGCCAATGCCCGGGCAATTGCCACCCGTTGTTGCTGCCCACCAGAAAGCGATTGCGGATAAGCATTGGCTTTGTTCTTCAAACCAACTTGTTCCAACAAATCAAGTGCCTTTTTCTGGGCAGCTTGTAGCGAGGAAATCTTTAATTTAATTGGTGCAAAAGTAATGTTTTCCAAAACTGTCTTATGCGGAAAAAGATTGAACTGTTGGAAAACCATTCCCATCTTTTGTCGCAAAGCACGCAATTTTTCTTTACTAGCGGCGCTGAGGTCCTGGTTTTCAAAAATTACCTGTCCAGAAAAGTCCTCTAAGCGATTCAAGCAACGTAATAAGGTACTTTTTCCGCCACCAGATGGTCCAATTAAAACGACTTTTTCGCTTTTTTTAACGGTGAAGGAGATGTCTTTTAAAACGACATTTTCCCCGTATGCTTTCTTTAAATTTTTGACTTCAATAATATTTGGCTCAACTGTCATCTTATAAACTCTCCTTAATTGCTTTGGATATATTTACGGCCCATTTTTTTCTCAATGAATTGCATCAACTGCGACAACAAAAATGTCAGTACAAAATAAATTGAAGCAGCAACAATCAGTGGTGGGACAAAATTGTACAGTGTCCCACCAACTCCTAACGCTTGGGCAGTGACTTCTTGAACACCGATATAAAATAAAACCGATGACTCTTTAATCAGTGAAATAAATTCATTACCCAAAGCAGGCAAGATATTACGCACCGCTTGCGGCAAAACAATCGAAAACATCGTCGTTTTTTCGCTTAACCCTAATGACAAGCCGGCTTCAGTCTGACCGCGTGAAATCGAAATAATCCCTGAGCGGAAAATTTCAGCTGTATAAGCCCCAGAATTAATCCCTAAAGCAATCGAACCAGGAATCACGCGATCAAGTCCCGACCCTAGAAACTGAACTTGGGGTACAGAAATTACTTTTGATAAAGTATAATAAATCAGCATTACCTGAATCATTGAAGGTGTTCCACGAACGATTGCAATATAAACACGTGCTAGATACTCAAAAACTTTTAACTTTGAAAGCCGCATCATAACAAATAATAAACCTAATAAAATACCGATCAGGATGCCAATAATTGAAATTATAATCGTTTGGGCCGTTCCTTCAAGAAATACTGGATAATACTGTTTCATGAAACCGAACATGAACTTCCTCCTTAAAAATCAAACTCATTTACCATATTTGTCTTGTAAAACCTGTGCTTGCTTTAACATTTTAGCCATTTTTCCATTATTTTGCAATTTTATTAAGACTTTATTAATTCTTTTGAGCAAAGCCTTATCCGACTTTCTGACTGCTATATTAACTGAACGTTGATCTTTAGGAGTTGTCAGTTTAACTTTAGCAACTGCATATTTATTAGGAAACTGTCTTAAATAATTATCAGCAATTTCATTCTCAACAACGACGCCAGCTAATTTTCCTTGCGAAAGTTCAGTGGTTAAACTGGTCAAAACTGATTCCGTGACCACATTCGCACCTTTGATCTGCTGTTTAGCAATGGATTCTTGCGTTGTTGTTTGCTGGGCACCAATTTGTTTACCTTTTAATGAAGCAATTGTATTGTAGGTATTAGCATCCTTTTTTTGAACCAATAAAACATTTTTAACTGTATAATATGACCGCGAGAAAGCTACTACTTTGCGCCGTTGTTTAGTTGAAACCATGCCAGCCAAAATCATGTCGATTTTATTATTTTTTAACTCTGAAATCAGTGAAGGAAATTCGGTATTTTCAATTTTTAATTTGACGCCTAAGTTATCAGCAATTTTTTCGGCAATCAGCATATCATAACCAACGATCTTCTTTTGCCCATTTTTAACAATTGGAAATTCAAATGGTGCATAATCAGCTGAAGTCCCAACTGTAATTGTTTTTTTATCCTGAATTTTTTTGACACTATTATCTTTGCTGCTGCTCGAACAACCAGCTAAAATTAGACTGGTAATTAAGCCCGTCCCAACAATTGCTAAAACTTTTTTCCATCCCTTTTTCATAGCTTGCTCCCTCCGTTATCCGCGACTCAGCGGAAAAGTCATGCAGTGTGGCCCCCCACCTGCTTTAAGCGTTTCTGTAATATCCAATTCAATAACATCAATTCCATGAGCTTCCAATTGACGATTAACAGTTTTATTTTGTGCTAATGATAAAACCCGCTTTTCTCCAAGACTCTCTAAATTACAGCCATGTTGAAAAATAGCTGCTTCTTTTACTGGGATAATCTCAATTTCTAATCGATTAAGCAATTGCAAAAAAGTAGCCGGTAAGCCTTGACGATAGGCAACTGCTAAGTGATCTGCGACTAAATTGAAACACATATCTAAATGCAAGTAACGCGCATCAGCAGGAACTGGATAAACGTGATAGCCATATTTAGCTAATCCAGCTTGAACCTCAGAAAAACCTTTCTGATCGGTCCTGGCAATCATCCCTAAAGCGATTGTCTTTTCATTTAAAAAAGCAAAGTCACCTCCTTCAAAAAAGCCATTTTTAACTTCAACAATTTTAGGAATTCCTAGTTCCGCCATCTTTTTTTCATATGCTTGACGTTCAAAAAATCGCAAGCTTTCCTTAAAACGTCCTAAAATATAGCCTTCTTTAACACAACCGCCAAAATCACGGGCAAAAACCGAATTTGTCATTGACGGGTCAGTAGTCAGTTCTTCAACTTCAACTCCTGCTTCAGCATATGCATCCAGTAATTGTTGATACTCAGCCATTAACTTGGACTGGTTTAATGGCTGATCAGCATACTTTTTTGAAATTTCGTTAATTGGTGCAGCCATTTGCAAAAAAGTTGGTGGACAAGTTAGGACACGGTTTAATTTACTAGTTCCATCTTTAACAAACATTTGATCACTCCTTAGTTGCTTGCCAAACTTGCTGGGAAAATTTGCGAATCAAGGTTGGCAAAATGTTGAATGAATATGGTTTATAAACTCTTTCTTTCCAAGTATGGGCACCTTTTCCATAGACACCGATATCTATAGCTGGAATTGCTAGCTTGCGCATTTGAGCAAAAGGCAGCGGATAGATTTGCTCTGCCAACGGAAAGTTTGCTTGCAAACGACTCAACTCTTCGCTGGTTTCATCAATCGCTAAATAACTACTGTCCGATAAATAAGGGAAAAATTCCTTAAGTTTGATTTCAGCTTGATTTTGTGATTCCTCTAAAACCTTGAGCAACTGTTGGTAAACCGTCGTTGTTTTTTTAACACTGTTGTGCGGACAAAATGGTGGTGCAATAAATAAAACAACCTTTGCGTGATTATCATTAAGATGCTGATCTAAAAAATCAATCAATTTAAAACCAACTTGACGCCGATCAAATTGATCCGCTTGTTGAGCAAACTCCGCAACTAAAGCTGCTGAATTCAAACCCTGCCTTTCTAAATAAGCCAAATACTCAACCAGGGTGTAAACAAACAGCTGCTTATTTTCCGCAACTGCTGGCATCCCTAAGGCAGAGAAAAATTTCTGTTGCCGCTCTGCCAGTTTTTTAAGCAGCTGTTGGCCAGCTTTCTCAATTGCATTTTTGAATAATCTTAAAGTATCAGCTGCTGGCCGTTGGTAAGTAAAAGTATTGAAATACATTTCAGTTACTTTGGCAGTTTGAACATTATAAAAATCTTTTTGGTCTCGCAGTTGCAAACAAGCTGACGGTAAGACTTCTTCATTGGGAATTCTTTCAACAAATTTGGGATTATTATTGAGCAGTAAATTGATTTGACTAGCAATTAAGGTTGAATCAATCCCAGAATAAGTATTGCCAACGTGGGTTTCGATTCCTTTGATGTAACAGCAAGTCAGCATCTTGCCTGCTGCTCCATAATAAACGTACTTGTTGTTATCTCCAGCATATTTAGGACTGTTAAAATCCGTGTTAATGGCAGTCACATACTTCAAACCCTGCTCGATCTGCAAACGATGCAGTTCACTTAAGCCTGCAATCACCCCACTGTGATCATTTTCCTCAACACAATTTCCCATGAACAAAAGATTACCAGCAAGTTCAGCAGGATGTTCGCTAAAATATAATAAATTAGCTAAATTTACTGCATCACCACTTTTCATATCTAACGCCCCACGCCCAAATAACCAATCACCTGACTGAGCGTCAGCTTGCACTTCATGATCAGCTTGATAACTTGCAAAATACTTCTCCAAAGCAGTTGGATCAAAGGCTGAAGCTTCAAGAGAACCAAAATCCTCGATCCCAACAGTATCAAAATGAGAATGGTAAATGATCGTTCGACAGCAACCCGGCTTTTTTAACAACGCAAAAACATTTTTGCGGTTTAACTGATCATGCGGCAAGGATTGCGTCCAAACCCAATCTGGATGTTGCTGAAAGATTGGAAAGCTTTGTAAAATCTTCACTAATTCATCAGCTAAATCAATTTCACCAGTTGTTCCGTTAACACTGTTAATTGAAACTAAATGTCGTGTTAATAATTCTATTTGCTCCGCTTGTGGTAAAGCATGTAATTGCTGATACATGAATTGATCCCCCTGACTCTCTTTAAATTTAGTCGAATTATAATTTATGCAAAAGCTAATGTCAATTTATATAACACAAACCTAAAAGCTGGCATTTTTATGCTTTCACATGAATTTTCACTTAAATATTTCGTATCTGAATAAAAAATTGCTTTCTTGTTTTAAAAAATTAATTTATAAGATGTATAGGTCTTCTAACATGGCTTGCAAGTTATTTAAAAACAAATTTTTTGGGGTGCCCAATTATTGATTCTTAATTTCTTAGCGTCCATAATTCAAATAGGCAAAACAAAAAAGTTGTGATCAACTATTGCTAATCACAACTTTTTTGTTTTTTATTTATTTGTTATTTGTTTTGCTGATGCTGCAGTTGATACATTTTAAAGTATTGTCCGCGTAATTCCAGTAACTGCTGATGAGTCCCACGTTCAACAATCTGGCCATGATCCAAGACTAAAATTAAATCAGCATCTTCAATCGTCGATAAGCGGTGGGCCACAATGAGCGTTGTCCGATTTTTGCGCATTTTGGCTAGACTTTTTTGAATTAGTTTTTCAGTTTGCGTATCTAAATTAGCAGTTGCTTCATCAAGAATCAATATTTTAGGATCCCGGACAATTGTTCGTGCAAATGCCAGCAGTTGGCGTTGCCCTGCTGAATAAGTCATCCCTCTTTCGGAAACCGGCTGGTGATAAGTTTCTGGAAGATCCGCAATAAATTTATCTGCTTGAACAAATTCAGCGGCTTGCTTAATTTGCAAATCAGTCATTTTTTGATCAAACATACGAATGTTTGATGCAATATCTCCATAAAATAGATATGGTTCCTGCAAAACTAAGCCAATTTTTTTTCGTAGCTCTTGTTGACGATATTCTCGAATATTATGATCATCAATTTCAATCGAACCTTTTTGAAATTCATAAAACCGCATTAATGTATTAATTGTTGAACTTTTACCACTTCCAGTCTGACCGACAAAAGCAATTGTCTGACCAGGATAAGCAACAAATGAAATATCTTTTAAAATCGGTTTACCAGGCTGGTAAGCAAACCAAACATGCTTAAATTCAATTTTTCCATTAGTGATCTTAAAAGCTGACTCTTCATTTTGTATTGGAATTTTAAGTGGTTCATCAATTATTTTAATAATTCGACTGCCGGCAACCATTCCATCTTGAAAAAAAGTCAAATAATTCATTACATCGCTCATTGGATTAAAAAAGGCCTGCAAGTAGGAAATAAAAGCATAAATCAAACCCGCTTGCACAAAAATTGTTTGACTTTTAAAACCAAAATGAGCCAAGGTTATCCCTTCGGCTAATAGAAACATCAATGTTACCACCGGATAAAGCAGTAAAGACTCAACTTTGATCATTGCCAAGCGGCTTTGAAAATATTTTTGATTGGTCTTTTCAAAATCCTTTTGAATTCTAACTTGCTGGCGAAATTGCTGAATTATGTCGATTCCAATCAAATCTTCATTAAGTTTCGCATTCAAATGGCTTAATAATTCCCGCATTTGTCGATATATTTTTGAACTAAATTTTTGATAATAAATGATCACTAAACATAATACCGGCAAAAATAATAGCATCCAGCTAGTCAACATTTGATCAGTCAACCACATCGCAATCACTGCCGAAATAATTGAAAAACTGGCTACCAATAGCGACAAAAACAACATCCAAAAATTATACAGCGTTTTAGTATCGTTAGTAACTCGGGAAATAATGGCTCCAGCCGGCGTCTGATCAAAGAATGTCATTCCAACCTGCTGCAGCTTAGCAAATAAATCCACCCGAATCTTTTCAAGCGAACGTTCCGCACCCATTGAGTAGGAAAACGATTGAATAAATTGTAATCCCGCTTTCAGTAAGGTTCCTAAAAAATACAAGCCGGCAAACGCTAATAAGATTTGTAAACTAGCAGATTTGTTAGTTAAAACATGATCCATATAAAATTGCAGCAGCCTTGGCAGCAGAACATTCAAAACACTTAAACCAGCAGCTGCCAAAATTGCAATCACAAATTGCCATTTAAATTGTAGAGCATATGGCCATAGTCTTTTAATGATCAGCCATTGTTCTTTGAAAGTAAATGATTTACTCCAAACTGACTTGCCTTTTTCAGTCACCGCTTAACACCTTCTTTTGCTGGATTTGAAATGTTCTTTGGTACCAACCAGCTTGGCTGATCAGTGCTTGGTGCTGACCTTGCTGGACAATCCTCCCGTGATCCAAAACAATAATTTTATCTGCGGCAGCAACACTGCTTAGACGGCTAGCCGCAATAATCGTTGTTTTGTTTTGCCGAATTGACTTTAAGTTTTGCAAAATTTGTTGTTCAGTTTTAGCATCAACGGCAGAAAGTGCATCATCCAAGATCAACAATTCAGGATTCAATAAGATTGCTCGTGCAATTGATAAGCGCTGTTTTTGACCGCCTGACAGTGTAATTCCCTGTTCGCCAACTTGCGTTTTAAAACCTGCTGGAAATGATAAAATATCAGTTTGTAAACCAGCCAACGAACTAGCCCTTTCAATTTCCGCTTGGGAAGCTGTCGGTTTGGCAAAACGAATGTTATCAGCAATCGACATGGAAAACAACAAACTAATTTGGGGAACATATCCAATCGCTGGTAAGTAACTGTCCAATGAATAGTCACGAATATCAATACCACCATAGGTTATTTTGCCATGATAATTATCAAATCTACGAACCAGCAATTGCAGCAACGTGCTTTTCCCAGCACCAGTTGGCCCAACAATCCCTAGAGTTTGGCCATTTTTTAAACTGAAGGCAAGATCAATCAAAGCTGGTTGTTTGGCCCGCGAATAACTAAACTCACTAATTGCAAATTTCAGCTCTCCTTGTGGCGGAGTTGTAATTGCCCCCTGCAATTCCGTAATTTGACTTTTAATTCGCAACAGTCTCTCAATCCGATCGTAACTGGCACTCCCAAGTTCAATTACGTTGAACAAGCCACCAATCGCAAACATTGGCCAAATCAAATTACCAATATATGCAATAAAAGACACTAATTGCCCAATTGAAATAGTTTGTTTTAAAACCATCATTCCACCAATGATGATCGTCATGACATAAGCTAAACCAATAATCAAACTTGTCAGCGGATCGAAAAGTGCATCCAAGCGATAAGCTTTTTGATTTGTTTGAATTACTTCATTAACTTGCTTTTTAAAATCCGCTAAATCTTCTTTTTCCTGTCCGAGAGTGCGAATCACTTGGATCCCCTGAATACTTTCTTGTGTTTTATTATTGATTCTGGAAAAAGCAGCTTGCGAATCATCATAAGCTTGATGAATTTTACCACCTAATTTGCTTGATAATAATGTCAATAATGGCAAAGGCAAAATCGCAATTAAAGTTAAGCGCCAGTCCACAAGAAAAATCATCGCAGCTAAAGTCGTTCCACCAGTAATTAAAGAATCAGCCAGCGTCAAGATTCCATAACCAGCTACTTCTTGAACCGCATTGACATCATTGGTTGCATGTGCCATTAAATCGCCGATTCGATGCTGCTGATAAAAATTTTCGTCCATTTTTAAATAATGGTCCATCAACCGTCCCCGCAACTTCTTTTCAAGCAAGGCCGCACTGCCCCAAATATACTTGCGCCATGAGAAACGACAAAGATATTGAAAAACTGCCACGATAATTAGCAGCAGCAGCCAGCCTGACAAGGTAGTCGGCTTTAATTGATGATGCTGGATCAAATCAATGATAATTCCAACTACTTTTGGTGGAATAATATTGGCCAAAGCTACCATTAATAAAAAAAAGATGCCTTTAAAATATGATTGCTTTTGTTCTTTGAAAAACCATGATAGCTTTTTAAAAATCGTCAATGTTTCTCACCTCCATAATTATCAATACATATAATTTGAATTATACACTAATAAATTAAAAACACCATTTAATATATTTTTTTAATTTTAAAGCAGTTTACTCAATTATAAGAAAACCTAATAATAATAAAAAAGTACGTTTTATTTAACATATCAAAATTGCTTGTATATAATAGATTATCGAAGGAGTTTTGAACTATCAAAGGCTAATTCTAACTTCTGCTTATAATGCAGTTGCTCAAAAACAAGTGGGATTTTTCACTGAGTGAGCTAAAAAATTTAAAAAAGGATTTTTAAATGAGGAGGTTTAGAATTTGAAAAGAAACTTTTCAAGCTTTTTTAAGCAAATTTCAGCGATGCATGCCGAACGCAAAATGCGGATTATCGCCTGCATCGCAACGCTTGGTGGTTTGCTGTTTGGAATCGATACTGGAGTCATTAATGGTGCCTTGCCTTATATGGCAGCCCAATCTGAACTAAACCTTTCACCACTACAACAGGGTCTAGTCACTAGCAGCTTAACACTTGGAGCAGCTTTTGGGGCATTAATTGCCGGACAACTAGCTGATCGCTACGGTCGCAGAAAGCTGCTTTTTTATTTATCATTCATTTTCTTGGGTGGGACATTTTGCTGTTCAATCGCTTCAAATGCGCCTCTGTTAATTGTTTTTCGCTTCATTTTAGGTTTGGCTGTCGGTGGTGCATCAGGAGTTGTCCCAACTTACCTTTCTGAAATTGCAACGGAGAAGTTACGGGGACAGCTAGTCGCCCAGAACGATTTAATGATCACAAGTGGTCAATTATTAGCTTTTATGGTCAATGCAATTATAGGAAATCTTTTGGTTAATACAAATGGTATTTGGCGTTGGATGATTGCATTTGGTATGATTCCTGCAATGCTGCTGCTAATTGGTGTTTTTTTTATACCTGAATCGCCCAGATGGCTTATTCAAAACCAGCGGCTTCCAATGGCTATCAAAATACTGCGTTCCTTACGAGACAATCGAATACAAATCAAGACCGAAATTAGTGCAATTCAAAAAAGTCTTGTCCAGCAGCAACCACAATCTTTTGATTGGCAATTATTAAAATCACCAGTTGTGCGAAAAACGTTCTTAATTGGCATCGGATTGGGAATCGTTCAGCAAATCATTGGAATTAACCTAATTATGTATTATGGGACGACTATCTTGCTCAAAACTGGACTTGATCATCATGCAGCTTTAATTGCCAATATTGGCAATGGTGTTATCTCGGTAATTGCTGCGGATATAGGTCTGAGGTTAATGGATCATTGGACACGGCGCAAGATGCTCTTAAGCGGAATTGGCATAACAACTTGTTCACTAGCCGGAATTACTTGGTGCTCAGTTCAGCTAAGCAATTTGAAAATTTTTCCTTTTTTAATCATTGGTCTTTCAATGATTTTCTTGTTCTTTTTCCAAAGCTTAGTTTCCCCAACCACTTGGGTTATAATGTCAGAAATCTTTCCCCAACAAATTAGAGGTGTCGGTATGGGAATCGCCACCTTTTGCTTATGGCTGGGTAATTTTTCAGTTGGTTTAGTTTTCCCAGTCCTGTTAAGCTCAATTGGTTTAGCAAAGACTTTCTTGATTTTTGTATTAACCAATATTTTGGCGTTTATCTTTTGTGATCAAGTCGTTCCAGAAACCAGTGGCAAATCATTAGAAAAAGTTCAATTTGAGTTACGCAGACAAGCAAAAAAGGAATCTTGATTATTCATTTAATCAATTATCAAGTCAGCAATTTTTTAAGGAGGAATTTAAGAATGAAAATTACTTTGATTACACAATTTTTGGAAGGTCATGGTGGAACCGAACGCGTAATTTCTGAATTAATCAACCATGATTTGAAAAATACTTACCAAGTCCTTGTCCCAGCTAGTGGTAAACCCGACTGGCTGCAATGGATTCAACGTTCAACAAACTATATAGTTAAAATTTGTCAGCAAAAGTCACCAGCAAGCCAAGTTAACTTTATTACCAATAATATCCGGAGTTTTAAACCTGAGATAGTTTTAGGACTTGAAGGAAAAGCTAATCGTTTAGCCTTTAAAATCCGCCAAAAATTTGCTTTAAATTATAAAATTATCTCGTGGGGACATACTTCAATTTTGGAAACCAATTACTTCGCTAAACAAGATCTAACCTTTTCAGACTACCATTTAGCTATTAGCTCTGGTATCCAGCATCAGCTAATCCAGCTAGGTGTCGATCCAGCAAAGATTTTTTTAATCTACAATCCAATTAATGTCAAAAATTCAAAGCCAATTCCAGTACCACAAGATCCAGTTTTTCGGCCAATCTTTATTGGTCGAATCCTGTTAGATGGTCAAAAAAATTTGCGAATGCTCTTAGAAACTTTAAAACGATTAAAGTTTCCATGGCAAATCGATATTTTCGGCCAAGGCGTCGATTTGCCAGCTGCTAAAGAGTTAGCCATCAAACTAGGAATTAATAAAAAAATCATTTGGCATGGATGGGTTCCAGATCCCTGGCAAGCTATTAACCAAGCTGATTGTTTATTGCTTTGTTCAAAATATGAAGGCTTTCCGATGGTGGTCGTTGAAGCACTTTCTCGTGGCTTGCCAGTAATTTCCACTGATTGTCCAACTGGCCCGCGCGATCTTATTGATCAATCGAATGGTATCTTAACCCCAATGAATGATCAACTTGCTTTTGCCAAAGCTTGTCAAATCCTTTACCAGCAACGCAACCAAATTCAACGTCAAAAGATTCAAGCTTCAATCAAAAAATTCGATATTAAGCATTACATTAAACAGTTACAGAATATTTATCAATTTGTTGCTGCAGCTCCGACTAAAGTCACTTTGCAACTAACAAAAGAAACAGACAATGATCCGACCGCAACCACTTACTGAATTTCCAATGAGTTGTTTAACTAATTTTTCTAAGAAAAAAGCCCTTTAAACTTAAATTAATTAATTTTTTCTTCCAAATAGATGCTAAAATAAATTTAAATCAGATTTAAGCGGGGGAAGTAAATGTTTACTGGAATTGGAACTTTAGCGAATACTGGATCGGTGATTTTAGGCGGTGCCGTTGGCTATCTTTTTCAACGAATTTTAACCAAGAAAATGCAGACCACCTTAATGCAAGCTTTAGGAACTGCCGTTATTTTTATTGGCATTGCCGGTGCTCTCAGTAAAATCCTCGTCATCAAGCAGGAGACAATTAGTACACAAGGCTTGATGATGGCTGCTGTTTCACTTGCATTAGGGGCTTTTTTAGGGGAATTGCTCAAGATTGAAGAACAATTTAAATCTTTGGGTAATTGGCTACGCATCAGCGATGATTCTCATTTCATTGAAGGATTCGTAGCGGCCACTTTGACAACTTGTGTCGGTGCAATGGCCATAATTGGTCCTTTACAAGATGCTCTGTTGCATGATCCGACAATGCTGTTTACTAAATCTATTTTAGACGGAGTGATTGTTGCACTTTACACTTCAGCACTTGGAATCGGAGCAGCTTTTAGCGCTTTACCAATTTTCATTTTTGAAGGCAGCATTACCCTTTTAGCTACTTTGATTTCACCTTATTTAACAACAGCTATGACTAACGGGCTATCACTAGTCGGTTCAATGCTGATTTTTTGTATTGGCTTAAATTTATTGCTTGATTGTAAGATCAAAGTAGCTAATCTGCTACCGTCTTTAGTAGTCGTTTTAGTCTATGCCATTTTAGCTTAAGCTTAGGTCTTACGAGATTACGTTATAAAAACATTTATATTTTTAACTTATTAGCAATCGCAAAATTCGAGTGCTAAATATTTGCATTTATTTAGGAAATGTTTATTATGGAAGATGAAGCAAGGAATTAAAGAAAGGATGATTTTAGATGGCTAATGATTTAAACCGTTACAATGGATTTTTAGGAAACTTAGGCAGCTGGATGAATGATGATTTCTTTAAGGACTTTGGCAAAAATGTATTTAGTAAGTTACCAGTAAAATCCGATTTAAAAACTGATATCAAAGAAACCAAAGATGCCTATCAAGTAAAAATTGATATGCCAGGATTTGATAAAAAGAACATTCACGTCAACTATGATAATGATACTCTATCAATTGTCGGCAGTCGTGACAGCTTCAATGATGAAAGTGATAAAGAAGGCAACGTTGTATACAGTGAACGTTCTTATGGGCAGTTTGCTCGTCAGTATCATTTACCAGACGTTGATCGTAATAAAGTTTCGGCTAAGTACGATAATGGCGTATTAAGTCTGAATTTGCCAAAGCTGGAGGAAGTCGAAGACAGTTCAACTCATATTGAAATTGATTAATTCGGTTTTGATCAATTTTAAATAATTGTTTTCATTTGAAGCTTAAGTAATGTAATTTTAGTTCTGAGAATAGTTAATTTAACTGTTCTCAGAATTTTTTTGCTTTCCGACAGATTTTGAGAATACAGCGCTTATTTAGCAATTTTATTTATCCATAAAATCCCCTCTTAATTCAAGTAAAAGTTCAAAATTATTGACTTGCTAAAAAAATATTTTTAGCTTATAATGACATATTGTCACATGACAGATTGTCATATAAACTTTAGAAAGGAGTTTAAAATGCCCACAACAACTTTTTATCATTTAGATCCGCAAAAAAAACAGCGACTCTTTGAAGCGGCTCTGGCCGAATTTTCACAAAAAAGCTTTGCCGATTCAGCCATTAGCGAAATTATTCGCAGAGCCAAAATCCCGCGCGGCAGTTTCTATCAATACTTTGAAGATAAATTAGATTGTTATCTTTACTTTGTCAGCCAAATTCAAACTGAACGCAATCAAACTTTTTTAAAAGCCCTTAATGAATCAGATGGAAATTTGTTGTTAGCAACTAGAAAGTTTTATCAAATTAGTATCAATGAAATAATCAATGGTCCTTATGCTACTTATTTTCAGATCATGATTCAGGCTCATGATTTTCGCCTTCATCGCAGGTTGCCTCATGGTGGTCAGCAACAGCTAATTAATCAGCTCTATGAAAATACTAATTTGCAACTTTTAAAAGTTAATGGTATTGATCAATTTCGCTGTTTAATTGAAATGATCTTAAATATTTTTTTTCGATCGGTTGGCCGTTACTTTTATTGTCAACAAGCAGGTAACTTTCAACCAGTTGAAACAATCAAAAAGCAATGCCTGACAATGCTAAGCTGGTTGGAAAATGGCGTTGTAAAATAATTACAGAAATTGGAGTGAATTTATGTTCAATTTAGCACGTAAAAGATTATCCCCTTGGGCAGTTTTAAGTGCACTAATATTCATGATCATTCAAGTATTTTGTGATCTTAATTTACCAACCTTGACTTCAAATATGATCAACAAAGGTGTTATAACTGGCGATATTGATTATATTTGGCGGATCGGCGGCAAGATGCTTATCTTTGCATTATTTAGTCTGCTAGCTGCGAGTGGCAATGTCTTTTTTGCTTCGACACAAGCCCAAAAATTTGGCACCAAATTACGAGAAGAATTATTTACCAAAGTTTTAAGTTTTGGCAGTCATGAAATCGATCAATTTGGAGCCTCTTCTTTGATCACTCGGACAACTAATGATGTTTTACAAATCCAAAATGTCACGATTATGGCTTTGCGCATGATGATCCAGTCACCAACCATGTTAGTTGGTGCCGGAATCATGGCTTATTTAAACGAGCCAAGATTAACAACTGTTTTTTTAATTTCTTTACCGCTCCTAGCGCTGGCCGTCGGTTGTGTCATGTACTTTGCTGTCCCACTCTTTAAAAGTTTGCAACAAAAAACTGATCGGATTAATTTGGTCTTTCGTGAAGGTTTAACTGGTGTCCGCGTTATTCGAGCATTCAGACGTGACCAATTTGAACAAGACCGTTTTAAAGTTGCTAATAAATCGTATACTGATACCGCGATTAAGGCTTTTAGTTTAGTTTCAATCATGTTTCCAATCATGACCTTAGTCTTAAATGGTACTAATATTGGAATCATTTGGATCGGCGGTAAATTAATTTCAACGCGCTCAATGGAAGTTGGAAATCTAGTTTCTTTTATGAACTATGCTGCGATGATTCTTTTTAGTTTTATGATGCTTTCAATGGTTTTCGTTTTCATTCCACGTGCTCAAGCTGCTGCAAGTCGGATCCAAGATGTTTTGCAGACTCCTGATTCGGTCAAAGATCTAGCTGCTGCTGATCTGCAAACCCAAGCAACCCATGAACTTGCCTTCAAGCAGGTGAACTATCGCTATGATCACGCTGAAAAATTGGCACTTCAAAATATCAATTTTTCCTTAAAGTCTGGCCAGACCTTAGCGATTATTGGCGGTACTGGTTCAGGAAAATCAACGTTGGTCAACCTTTTACCGCGTTTATATGATATTGAAAAAGGCAAAATTACTTTAGACGGGACTAATATTGCTAAAATCACTCAAAATAGCCTGCATCGCGAAATTTCCTTTGTTCAGCAACGCGCCTTTCTATTCCACGGTACTATCAGGAGCAATTTAAAATATGGCAAGCCTGATGCAACTAATGATCAAATGTGGCACGCTTTAGAAATTGCTCAAGCCCAAGGCTTCGTGAGCGCATTGCCTGGCGGACTTGATGCACCAGTTGAACACGGTGGCGCAAACTTTTCTGGCGGTCAGCGTCAGCGGCTGGCAATCGCCCGAGCGGTTATTAAGCCGGCTGCTGTTTATGTTTTTGACGACTCATTTTCGGCACTTGACTTTAAAACTGATGCTCAGCTGCGACAAGCACTTAAAGCTGATTCGCAAATCAATCAGGGAATTGTCATTATCGTGGCCCAAAGGATTGCAACTGTTACCCAAGCGGATGAGATCTTAGTTCTTGATGGTGGTCAAGTCGTTGGCCAGGGTACCCATGAATACTTAAAAGCTACTAATTCGACTTATCAGGAAATTATGCATTCGCAGTTGCGAGAGGGGGAGATATAAATGCCAGGAAGAGGTCCAGCTGCTCATATTGGTCGACAAGTTGACAAATCAGAAAACTTTTGGAAAACCACCTGGCGTCTATGCAGATATATGGCGCCTTGGAAATGGCTTTTCCTAATGGTTTTGGTTTTTGCGATTGGTTCAACGATTTTTCAAATAATTACGCCTAAGATTTTAGGCCAAGCAACGACTACAATTTTTAATGGCGTTTTAAAAGGCTATCGTGAAATTAAACTTGGTCAACATCTCACTAAATTCCCAATTAACTTTACCAAAATTGGTCAAATTTTGATTTCTGTTGCGATTATGTACGCAATTTCTGCTGCGTTAGCCTTTTTCCAACAAATCATTATGGCAAATGTCTCACAAAAGATTGTTTATCGTCTGCGAGCTGATTTAAAGGCTAAACTTCAGCGCCTGCCAGTTAATTATTACGATTCACATTCTAACGGTGATATTATGTCACGGGCAGTCAATGATATGGATAATATTGCCGGAACTTTGCAGCAAAGTTTAGCCCAAATGGTAACCAGTGCTGTAACCTTTGTTGGCGTCTTAATCATGATGTTGACGATCAGTTGGCAACTAACATTAATTGCCTGCGTAACCGTTCCACTTGGTTTGGTAGTTGTTGCGATCATCGCTCCTCAATCACAGCGATTTTTTGCCCGTCAGCAAAAAAGTCTTGGCTTGCTAAATGATCAAGTAGAGGAAAGTTTTTCTGGACATGCAATTGTTAAGACTTTCAATCGCGAACAGCCTAGTATCAAACGTTTCAAAAAGCAAAATGACATTTATTACCGAGCTTCTTGGAAAGCCCAGATGATTTCTGGTTTGATTATGCCGATGATGAATTTCGTTAAAAATTTTGGTTATGTCCTAGTAGCAATTGCTGGGGGAATCAAAGTTGCTCACCGACAAATTACGTTAGGAAACGTCCAAGCATTTTTGCAGTATGTCAATCAGTTTACCCAACCGATCACCCAACTAGCGAACTTAGCAAATACGATTCAAGCTGCTGTTGCCTCTGGGGAACGGATTTTCGAAATTCTTGATGAACCGGAAATGAAAGAAACCCAAGTAGCAATCAACGACCAGCCTGCTAATGGCAGCAAAATCAAATTTGATCAAGTTGATTTTGGCTATTCTGCAGATAATATTTTGATCAAAAATATGAACTTGGACGTTAAATCTGGTGAAAAAGTCGCTATCGTCGGTCCGACCGGCGCTGGCAAGACAACGATGATCAATCTGCTAGAACGCTTTTACGACATTAACAGTGGTTCTTTAAAACTCAAAGGCCAAGACACTCGCAATTTAACGCGCGAAGAAGTTCGAAAACACTTTGCCATGGTTTTACAAGACACTTGGCTTTTCACTGGGACAATTTTCGATAATATTAAGTATGGCCGGGAGGATGCCAGTGAACAGGCTGTCTATCAAGCTGCTAAAGCTGCTCATGCCGATACTTTCATTCGCCAGCTGCCTGATGGTTACCAAACTGTTTTAAACGAAGATGCTTCTAATATTTCACAGGGACAACGGCAATTATTAACAATTGCCCGAGCATTTTTGGCCGATCCGGAAATTTTGATTTTGGATGAAGCTACCAGTTCTGTAGATACTCGAACTGAAATTTTGATTCAACAAGCTATGGACCGGCTTTTAAAGGGAAGAACCAGCTTTGTCGTTGCTCACCGCTTATCAACTGTCCGGGATGCTGATGAAATTTTAGTTATGAATCATGGCATGATCATTGAAACAGGTACCCATGATTCATTAATGAAGAAAAATGGCTTTTATGCTGACTTGTATAATAGTCAGTTTGCCGCTCCAATCAATTAACTTTAAATTTTGTTAAAATCAAAAAATCCTTTTCCAAAAATGAAACTGGAAAGGGATTTTTTAGTTTCAGCTCTTAATTACTCAACTACTTTTTATTAAATTCTCCATTTGAAATTTTCCTTTTTTTAAGTTATAATTTTATTGCATTGGGTTATTAGCTCAGTTGGGAGAGCGCCTGCTTCGCATGTAGGAGGTCGCCGGTTCAAGTCCGGCATGATCCATTAAATGAGTTTCAACTAATTGTAAATGTGTTTAAATTCCCAGCATTATGAGATTTATGTATTATGTGGTGTTTAACTAATTTCAATAAATCGTAAAAAAAGAGAATCAAAAATCTTCTGGCAGTGAGTGGCTGTTACTCAATTGAGTAGCAGTTTTTTTAATTTAGTATTTTAAAATTGTAAAGGCGTTAACTAAGTAGAATTATTTCAAAAATATGGGTCACTTTTACGGTAGAACTTTTTTAATTGTAAAATCAAGAAGTCCTCTATTCAGAGGACTTCTTGATTCCAACAATATATAGTTTAATTTCATGCCTACTTGCTTCTTCAATTTAAACTTAATTTATTCTTCCGGCGTCTTTTGATGTGCATCATTAGCAGCTTGCAAGTCATCCTGAATATCAGCAAATTTTACATCTGTTATTAAGTATGAATAATTAATATCCAGCTTTGATAGTTTGCCACTAAATGGTTGGCCATTCTGATGGTGAACCATAGCTAAGCTAAACTTTGGATCATAAGAAACAACGATCACATGGCCTTGACCACTAACGGTGTTACTACCATCAAGTGCTAATTCTTCTGAGCCAATATAAGCACCAAAATCAGGTTGATCAGCAACTATTAACTTTATCTCTCGAATTATTTTACTCATAAGTTCCCCACTAAGTTGACAAAAGCACTGCTTAAACAGTGCTTTCTAATTAAAACAGTTATACTAAATTGTTCCGACATTCTATCACAAAAAAACAAATCAAATTCTAACTCTTACCAGCACTATCCCTACCTCTATAGTGCTCTTACAGTTCCATGGCTGCGCCATCTTTGTAAAAGATCAGCAAATTTAACCCGATCTGCAAATTAAATAACGTTTAATATAGACATATTATACCACACTTATCTTGATAATAAAAATAAGCCCTGCACAACGCAAAGCTTATCTGTCTGTTTTAATTATTGTTTCAATATGAAATTCTAATATAAGTTGCCAATATTTTCAAACTATTTAACTCTTAATTAGCAATTTTTTTCAAATTATTGCGTTTATTCAAATTTATTCAATTTGTCTACTAAACAAAACCTATAACCATTATTTAGTTTCAGATTAGCAGCATTATCGATCAAGATTAAATTTAATTAGCTTTCAAAAATCACTTTAGCATTTTTAAAATTTTATTAACTAATCGATTGATTTTGACTCAAAGTGTTAAAATATTATCAAAATGAATTTTACGAAAGGAACTGGCAAATGATATTTAAGAAAAAATCAACTTGATGGTATCTTAGAAGATCGCGGCTTAGCTAAGCTTAATAACAACGAGCTATTTCAAGTCAAAAATATTCTAAGCGAACTTAATGATCAACAGTTACTCAAAAATAGCAAAAAAATTTTTTCTGGCAACTCGCCGACTGAAAAAGCCACTGCTAATTATTTAAGAGCAATCGTTGAACAAAATTGGGTAATCATGGCACAAAATGATCAAATCATCAAAGAATTAGCAACCAAAAAGTAATTTTTTATTTAAGCCATTATTCCTCCCATTTTTTCTTAACGATTATATGGTATCATTATTGCTAATAACGTACAAAGGGTGACAATACATGAACAATTCTGATTCAAGAACAAAATACCTACAAAATTATTACTATGAGCTGATTCAGCAAAAAGAAACTCTTAAAAAATCGCTATCAAGGTTCTGGTTCCTATTTTTAATTGCCGTTATCTTGATCGTGTTTTACCCCTTTATCAGCAAGTTTCATCTTCTGTTGGATCTGCTTTTAGTGCTTCTCTTTGGTTTTGTTTTTGCTTTGGCTTTTTATCGATTAGTTGTTTTGAATAAAATTGATTTAAAGCTAACACAAATTGAAGCAGAATTTTATTCTTTGACAGATCAACATCTGGAAAAACCAGCATCGGCTCGCAAAAAGAACCAAGCAAAAAAATAAGCACTTAATTCATATTCCGCCAATCAATTTTTGATTGGCTTTTTTATTTTTATATTTGTTACAAAAAAAATCACAGAAACTATTGTATTTCTAAAAAATACGTGTTAAAGTAACTGTTGTAATAAAAAAAGTAACATTAAATTTGAAATGGAGGATTTAATATGACAAAGATAAAAGCAGGCCAGGCATTAGCCAAAGTTCTAGTCGATTGGAAGATTGATCACCTTTATGGGATCACTGCTGATTCCATCAACAATACAGTTGATGGACTTTATCAAGAAAGAGAAAATCTTAAATATATTCAAGTTCGTCATGAAGAAATCGGAGCATTAGCCGCAGCTGCTGATGCTAAACTAACTGGAACAATCGGTGTTAGTTTTGGTTCAGCCGGCCCAGGAGCTGTTCATCTTCTAAATGGTCTTTACGACGCCAAGATGGATCATGTTCCTGTTTTAGCAATCGTCGGTCAATCAGCAACAGCGATAATGAATACCAACTTCTTCCAGGAAATGAATCAAGATCCGATTTTCGCCGATGTGGCAGAGTTCCACAAGCAGGTTACCAATGCTGAACAAATCCCTTATGTCGTCGATGAAGCTATCCGTTCAGCTTACGCAACTCATTCAGTTTCAGTTGTGATTATCCCTGACGACCTTTCAGGGCAAGAAATCGAATTTAACAATTTTAAGACCGCTTCCATCAAAGCTATTAAACAAGCAATTGCTCCGAAAGCTGAGGATCTTCACGCAGTTGAACAAGCTTTGAAAGCTGCCAAGCAGCCGATTCTTTGGGTTGGTAAAGGCGCCTTCAATGCTCGTCAAGAAGTCGTCGCCGTTGCTGAAAAATTCAGTTTGCCAGTTTTATCAACTGCGCCGGCAACTGGCGTGATGCCAACTGATCATCCAAGCTTCATGGGCTCTCGCGGTCGGTTAGGAACTAAACCAGCCTTTGAAGTCTCACAAGCTGCCGATCTGGTTCTCTTTGTTGGTACTAACTTCCCATTTGCCCGCTATTTGCCAGCAGATATTAAATTTGTCCAAGTCAACAACAATTTAGCTGATCTTGGCAAACAGCGTGACGCTGATTTGACAGTTTTGTCAGATGCTAAACTTTTCTTGCAGGCTTTGCTCAAATTAGATTATAGTGTTGCTCCAACGCCATTTCTAAAAGCAGCCCAAGCTGATAAGCATAACTGGGACAAATGGCTGCAAGCTCTTGCTCAAGATGATCATGCTGGTTTACGGGCAGAAAGTGTGATGGCAGCAATTAAAAAAAATGCTGCCGCTGATGCCGTCTTTGGTTTAGATGTCGGGAATAATACCGAATGGGCCATTCGCCAGCTGCCATTAAATCAACAACAACGTTTCAGCATGTCAGCTTGGTACGGGACAATGGGCTTCGGATTACCTGCTGGTTTGGCTGGTAAATTAAGTTTTCCTGATAAGCAGAATTGGACCATTTCCGGTGACGGTGGCTTCGCAATGGTTATGCCTGACCTGTTAACTGAGGTCAAGTATCAATTGCCAGTCATTAATATCGTCTTAGAAAATCAAGTCTTTGGTTTTATTCAGCACGAAAAATTATTGGCACATCAAGCACCTTATGGAATTGACTTGCAAGGTGCTGATTGGGCTAAAGCTGCTGAAGGTCTTGGTGCGATCGGTTTACGAGCAACCAACTTAGCTGAATTAAAAACAGCAATGCAAAAAATTAATCAGTTACAAGCTGCCGACAATCGGTTGCCAATCGTTCTTGCTGCCAAAATTAAGAATGTTGACCCAATTGATACTAGCTTTGTTCCAGTTGAACGGGCAATTTTTGGTGATCAAATGGTCGATCAATATCGTCAGCAATATGCTATAGCCGAGGATCAACAACCAGCTTTCAGTCAATTATTAGCAAAATTTAACGCCTAGATTTAATCAGCAAAAACAGCAGAACTGACAATCAGTTCTGCTGTTTTTGCCTGGGAATTCGACTTGGATAACAGGTCAGATAAATCAACTGACGATGCTGACCAAGTTCTTGCAATAGTTTCAAGCCACCCTGTAGTTTTGCTTGATCAAGATTGACAAATGGATCATCAAAAATAATCAATGGCTGTTGATTTGGATACATGGCATCAATCAATGCCATCCGCCGACAAATTCCAATCAGATCTTGGTAACCCTCACTTAAAAACTCGATTTCATGTCTGGTTCCCGCTTCTTTGGCAGTCATATTTAATTTTGAATCCAGTTGATATTCACGCTGATCATCGATTGCTAATAAAGCATGGTAATGATCAAAAGCTTGTTTCAGCGGCTGCATATAACGCGCTGAGAAATTATCTTTAGCTTTAGTTAAGTATTTATCAGTAGCTTTGACGATTTGATAACGCTTGGTTAATGTTTGCAGCTGAGCTTGCAATTGTTGCAGCTGATCTTCAAGCTGTTCCAGGCCTTCTAACTGTTGCTGTAGTTTTGTTTGCTGGTCCAACAAATCTTTGAAATGTTCATTTTCATCATTAAGTTGCTGCTGGTTAGCCTCAAATAATTCATTTAATGCTGCTAAAGATCTAGTTTGACTAACTTTTGTTAAAAGCGGTTGTGAAGATCTATTTTTTTGCTGAAAATCTTTAAGCTGAACTATTTGCTGCTGTAATGTTTGTTCAAGTTCTTGAATTTTAAGAACACTATCTCGCAAAGTCTGCAAGTCAATTTCTTGTGGCAAAGCAGCTTGAGTTAAGAAAGTTTGTTGCTGATTTTGGAGAGTTTGCAGTTCTTGCTGAGCTGCTTTTAATTTAATTGCTTGCTGCTTTAATCTACGAGCATGCTGCCAGTTGAAGCTTAGCGCTTGCAGGCAAGTTGGAATTTCGGCTGGCTCAGCAGGTCTCAAGTGATAAATGTCTAAAAAGTCTTTGATTTCTTGAAGTAACTGCTGGTTTTGAAAAATTACGGGATCCTGTTGCAAAGTTTGCTCTCGCTGTAAGAGTTTTTGATACTGTTGATATCTAACTTTAACTAATGGCAATTGCGTTGCAACTTCTGGCAACGGCCAATCAAACCGCAAGTACTGCAATTTTTTTTGCAAATTATCAGCGGCTCGTTGATTTAATTCCTGTAGTTGAACAAGTTGCGCTGACAAAGCATCAGTTTTCGGGTTGCCAGACTGTTTTGCTCGTTTTTTAACCTGCTGACTAAACCAGAATCCTCCCAAAGCTGCCAGCAATAAAAAAATCATTCCCATCACCAATTGCTGATTAGCTAGGCCGATGAATGCAAGTAAAATATTCCCCAGGGCAATCCACAATCCCCAATTAGTTGGTATTAACTGAGCAGACTGTTGCGGCTGAGCTGCCAAGATTGCTTGGATCTTTTGAATTTGATCTAAGCTAGTTTGATACTGTTGCCAATTTTTTCCAACTTGCTGCAATTGATCAGTCGATAATTGATGCTGGGCAAAATACTGCTGATCAGTTTGTAATTGCTGTTGCTCTTGCTGAGAAAGTTGCTGCTGAGCAAGTTGTTGCTGCTGCTGTTGCCAAATTTGATACTTCTGTTGATGATCAGTTAGTTGCTTTTCTGTCAGCTCATGAGCAGTAAACAATTCTTGCCAAGTTCGATAATCCGCCGCTTCTTGAGTTGAAAACTGTAACTGGCTAACCACTTGCTGTAAGACTTTAAGCCGATCGTGCCTAGTCTGAAGTTGCTGAATATCAGTCAGTTTTGGCACTCCTGCCGGAAATTGTTGCTTGATTTCGGCTAACTGCTGTTTAGTATTTGCTAATTGATCGTTAAGAGCTTGATATTTATTTTGGATCAGCTGTTGATCTTTAAGCTGACTCGCTTGGTGAATTTCTAGTTGAATAGCAGCTTGTTTCATTTGCAATTGCTGTTGAGTGTCCTTTTCTTTTTTTAATTCATCACGAATAACCGCCGCTTGCTGCAGCAAAGTCGGTTTATTTGCTAAGCGCGACTTAATCTCAGCAGTCTGGTTCAGCAACTGGTTAATCTTGCCAGTCTTACGTTTGGGCGTTAAATGATTCAAAACTTGTTTTAAATTATCTTTAACAAGCTGATAACTGTTGAGATCTGCCTGTTCATCAGCTAGATTGCCGATCTTAGCACTGATTCCTGGAGTAACATTCGTTTGACAGTTCTGTTGAGCAATATACAAAGTACGGGTAAAAGATTCACGATCAATTCCAAACAATTTTTCTCCCAACTGATTAGGAAAATCCGCTGATGGTAAATTGGTCAAAGCATCAACCAACGTCACCGTATCCTGACTTGGTTTGCTGCCAAAAGTTTTTTCCAGCCGATACTTTTTCCCTTGTTGCTCAAAAATTATTTGTCCACCATAAACGCCCTTTTGCCATGGAGCATAGCGTTTTCGTTCATTGTCAATTTTTTTTCGCTTATGTTCATTGATAAAACCATAAAACATCACTGTCAAAAAAGCTGTCAAAGTTGACTTGCCCCAGCCATTTTTCTCAAAAAAAACATTTAATCCCGGTTGAAAAGCTGCTTGAAAATCGTGCAAACGGCCAAAGTTTTCAATCTGGCAACTGATCAATCGCATTCTTCCAACTCCTCTCCGTTTAAAGCCCGTAAACCGCAGTGAATTATTTTTGCTCTTTGCTGTTCATCTAAGGTCTGATCCTGCTGCAATAAACGGACAAATTCACCCTTTAAAGAAATATCGTTCAAATATTGATGATAGTCGACAGCAATTTTGCTCTGATCAACAACTTTGACAAAATAATAATCCGCTTGCAGATCTTGCTGCAGTTGCAGCAAACTGTGCTCACTTGTTTCACTAATACTGCCAGTTAAAACAATTTTTAATAAATCACGTGCTGAGCAAGAACTTGACTGCAGTTGTTGTTGAATCTGCTTTTCAACCGCCATGGTCGTTTGACAATTTGTAATGTCAACCCCAATTTCAAACAAGCGGCGCTGAGCAAAAGGAACAAACTCCGATTGCCATTGATGTGTCTGCTCATTGATCGTTAATTCAACAAAACCATGTTCACCCAACTCATCAAAACCCCGACCCTCAAGACAGCCGGCATAGCAATATTTCCCCCTTGGTGGTAGTGAACCACTTTGATATTGATGCAGATGGCCTAAAGCCAGATAATCAATTGCCTGGTTTGCTAGCTGATTCAAAGCAATATTATCAGCTAAATTTCTGTTTTGATATTGCGAAATTTGACCATGCAAAACAACTAGATTAAAATCAGCTGTTTCTAGCTTAGGAGTTGTTAACGGCGGTTGAAACTGTGGATCGTTGATATTCAAACCAGACACCATTATTCGCCAATTATTCAAATTAGCTAATTCATAACTTTGCCATTTAGTTCCAAAGGTCAACAAATTATCCGGCAAATGATCGACCGCTTCCAAAAAGCTATCAGTTTCATGATTCCCAGGCAGATAATAAAATTTAATTTGAGAATGACTTTGAATTTCGTCAAGTACCAGATTTCGCGCAGTGGCGGAAATGATTGGCGTATCAAATAAATCCCCCGCAATAATCAAAGCTGCAACTCGCTTGTTTTGAGCATAATCAACCAAACGTTTAAAATTTCTCAATAATTCAGTTTTACGCTGGCGGGCAAGTTGCGGGGTTAAATGCGTCGTTAATCGCGAATCTAAATGCAGATCCGCACAGTGAATAATTTTCATCTTGCTCTCCTTTCCAATTTACCATCTTAATTTGATTGTACTACAAAATGGTCGACAACATTTTACGAGGTCCTCAAGTTTTTTATTTGAATATTCTTATCGCAAAATTAAAATTAAAGTTGATTTTTATAATTTAGCCGTTATAATATTAGTTATAATTTAATCATAATATTAATTGATTAAATAAAAGAGCTTTTAAGTTTGAAAATTAAGCTCTAACTTAAAAGTTCTTAATGACCAGAATTAATATAAGGTCAACGTAAAATCATAGGGGGAATTTTTATGAAGTTCAAACAGGTTGCAGCTTTAGCGGCCGCAGCATTAGTTAGTCTGACTTTTTTATCAGCTTGCGGCAGTAAAAAAGCTAACTCTACCAAGCAGGTTTTGCATTGGTC
>NZ_AHYZ01000079.1 GCF_000255495.1 Liquorilactobacillus vini DSM 20605
CCATAATAAACATAATTTAAATTATCAATTGAAATAACAATAATAAAACTTTCTTGCACCACATATAATACACTGACACACAAAATCATTATTGCCCAACTAATTTCACCATGTAAAACATAATGAAAAAAAGTATGTCGCGATAACAAAAAGCTCAATAACACCATTGGTAGTATAAACCCTATCAACAGAATCTCAATCATCCCTGATCCTCCTCACCATAATTAACCTTTGCTTTGCCACTTTTTTTAGCCTGATAAAGGAGGGTATCAGCGTATCTTAAAGCATCACGAGGATGGATAGTTTTAGTTGAACGGGCAATTCCTCCCGAAAATGAGAAATCAATTTTTTGATGTGTTTTTAACCTAAACGGATGCTCCTTTAAAACTTTTTTTAAGTTTAAAACTGTTTGATAGCAATCAGTAACTGAAATATCACGAATAATAACACAAAATTCCTCGCCACCAAAGCGATAAATAAACACCTCATACTTATACTCTTTCAAAAAAGTACTGTTTAATTTGTTCGCAAAAAAGCGGAGAATTTGATTCCCAACAATATGTCCATACTGATCATTTAAGTTTTTGAAGTTGTCAATATCAATCATCAAGATTGTTAGGTCATCCTGCGAAGTCTGTTCACTAACAAAAACTGAGAACGCTCGATAATTTAATAAATTCGTTAAACGATCATGAAGACTATCATAAGTTATCTGCTTTTTCATTTCACGACGCCGCTTAAGATCCCTTAAATAAGCATAAATAAAGATAATAATCAGTGCCGTTCCAAATAAGATGCATAAAAAAAGTATTATCCGATCTTGAATACTATAAAAATTTCTTAATGTAAAAAATGTGATCACCGTGTTGAAAATATTAATGAAGGATAAAGCCAGGCTAAACTTTCCAAAAAAACCGATATTTTTCAACATAACAATTAACCAACAAGTTAACCAAACAAAAAAAGCTTTCAAATAGATTTGAATTAATGCTGTACTGACCAATCCAGTTTTTAATTTTAAAAAGCCAAAAACTATTAAAGGTGTCAAAATAAAATTTAAGTTCGCATACCTTTTTCTTCCAAGAAAAAAAGTAGCAATTGGTAAAACATATTGAAAACAAATCAAGCCTAAACTGATAAAAGAAAAATCAATGATTATAATTTCATGAATAAAGAAGATTAATCCTTCCATTAAATAATCCAAAATAATTGATTTGTGATCAAAGCTTTCCATGACATAAGTGTAGAAAATATGACGTGCTAACAATAAACTAGTCAGCATAATCGGCATATAAAATCCCAAAATAATTAGTTTTAACATTTTCCCCTCTAAAGGTTCCCTATTTTAAAAGTTTACTTCAAATTCAGAACTTTAATTACTATTTTGTAGAATACTTTACACTAATTATAATAACAGGAAAAGTTAAAATAAACCTTTGTTAATTTAAAATAATTATTAACTTTGAATAAAAGTAAAATTTATCACCCTAGTTAGTCTAAATAACTTTAGCAAACCAATTTTTCATTAAGTTCGTCTATAATTGCGTTTGTGATTCTTGAATCCTTTATACTAATTTCTCTTTTAATTCAACGAAGTTTCGTCAAGGCTGGGAAGCTTGCTGAAAAATAAATAAATTTTGGGTTAAACAAGTCACTTGAGTTTACACCTGTCAAATCAGCCAGTATTATGAAAACAGGGTACCGTTTTATTTTTAAGTTGTATTTTCGGAAAGGAAGGATCCACTTGAAAATTGGTTTTATCGGAACTGGAGTTATGGGAGCGGCAATTGCTGAAAATTTATTAAAAGCTGGTCAAAAACTAGCTGTCTATAATCGAACTAAAAGCAAGGCTGATCAGTTAGTTGCTAAGGGAGCAGTTTGGTGTGATAGCCCGGCCCAAGTTGCTAAAACTAGCGAAGTCGTCTTTACAATGGTTGGGTTTCCGCAAGATGTCGAAGAAGTTTATTTTGGAGAAGAAGGGATTTTTAAAACTTTAACTCCCGGATCAGCAGTTGTTGATATGACAACCAGTAAACCTTCGCTCGCCGCTAAAATCGGTCAGTACGCCGCTAAACATGATTTTGCTGCTTTGGATGCTCCAGTTTCCGGTGGTGACATTGGAGCTAAGCAAGCAACATTAACAATTATGGTTGGCGGATCAAAAACTGCTTATGATCGTTTGCTGCCGCTTTTTAAGATCATTGGTCAAACTACGACTTATTTTGGTCCGGCCGGTGCTGGACAACACGCAAAGATGGCTAACCAAATCATGATCGCCGGAACAATGACTGGTTTAACAGAAATGTTGCTCTATACCCGCAAAGCCGGCTTAGATGAACAAAAGATCTTGAAAGCTTTGTCAAATGGCGGTGCTGACAATTGGAGCATGGAAAATTATGTCCCCCGGATTTTAAAGAATGATTACACCCCTGGATTTTTTGCCCGGCATTTCTTAAAAGATCTACGAATTGCTTTAGAGGAGGCCGATAACATGGGCTTGGATCTGCGAGCAACCGCCAATGCTAAGCGCTTGTACGAAATCATGGTCGACGTCAAAGGACTTGGCGATCAGGGTACGCAAGGTTTGATTAATATTTATTGATCCCCATGTATTTGCTATAGCAGCTACTCAAGTTTAACAGCTTAGTGCTGCTTTTTTATTAACAAATTTTTCACAATTCAACAATTCCAATAAACTAATATTAGCAACCAAAATATTTAAAATTTAAAAATTAGATTGACATTTTGCAAAATAATGAGCAAAATGTAGTTATTAAAAAGCCTTGACTACTAATTAGCCAAAGCTTTTAATATTGAGCCTAATGGTACAAGTCAAAGCGACCTTTGGCAAACATTTCTTTCAAACCGCCAGTTGCCAGCAATGATTTATCCATGATCGCTTTTTTCACAAATGAAGCCGGATAACCTTTGATTGCTGTCTTACCGACTAAGCCAAACGCATGCGTATTACCGATTGATGCAACTGAGCCAGCTGATTCAAACGTAAATTTGTCGCCTTTCTCTCCTTTAAGCTGAGCTAATAAGTTTTTAGCGGCTTGATCACCCATTTTTAAAGCAATCTGTGCTGTTGTCGGATACGGTCGATTGTTTTGGGCATTCATAACTGCTGAAACATCCCCGATAATATAAACATTGCTATATTCTGGATCAGTTAGATCATCAGCAACCATGACCCGACCCCGGCGCTGTTTGAAACCGGATACTTCCATTACCCGGCTGCCGCTGACACCTGTTGTCCAAATGATCGTCTTGGCAGTCAAATTCTTGGTAGTACCGGTTTCTTTGTCTTCCTGATAAACAACCGTATCAGGCTTAATGGCTTTGATTGGTTTACCAGTTAAAAACTTCACGCCCCAGTTCTTTAAATGCGAAATCCCATAATCAGCCAATTCTTCATCGAACATTGGCAATAAACGAGTAACAGCTTCCACACAATAAAATTCCAGTTCTTGCGGCTCAACCCCAGCAATTGAAGCTAAATGACGACGTGCATCACATAGAGCACCTAGCAATTCGATTCCCGTAAAACCGGCACCGCAAACTACTACCCGCAAACTAGCTGGATTATGAGTGTGCGTATAATCCTTCATTTGACTGACTAAATGCTGATAAACTTTTTCAGCCGTTTCAACATCAACCATTTCTAAAGCATGTTCTTCCACTCCTGGAATGCCAAATGATTCCGAGCGAAAGCCCAGCGAAACGATCAGATAATCATAATGCAATTTTTGACCATTTTTTAGATCAATTTCTTGGCGATCACGATTAATTTTCTCAACAGTTGCTTGAATAAAAGTCGTAACTGATGGGTTGATCACATCTTTAATCGCATAAGTGATCTTTTCTCTGGTTTGAGTTCCAGCGGCCACCTCATGCAAATCAGTTGCTTCATAATGATAATCATTACGATCAACCAAAGTAATATGAAAACTGCTGTTGCTTTGAGCCTGCAAGCGATGCAAGGCCCGTAAACCAGCATAACCCGCTCCTAAAATAACTACTTCCTTCAACTTATCCATCTCCTTATAAAATTTAAACAAACGGCATAAACACTAAATAAAATAATGCTTGACTAGCAGCACCGACAGCTAAGATCTTAACTGCGCAAATGAACGTTTCCCGCTTGACCTGTTTTTTTAGAAACAGCCGGATCTGACTAATAATAAACGGTAAAGCCAGCAAGGCCAAAAGGACTGTCCATGGTGCAATCTTGACTGCCACCGCTGCAACTAGACTGATCACCGCTATCACATTCATTATAACAAATAAATGTAGTGCACGTCTCTTTCCAAGATAGTGAACTAAAGTATATCGTTGATTACTTTCATCTTCATCCAAATCACAGATATTATTAGCCAACATCAAATTTGAGATCCATAACGTATTAGGCAGTGAAATCAGCAAAATTCTCCCTAGGTTTGCCCAATCCCAACTGAACATTTGATAAGTATTGATATAAACACAGATTAAGGTGATCATCAAGCCCATCGTTGGTCCAGAAAATAATTCACCTAACGGCAGACTTGATAACGGTCGTGGCCCAGACGAATAAAAGATTCCGACCAAATAACAAATGGCTCCCATAACCAGCAACGGCCAACCCACGATAGTGACGATCCATAAACCAATCGCAGCTGAGACTACGATCATGCTGACCATCATCCAAAAGACTTGGTGCAATGATAAATTCTCACGGCCAATAATATTAGTCTTTTGCCGATAATTATTGGTATCAACCGCATGATGATAATCGTTATAATTGTCCATGATATCAACCGACATGTTGAAAATAAACATGGCAACAAAAAAGGCTACCAACAACCCTGGATGAATGGATTGATAATTGAACCAACTAAAACATGCCCCCAAAATAAATGGCAAGACACTGGCTGTTTTCGCCTTAATTTCGACAAGTTCCAAAAAGACTGGAAGTGTCATTTTATTCGACATATTATCTACCTCCAATTTTATTCTTTCCGCTATTTAAAAAAATGTGGTTTAATAATATTTAGAGATTACCAAGCAACTAATTGTTGGGACAGGAAAGGATTTAAATCATGTTAGATTTATGGAAACATTACCCTCAGATTGCTAAGCAGCTGAATGATGTTCGTTCGCTGATGCATCAATTATTATCTTCAAACAACCAAGCGATTCAAGCACTGCTTAACGACTGTGCCCAACAGCAAGGAAAAATGTTGCGTCCTGGATTATTTCTTTTATTTGCTCAATTAGGCCAGCCAGATAAGCGGCAAACAGAAAAACTGACCAAAATAGCCACTTCACTTGAAATCTTGCACCAAGCGACCTTGATTCATGACGACATTATTGATGATTCGCCCCTACGACATGGAACAATCACGATCCAAGCCAAATATGGCAAAGATACTGCTGTTTATGCTGGTGATCTATTGTTCACTATCTTTTTTGAACTTTTGATTGAAACCATGAATGGTACCCCTTATCTGAAAATCAATTCCGATACGATGCGCCACTTGCTGCATGGTGAATTGAACCAGATGGCCGCTCGTTTTCAACAACAGCAGCCAATCAGCAATTATCTAGCCAATATTAAAGGCAAAACTGCTGCTTTATTCCGCTTAGCCTGTATGGAAGGAGCTTATTTTGGCGGCTTGAACCAGCCAAAAATGGTCGCTCTTGCAGCTCAAATTGGGGAAAACATTGGAATTTCCTTTCAAATTTACGACGATATCCTTGATTATTCAAGTTCAACAGTAACTTTGAAAAAACCCGTCTTGGAAGATGTTGCCCAAGGTGTCTATACTTTGCCGCTACTGCTTGCTTATCAACAACATCCCGCCGAATTCGACCAGCTATTAGCTAAGAAACGGCAAATTTCAAAATCCGAAATCCAGCTAGTCAGCCAGCTAGTCAAAAAATATCACGGGGTCAAACAGGCTAAACAACTGGCTTTGAACTACACTCACCAAGCGATTCAACAGATCAATCAGTTGCCCAGTGGAAAAGCTGCCGAAGAACTCCAACAATTAACTAAAAAATTATTAAAACGAACTTTTTAAGATCAGCTCTGGCACTAGGAAAGTATAACTGCTAACTGCTGTCCTAGTGCTTTTTTGCTGCTTGATCGCCAGTTATTCAAATTCCGCGGTCAATCGCTAACAGTTTTTGATAATGCTGATTATGAATTGCTAGTTCCTGTGGTGAACCGCTCATCTGTAACCGCCCATCTTCAATAAAAACTACCTGATCCATTAAAGACAGCCCCTGTAAATGATGAGTAATCCAAATCAGTGTTTTACCGGCTAACTGCTGGTTAATCGTTTCAATTAGCTCTTGTTCAGTAATTGGATCCAAACTAACAGTCGGCTCATCTAAAATGACGATTGGAACATTTTGCAGCAGAATCCGGGCTAAAGCTAACCGATGTCGCTCACCGCCAGAAAAACGCAGACCAGCTTCATCAACTTCGGTCGCCAAACCAGCGGGCAGTTTAGCGACTAATTGTTTGAGTCCTACTCGCTCCAAAGCATTCCACAACTGCTGATCAGTCGCCTGCTCATTCGCTAAGCGTAAATTATTACTCAAAGTCGTATGAAATAAATATGGCGACTGATGCAATACCCCAATATATTGGCTGATCTCTGGATTTAACTGCCAAGTTGCTACACCATTTAAAGCTACTTGACCAGCCGTTGGTTTAAGGTCGCCACGCAAAAGATGAGCTAAAGTTGTTTTGCCGGAACCACTCCGTCCGAGAATCGCCAGCCGTTCACCAGACTTGATCGTTAAACTCAAACCTGCCAGTGCTTTTTGGGCAGTTGCCGGGTATTGATAGTCCAGCTGCTGGACTTCAAGCGTCAATGGCCCTTTAAGCGCTGGTATAGTTTGATCCATTGGCGGTTGGCCGCTTTCTGTTAATGTTAGTTGATTTAACCGTTGAAGCGAATCCTGATAAATATTCGTCTCCTCAGCTGCTTGGCTTAAAGGAGCAAAAGCATCAACTAGTGGGAAAATTGCCAGCACAAAAGCTGCAATCCAATTAGCAGCTCCCCCATGACTGCCAGGAAAGCGAAAACTGGTCCACCCTAACAAAACGACGGTCAGCAAACCAAAGACCACTTGCACCAAAAAATCGCGTCGGTGGTCGAATTTTTGAAGCGTTTGGCGGACATAGGCCAAATGCTGCTCATTAGCCAAATGGGCCGTCAAATATTCTTTCGTCCGTTGACTGAAAATCCAATCAGAAACCCCCAGTACATTATCTGTCAGCTCAGTATACAGCTGATTTTTTAAAACCTTCTGTTGTTCTTGACGGGCCGCATTAGCCAATAGTGACCAAAGCGGGAAGACAAAAATAATAATCGCAAACAAGAGTAACATAGCCAATCCAAACCACCAGGAAAACCAGCCTAAGCCGATAATGATAAAAACATATAAACTCCAGGCAGTGATCGTTGGAAAAACTGTTCGTAAATATAAGTTTTCTAAATGATCAATATCGTTGGACAATAACCCCAAAACATCCCCAGTTTGATGATGGCTCTTAAAAAAGACTGCATCCTGTTCTAATGTTTGGTACAACTTCAAGCGCAATCGCGAAGTTAAGCGTAAGACCCAGTTGTGACTGGTCAGCCGTTCAGCATAACGAAAAACTGGCCGGCCAATTCCAAAAGCTCGCGTCAAGACAATTGGAACATAAATAATCAAGATATTTTCCGGCAGAGCAGCTGCACGGCTGATCAAATAACCAGAATTAAACATCAAGGCAGCTGCACAAAAGTAAGTCATAAAGCCCAAAAATAATGCCAGAATCAATGAACGGCGATATTTTTTCAAAAATGGGCGCACCCAGCTATCACGTTTAAAAAGTTTAAAAATCTGCATGATCAGACACTCCTTAATGAACGACTTAACTGAACAAATGCACCATGTTGCTGCTGCAGTTGAGCCAGGGTCCCTTGTTCGACAATCTTTCCTTGATCAATTACCAAAATCCAGTCCATTTCCTGCATCCAATGCAAACGATGAGTTGCAAAAAATACTAAATGATCTGTCATTAATGGCAACATCCGCTCCTTCAACTCAACTTCAGTTTCAATATCCAAATGGGCAGTTGGTTCATCAAATAAAAGTATTTTTCGGCTTTGATCAAGAAAAGCTCGCGCTAAAGCAATCCGCTGGGCTTGACCTCCACTCAGTGCGCGGGCACCCTCACCAATTTGCGTATCCAATCCCGCCGGCAACTGAGCTACTAATCTTTCCAAGCCAACGACTTTAACTGCCTGCTCAACTTGGGCTGTCGTTGCCTGCGGTTGATAAAAAGCAATATTGTCACGCAATGAAGCTCGAAAAATATACGGGTTTTGCGGAATATAGATTAGCTGCCGTTGCCAATCAGGCTGAGCAAAAGATGCTAGTTCCTGACCAGCGATTTTAATTTGAGCTGACTGCGGTTTTAAAAAGCCACCCAAAAGATTAATCAAAGTTGACTTACCTGAACCGCTCAATCCAATGATCCCGATCTTTTGAAAACCAATCGCTTGAAAATTCAACTGCTGTAAAGACTTTGACTGCTGCGGATAAGCAAAGTCCAACTGGGAAATTGTCAACTGGCTTTGATCATTCCAGGCTGGCAATGAAACTTTGGTTATTTCAGTTGTTTTAACTGCCAAAATCTGGTTGATTGCCGTTAAAGCATTTTTGCCATCTAAAGTTGCATGATAATCATTTGAAAAATCCCGAATCGGCAAGAAATAATCCGGACTTAAGGTTAAAATTGTCAAGGCCGGGAACAATAAGATTGTCCCGTCAACTAAGCGGATTCCTAGTAAAACAGCGACCACTGCAATCGAAAGGGTCGTAAAGAAATCGAGTGCAAAAGTTGATAAAATTGCTACTTTCAGTGTACTCATCGTTGCGCGGCGAAACCGTTCACTCGTTTTAAAAATACTGCGGGCATAGCGTTGGCTTAATCCTAAATATTTCAGGGTATCAATCCCACGTAGTGAATCAACAAAATGATTTGATAGCAGCTGATAAGTATGATATTGGCGATCAGCTTTGGCTTGGGCAGCATAGCCTAAGACGATCATAAAAATCACAATTAAAGGATAAATAATCAGCAAAAAAACACCCGAGCGCCAATCTAAATACCAAATAACTGCCAAAATCAGCCAAGGAACAACCATCATGGTAGTTGATTTAGCCAAAATCAGCCGCAGATATTTTTCGACTTGATCGATTCCCTCTAAAGCCATCGTTGTCACATTACCTGTCCCTTGACCTTGAATCAGCGATGGCCCTTGTTCAAAGACTTTGCTAAGCAATTCTTGCCGCAAACGTTGCGCTTGCTGACGCGAATAACTATCAAGCAAGTCCTCTTTGCGCCATAAAATCAAATGCCGTAGCAAATAACATAGCACAAAGAAACCAATCCATTGCCATTGCTCGCTTAATGCTTGGCCAGCCCATAAATCAGTGATTGCTTTAGCTAAAAAACAAGCCTGCCCCAATATTGAAGCGGCTTGCAAACCGGCTAATCCCAAAAGCAGCACTAACACTAGCCGAATTCGCGGGAAAGTCAGTAACTTTTTATCAATCATAATTAATACCCAGAGCCAGTTTCCGGACGGTGACTGATCCGTTCATGAAAAATATAGTAGGTCCAACCAATATAAGCCAAGACAAACGGCAAGAAGACACAAACAACGATTGTCATAACTTTCAAGGTATATGGGCTTGAAGATGCTGTCGAAATCAGCAAATCATATTTTGGGCTGATTGAACTGATCATAACCCGGGGAAATAAACCAGTAAACAAAAGTGCAACTAATGCAACAAAGGTTAAGCCACTAGCTAAGAAAGCTGGCATTTCCTTTGATTTCATTACACTAATATGAGCTCCAACTGTTAATAAAACGATCAAGACTAGCAGTCCTAAAGTTGCTGCAAAATGAACGGCGAAGAAATCCGTCTTGAAGTACATTAGAATAGCAAAAATTACTAAACCAACGTACAAGATCCAATAAAACATGCTAGCTTGATTTTTCGCCCGCTGCCGAATCGGACCAGTTGTTTTCAAAGCAATGTAATTTAAGCCGTGCAGATAACTCAGCAAAGTGACTGCCACTCCGCCAACAACCGAAAACCAATTAATATAATCAGTAAATGAAGCGCTCATATTGCCCTTAGCATCAAGTGGCATTCCTTGAATCATACTGATGAAAACCACGCCAAAGAAAAACGGCACGATTAAGCTGCCCAGCACTAATGCTGCTTCCCAAAGTCCCTTTTTATGATCCAGCGATTGTGCCTTAAATTCAAAGGAAACTCCGCGAATGATCAAACCAACTAAAATGATAAAGAACAACAAATAGTAGCCACTAAAGAGAGCTGAATACCAAAACGGGAAAGAAGCAAACATCGCTCCGCCAGCCGTAATCAACCAAACTTCATTGCCATCCCAAACCGGACCAATTGTTGCAATCAGCTGATCTTTTTCCTGCTCGTTAACAGCTAACCCCTTTGTTGCCATTCCAACTCCGAAATCAAATCCTTCAAGGAAGAAGAAACCTGCAAATAAGACTCCGATTAGTAAAAACCAAATAAATTGTAAAGGACTCATTATTCGAACGCCTCCTTGTCAAATGGATCAACTTTGTCTGCTCGACGATCTTTTTCAGCTTGTTGTTCCTCATAGCCCGGACCTTTCTTCAAAACTACCCGAACTAGTGAAATCATCGTTGCTGCCAAGAATGTGAACAGTAAGAAATATACAATATTTGAAGTCAGTAGCGAACCAACTGAAACATTTGGCGAAACACTTTCTGGAATCGTAAATAGGCCGTAAACTGTCCATGGATAACGTCCTAACTCAGTTACTAGCCAACCAGCAGTGTTTGCCAAAAATGGTGCAAAGGTACATAAACCAATGATCCATAGCATCCAGCGGTGCTCATATAAAATCGGCTTTTTTTTGCGCGTCAAGAATAAACCCAGCGCAGAAACCAGCAGCATTAAAGCGCCAAAACCAGCCATGACTCTGAAACTCCAAAACAAAGCATTGACCGGTGGATAGTAATTATTCTGCTTGCCGTATTTCTTTTCTAATTGCGCATTGACTTCATTCATCCCTTTGACTGCTCCAGAAGTACGGCCATAAGCTAAAATACTTAACATATCCGGAATGTCCAAACTGAAGTCGTTTTTATGTTCTTTTTCATTTGACCAATCGATTACTGCCCAAGAAGCGTGTTTGCCGGTCGTATTGTAAAGCCCCTCAGTTGCGGCAAATTTCATCGGTTGTTCATTGATCAAATATTTCATCTGCTGATCACCGGCAAAAATTACGAGAACTGAACCAATCAAAGCCAACAACAAACCTAAGCGCAATGACTTTTTATAAAAATGAGTCTCTTTAGCTGTTTTGCTTAAGAGCTGAAAAGCTGCCAACCCAGCAATAATGATTCCGCCAGTAACGATTGTGCCGGAAATAACATGACCAAATTCATACCAAAGCTGCGGATTTTTCAATAAAGCACTAAAGCTCGTCATGACAGCATGACCATTTTTGATAGCATAACCTGTCGGATGCTGCATGAAACTATTAGCTGTCAAGATCCACAGAGCGGAGATCATTGAAGCAAAAGTTACCAGCCAGATAAAGGTCACGTGCAATTTTGGCCCAACTTTCTCCCAAGTAAACATCCATAAACCTAAAAAAGTTGATTCCATAAAGAATGCCAGCAGCGCTTCAATCGCCAGCGGTGCTCCAAAAATATCCCCCATAAATCTTGAATAATCAGACCAGTTCATCCCAAATTGGAACTCTTGAATGATCCCGGTAACAACTCCAACGGCAAAGGTCAATAGAAAAATATTCCCCCAAAACTTTGCCATCCGGAGATATTCTTTCTTTTTAGTTACAACATAGGTCGTTTCCATAATGGCAACAGCAAGCGCGGTCCCAATTGAAAATGGTACAAAGAAAAAATGGAAGACCGTGGTCATTGCAAACTGAAAGCGTGCCAATGAAACGATACTCATGCAGATCTCCTCCTTTATAATTGCTTTTTGTCTCTTGAAAGCAACAATTGCTCCCTTCAACAACAAATAAAAATAAATAATTGAATTTACCACTCTTAATATACTCCACCTTAGTGAAAAATCCAATAAGTTTAATAAATAAAGCTTGTGAAAAATGTATTTTTCACTGCACTAGTCAGGAAGCTGAGTACTCAATCTTCCTAACACTAGTTGCCACAGTTATCCGCTTTCACCATACTTTCATGTTTATTCTTTAATTATAAAAAACAAGAAGTCTCAATTATTTACTTACTTTTAATGCATAATTATTCACAAGCTATTAAAAAATAATTTTTCTAAACTAGACTTATTAAGGGATAACCTGCTGATAACAGCAAACCAAAGATGATCAGCACAATCACTGACATTAAAATCAGTCCGCGACCAAGACCCGTAAGCTGGCTGACACGTTTAAAGAGAATTTCACAAAGTCCAATCACTACCAAAGCCGCTAATGCTTTTAAAACAGCCAACACCGGCGACTTTGACCAAGCATAGTCAAACAGCATTATTCCACTAATAATGGCAATTAAATAATCAATTCGAGCCGTCATTACAACTGTTGCAAGTGCCTTTTTTTTAATAACAGTGATCAAAATTACGCCAAATAAGATAACTGCTGCTAATAAATGGAGCCATAACCAAATCATCAATATTTCCTCCAAATTATGTAAGTTCAAATCCATAAAAAAGTGTACCTTGTCTGCAAACACAATTCAAACAAAGTACACTTATGTTTTATTTTAAATTCTAAGAAGCTTTCCATAAAAACTGGTTAATCAAACGACTGACTTTAAGATTATGGTGTAATTGGCTATGTTGGGCTGATGCTCCAGAAATTTTAATTTGCTGATAGCTTTTAGCACGATGTTGCAATAAATATTTTAGAGAACGAGCTGAAACTGTGCTAACACGTCCATCAGAATTACTTCCATTATTCAAATTTCCATAGATATTCATCACTCTTGTCTGGTCAAATGAATAATGATCGCGATGAGTTAAAAAGTAATGATAAAAAAAGCTAAGTCTCGTCGGTAAACCATTTTTTTGTAAACGATTATTTAAAAAACTATATCCATCAATATTAGATCCGTCAAATGGACCTGCGATATCAACTTGATGCTTAAGTTTAAGCCCTGACAAGCGTTTGTCTCCCAGTAAATAATACATCAGATCTAAGTTTCCCATCGAGTGAGCTACAACGTTATATTTATGAAAATGATATTTTCGTTGCAAACGATGTAAAACATCCGCTAACCAATCTGCATCTTGATGATAATTTCGATCCCGATTATCAACAAAATCAACTTCAACAATTGGATTACGACTATTCCTTCGCCAGGTAGCTGAATGTTGCAACAATACCTTTCCTGTTGGCAAAACATTAGCTCGAACTACTGAATCAGTTACTCCAGCTTGTTTCGCTTTCCGAACAAAAAAAAGTTCTGCTCGATAGCTGCTGCCATAACCATGCAAGAAAAACGTTGGGGTTTGTGTCCGATTGTTGGTTTGGCTCCCCTTTGTCCATCCCACCATGGTCACACCTAAAATAGCCAAAACAACCCATAAACCGTAATATCTTTTCATCCAGCCCACTCCCTTGAGCTTATTTTCGCTTAGAATACCATAATTTCTATAAGAATCAATCGCTGAAGGTTTAAAAAATCATTAAGGTTGCTAAAGATTTACTTAAAAATTTAAAGTTCAGTTAAAGAAGCTAGTCATCAGCAGATGTTTGGTCGTAAACATTTTTAAATCCTAAAAATAAAAAAATACTGTTTCACTCGAGAACGTTTTTGTTCTTTCTTTGTGAAACAGTACAATTTTAATAATTTTTTTCAACTAAGCTTTCGCCGGATTCTTCTTCTTTTCAACTTTTTGGCCCATGACCATTTTATCATTGTAACCCCAGAACCAGGTTACCAAGAAGCTAACAATAATCGCTGCCAAACTTGATAATAAGAAAGCATAAAAGCTGGTCAAATTAGTCGGATTTTTTGGATCAAAGAATGATGAAAAGCCAATCAACGATCCCGTAAAGCCAAACATATTACCATGCATTAAACCAGTAATGAAACCACTGACAGCGGATCCAATCAAGCCAGAAACAAAGACGCGCCGATAACGCAGGTTAACACCGTAAATTGCGGGCTCAGTTACTCCACAGAAAGCTGAAATTGCAGCGGCAAAGCCAAGTTCTTTTAATTCACTTTTATGTGACTTAATAGCAACTGCTAGGACCGCAGCTCCTTGTGAAACCATTGTACCAGAAATAATTGCGTTCAAAGCACTTTCGCCACTGCCGGAAATTTGCTGAGCGACCAGTGGCACAACGCCCCAATGCAAACCAAAAATCACCAAGACTTGATAGAAACCGCCAATTACTAAACCACCAAGCCAACCAGAAACACTAACTAACCAATTAATAAAATCAGCAATTCCGTTGGCAGCCCCTTGAATAACCGGACCAGTAATCACTAAAGTAATTGCACTGACAATTAAGATTGTAAATAATGGATTAAAAATCATTTGCAAATAACTTGGCAAAACTTTTTTAAACCAGTCACCAATTTTTTTAGCTAACCAAGCTGCCAAAATCATTGGAAAAATTGAATAGGTATACTTCAAAAACTGAAAATCAAAGCCACCAATCGAGAACATCGTCTTAAAGGCTGTGCCCCAAGTAACAATCTGCGGATAAGTTAAAACACCGCCGATAACGGCCGCTACGATTGGATCTCCGCCTAAATAACGAGCAGCTGCAAAGCCAACCATAATTGGCAGGAAATAAAAGGCCGAATCTGCCATTGCGCTAATAGTAATATAGACTGTACTCTTAGCATTTAAAATTGCGCCAAGCTGAGGAAGTGTTAATAATGCCAAAATACCTTTAATAATCCCAGAAGCTGCAATTACTCCAATTACTGGCGTCATTGATCCAGTGATCAAGCCAATCAACTTATTGACCGCACGAACAAAACCATTACCGCTTTCTGGTTCTGCACTAGCTGCTGTTTCACTAGCAGTACCATCATTTAATTTAGCTGCAAATTGTGGCCCTAGTTCATCAACAACCGCATCATAGACATTGGTTACTTCGTTGCCGATAACAACTTGATACTGACCGGAAGCTTTAATAACGTCGATTACACCTTTAGTATTTTTCAAGGCTTCATCATTGGCTTGACTTTCATCTTTTAAATAAAACCGCAACCGGGTAATGCAATGGATCAGATTATTGACATTTTCTTCCCCACCAACATCTTGGATAATTGTCTTGGCTAATTCTGAATAATCTTTTTTTGCCATTTTTGATCACTCCTTTTCGTGAATGAGAGTTGCTACTGACTGACCTACACTGACTTGCTGTTCCGCAATTGGCTGTAATTCAATTGCTTGATCAGCTGAATTGGTAATCACTAAAATCACAGTCGTTGGCAGACCGGCCGCTTTAACGGCAGCTAAGTCCATTGCCATTAATTTCTGACCGGCTTTGACCTGCTGACCTTTTTTAACATAGACTTCAAATGGTTTTCCATTCAAACCAACTGTATCGACCCCCAAGTGCAGCAAAACGTCCAAACCATCGGCCGTTTTGATTCCCAGTGCATGTTTAGTCTCAGCAATCATTGAAATTTCACCAGCTACTGGGGCACTAATTTCCCCACTAACAGGTTCAATTCCTAAGCCTTTTCCCATTGCTCCTCCAGAAAAGACCGCATCTTGAACTTTGCTCAACGAAATCAAGTTCCCATTAACTGGGGCTGTCAATTCTGTTGTTGGACCACTTTTTTTCTTTTTGAACCCAAACAAACCAACCACTCCTTTTAAGCGTTTTCAATTTTCGATATTATCTTACAACTTGTCTATACATCTGTCAAATAATTTGAAAAAGTCTTTTAAAATCAAATGTTAATCAATGCACTTGTTTGTCTATACATAAATGCTATAATAGTTTTTAGAAAACGATTTCTAAGGAAGTGAGCTAAATGCAGCCAGCCAACAAGCAAAATATTATTGCTCAAGATATTGCTTCAAAGATCCATCACGAAATCTATGCACCAAAAACCTTTTTACCGAGCGAACACCAGCTTTGCGAACTATATGGGACTTCACGTGAAACGATTCGTAAGGCTTTGGATCAGCTAACTGAATTAGGACTGATTCAAAAAATCAAGGGTCGAGGTTCTTTAGTCTTAGACATTCAGCGCTACACTTTCCCAATTTCTGGAATTACCAGTTTCAAGGAATTGAACGCTGCTTTAGGAATGCATGCTTGCACTAAAGTTCTACATTTAAAGAAAACAGTTTTACCACCTCAACTGATCACTGAAGAAACCAATAAAAAGCAGCCAGCTTTTTTTGTTGAACGCTTACGACTGATTAACCAGCAACCAGCTGTTTTAGATCGTGATTATCTATTGTCCCCACCGGTTAGTACTTTGCCAAAAACCGCAGCAGCTGATTCAATCTATGCCTATTTGGAAGGAAAATTAGGCTTGCAAATTTCTTATGCCACTAAAGAGATCACCGTTGAAAAAGCTGATCCAACTGTTGCGAAAAAACTGGCTCTGCTGGCTGATGGGCTAGTTGTGGTTGTCCGCAGTCATAGTTATCTGGAAGACACAACTTTATTTCAAATCACGGCTTCGTTTCACCGGCCGGATAAATTCAAATTCATTGACTTTGCCCGACGCAAAAAAATCTTATTGCATCCAACAACAGCGAAAAAGGAGTTTTAAATCATGGAAAATTCAGATAAGCAGATAAATTTAGGCCAAAAAATAATTTACCAAATTTATCCCCGCTCATTTTACGACAGTAATCAAGATGGAATTGGCGATTTGCGCGGAATTATTCAAAAAATTCCTTATCTCAAACAACTAAAGATTGACATGATCTGGTTTAATCCTTTTTTTGTTTCACCGCAAAATGACAACGGTTATGATATTGCTGATTATTACCAAATCGATCCACAATTTGGCACAATGGCTGACTTTGAAGAATTAACTGCTAAATTGCATGAAAATCATATCGACGTCATGCTTGATATGGTTTTCAATCATTGTTCAACCAGCCATCCCTGGTTTCAAAAAGCCTTAGCTGGTGATCAATTCTACCAAAAATTCTTTTATTTGCGGCCACCAAAAAAAGATGGCAGCTTGCCAACTAACTGGCAATCAAAATTTGGTGGCCCAGCTTGGGCGAAATTTGGCGATTCTGGTTGGTACTATTTGCATCTCTATGATCCAACCCAAGCTGATCTCGACTGGCACAATCCGGCCGTTCGACAAGAAGCTGCTAAAATTGTAAATTTCTGGCGCAAAAAAGGGGTCAAGGGATTTCGTTTTGATGTTTTCAATGTCACTGGTAAAGATCAGCAATTAGTTGATTCAACTGATCCGCTGCAAGAAAAGAAGCTCTACACTGATACGCCGATCGTTCATCAGTATCTCAAAGAACTCAACCAGGCCAGCTTTGGTCAAGATACCAGCATTATTACCGTGGGAGAAATGTCATCAACCACCATTGAAAACTCAGTTAAATACACACAGCCGAAGAATCATGAACTATCGATGATTTTTACTTTTCATCATTTAAAAGTCGATTACCGCAATGGCAATAAATGGGATAGCATGCCGTTTGACTTTTTGAAACTCAAGCAGCTGCTGTTTGACTGGCAAGTAGAACTTGATCAACACGCTGGCTGGAACGCACTTTTTTGGAACAATCATGATCAGCCACGAGCTTTAAGCCGCTTTGGCGATCCACAAAACTATCGGATTAAATCAGCTCAAGTTTTGGCCACGGTTATGCAACTAATGCGCGGAACCCCATTTATTTATCAAGGTGAAGAAATCGGGATGACTGACCCAGACTATCAAAAGATCAGCGATTATAAAGATGTTGAATCGTTGAATGCTTATCAAGAACTCTTAGCAGCTGGAAAAACACCAGCCCAAGCCTTAGCTGCTATCAAAAAGAAATCACGGGACAACAGCCGAACGCCAATGCAATGGAATGCTGACCAATTTGCTGGTTTTTCAAAAGTCAAGCCTTGGTTAAAGCCGACCAATCAAACACAGATCAACGTAGCGGCTGAATTGGCGACTGGACAAATTTTCAATTACTATCAGCAGCTCTTTCAGTTAAGAAAAACTGAACCACTAATTTATCAAGGACATATTCGGCCATTATGGATAGATCACCCACAAGTTATGGGCTATTTACGTTATTTAAAGCAACAGTGTTTATTAGTGATTACTAATTTCTATGGCAAGTCGACCCAAGTTATCTTGCCGCCAGAATTACAACAACAATCCTGTCAAGTTCTATTAACTAATTATCAACAAAACATCAATAAAATTCCAAGTAGCTTAAAATTACAGCCTTATGAGGCTATCGTACTTAAGCTTTAAAGCTTTTTAAACTTTTTGCTTCTTTTATTAGTGATTTTTCATTATAATGAATTTGTAATGTCGCTTAAAGAAGAAAGGGGAAGATTTTTAATGGCTTATCGTGCAGTTAATCCATACAATGGGGAACTGATCAAAGAATTTCCAGCTGCAACTGATGCTGAAGTTGAACAAGCCTTAACAGCTGCCAAGGCTTTTTATCAACAAGCTAAGCAGCAACCGCTTGAGCAACGAGCTAAACAATTAGCAGCTTTAGCGAATGAATTTACTCAAAAGACTGATTATTATGCTAAATTTTTGACAACCAACATGGGAAAATTAATTAATGATGCTCGTGGAGAAGTCCAAAAAACTGCGGCATTCGCTAATTACTATGTTGAACACGGGGCAGCAGCTTTAGCAGATCAAGATTATACTGCCATAGCTGGTCGTAAAGCCCATCTGGAGTTCAGTTCAATTGGGGCAATCGTCGCCGTTGAACCATGGAATTTTCCATATACCCAGGTTATGCGTGTTTTTGCACCAAACTTCATTCTTGGCAATCCAGTGATTCTCAAACATGCCAGTATTGTCCCAGAATGTGCCCAAGCTTTTGAAGATGCCTGCCAAGCTGCTGGTTTGCCAGCTGGCGCCTTTAAAAATTTATTTGCCACTTATGATCAAGTTAATCGCATGATCAGTGATCCGCGAGTTCAGGGCGTTGCTTTAACTGGCTCTGAAAAAGCTGGTGAGCGAATTGCTGCTGAAGCTGGACATAATCTGAAAAAATCAACAATGGAACTGGGTGGTACCGACGTATGCATCGTCTTAAATGATGCTGATCTCAAAAAAGCTGTTGCTGGAGCTGTTAATGGTCGTTTACGCAATTCTGGCCAAGTTTGTACCTCAGCTAAACGCTATCTGGTCCAAAGCGGGATTTATGATGAATTTTTAGCAGCCATCAAGGAAGAATTTGCTAAATATCAGCCCGGCGATCCTTTAGATGAAAAGACAACCTTAGCTCCACTATCCTCTAAGAGCGCTCAACAAAACTTGCAAACTCAAATCAAAGCCGTCTTAGCTGGTGGTGCTAAAGTTTTATGGGGTGATCCGACCCCAGTTACCGGTCCAGGCGCATTCTTCATGCCTTTGATTATTACCGGCATGACTTATGACAATCCAATGTACGATCATGAACTATTTGGACCAGTTGCACAGATTTATCAAGTTGAAGATGAAAGTCAGATCGTTGAATTAGCAAATCACTCCAATTATGGTCTCGGTGGCGCAATTTATTCTGAAGACTTAGACAAAGCCCGTCAGTTAGCTTCAAAAATCGAAACCGGACAAATTGCAGTTAATCAGCCATTGTCCTCTTTGCCAGAATTACCTTTTGGCGGAATTAAAAAATCCGGCTATGGTCGTGAATTGAGTGATCTGGGAATTAGAGAATTTGCTAATATTAAAACTGTTTTAGGTTAATCATTTATTAAAGCTTGAATTTTCTAACGTGAAATTTCTAATCAGAATTTCACGTTTTTTGTTTGAATTTTCAGCAGTTATCTTTGAATTATTAACAATGATCAAAGATTAACTTAAATATAGCTGAAAATAATTGGCCTAAACATTATAAACCAATCATTTTTATCATTACCTTGTAACTAAAATTAAAACTCGTATACTTTGGTCATATTTAGTTACTAAAATTGCGAGGTCCTTGTTTAATGCTTAAAACTTTAATTTTTGCACTACTACCGATAATTGTGACGATTTTTTTAGGCTATTTTGCAGCCAGCAAAAACTACTTTAACGATTACGACAGCCAAAAATTTGTACGGTTAGTCATGAACTTCATGCTCCCACTAAGTGTTTTTGCTGGGATTTGGCAGACGCCCCGCAAAATTATTATCAGCGACTTGCCGTTAGCTGGTTGGCTACTAATCAGTATGCTTGGCTGCTATTGTTTAATGCTCTTAATTAATCTTCGTCACCATTCGCTTCAATCCGCGACTTTATTTGCTATGTCAGTAGCTGATCCTTCAGTCCCTTTTGTTGGTTCAGCTATTTTGCCTTTATTGTTTGGCAGTTCAACCAGTGCAATTACGATTGGAATTTGCACCTTGATCATCAACATTTTACTGCTGCCAATCGTTTTTAGTTCCTTAAATCACGAACACTCTTTTAGAAAAAGGATCCTTGGCACTCTTAAAAAGCCTTTAGTTATCAGCGCACTGCTTGGTTTTATTTTGGCTTTACTTGGCTGGAAAATGCCAAGTGAATTAGTGAATTCATTTGAGTTATTGGGCAAAGGAGCAGGTGGTCTAGCTATCTTTGCCATTGGGATTGTTTTATATACCAGAAAAATTTTAACCAATCGGATTGTTGTCTTAACGGTCCTTGAAAAGAACTTGCTGTTTCCCTTAGTTATCTGGTTAATTATGCTTGGTCTCCGGCTCCCAACTGAGCTGCAAAAAATCGTTATTTTAACGCTTGCTATCCCCACTGCCACAATGCCGACTACTTTGGGAATTCAATATAATCTAGCGGAATCTGAATTAGCTTCAATTCAATTTTGGAGTACCATTTTCTCATTTGTGACCTTATCATTGTTTCTGCTAATTTTAAGCTAGCAATCATTTTTATTACCACTTGAAGATTGGAGCCTAGTCAGCGACATGCTTGACTGGGTATTTTTTCATTTTAATTGACACGGTGTCAATTAAATGCTAATTTAAGAATAGTTATCTTGACATGGTGTCAATCAAAGGAGGAAATCATGACACTAACGAATTTATCCCATCTTTCCCCAACTAAATTAGGACGGATTCAAGCAGCTTTACTGCAAGAATTTTCAACTTATCCTTTAAGCCAAGCCCAAGTTGCCCGCATCGTCAAAACGGCAAGAATTTCACGGGGAGCCTTTTATACCTACTTTACTGATCTGTCAGCTGCTTATCGCTACCTTTATCAGCGAGCTCTAATTGAGCTTCACCAGCCGTTGACTTTTGAAAATTCGCTACTAATCAATTATGATCCTCAGCTTTATTACAAGGTTGCTGCCGACTTTACCCGCCGGCTTCAAAATAGCTGTTACTACGACTTCATCAAACTCCATCTAATCTATAATGAACCATTTTTAAACACGCCAGCGAGTTCTTCAATGCTTTTAGATTCCCAACACTGGCAAGCAATGGTTCTGGTACACGCAACGATTCAAGATATTTTGTTAAAACCAACCCAGCGCGAAAAATATTTAGCCCGTTTAAAAGCCGCATTGATTAAACAATAAAGGAGAAAAAATGTTTTTAGCCTTCAAAGAAATCCGTCACGAAAAATTGCGTTACGGTCTAATTATCAGCATGATTGTTTTGATTGCTTACCTAGTTTTTATTTTAACTAGTTTGGCTCAAGGACTTGCCGAGGAAAACACTGCTGCTATTCAAACTTGGAACGGGCAGCGAATCGTCTTAAATCAAAATGCGGATATCAATCTCAGTCAGTCACTGATCACTAAAAAAGCCAGCCAGCAACAAAAAATCACCCAGCAGGAAGCATATCTCGGTCAAGCAGCTGTGGTAGCCAAAAAAGCTGGTCATGCTAAAATCTCAGCCCAATTTATCGGAATCAAAAATCACCAATTCATTGCCAAAAATCTCAATTTAACTCAGGGCAAGCTGCCACAAACTCCACAGCAAATCGTCGTTGATCAATCCTTTAAGGACCAAGGCTATCATTTGAACGACCAGCTGCAGTTAAATTCACAAACAGCCCCTTTTAAAATCGTTGGTTTCACTAAGAATGCCAAACTGAATATTGCCCCGGTAATTTATGGACAGCTTACAGCTTGGAAAAAATTAAAAAATTTAACTGGTGACTTCCAAGCCAGTGCGATCATTTCAAAAAAAGCTTCTTATCAAGCAACTGCCAAAGGGTTAACGGCTTACCCAATTAGCAAATTTATTAGCGAATTGCCTGGCTATGCTGCCCAAAATGCAACTTTTAGTTTGATGATTGGTTTTTTAATGGTTATTGCCTTAATTGTGATCGCTGTTTTCTTATATATTCTGACGATCCAAAAAGCCCGTAATTACGCCGTTTTACGAGCTCAAGGTGTTCCAGCAGGCTTTTTAATCAAAGCGACTCTAGCCCAAGCTGGTTTATTAGTCATTGTCGGGATCTGCCTCGCTGGGGTCTTAACTGGCCTAACTGCGTGGCTGACTCCAGCCAATGTGCCAATGAGTTTCCAGCCAGCAGTTTTAGGTAGTCTAGCGGCTGGCTTAGTCGTTACGGCTATGTTAGGTGCATTAATTCCAATTTGGACAATTATCAAAATCGACCCAGTCAGTGTAATTGGAGGATAAATTATGAATTCAGCAGCAATTCTAACCTTAGAAAAAGTCAGCAAAGTTTTTGGCCAGCAAGAAAGTCAAATCGAAGTCTTACATCAGATAAATTTTACGGCTGCCAAGGGTCAATTGAATCTGATTATTGGCCCTTCTGGTTCTGGCAAGAGCACCCTTTTGACCATTGCTGGCGGCTTGCAATCAGCCACGCACGGTACTGTCAAAATTGCCGGCCAGAATTTAGCGCAAATGACCGCCAAACAGCGTGATGCTTTACGCTTAACCCAAATCGGTTTTATTTTGCAATCATACAATCTGCTGCCTTATTTGACAGTCAACGAACAGTTTACTTTAGTCAAGAAATTTAAAAAAACTGCTAATCTCAGCTCAACTAGCTTAGCGTCCTTATTAAATGAATTGGGAATTGCTGCTTTAAAAGACAAATATCCAGCTGAATTATCTGGCGGCCAACAGCAGCGTGTTGCGATTGCCCGCGCACTTTATCCGGATCCGCCATTAATTTTAGCCGATGAACCGACAGCTGCGTTAGACAGTCAGCGTGTCAAACAAGTTGGCCGCTTGTTCAGTCAATTGGCCAAGCAACGCCAAAAAGCCGTGATCATCGTGACTCATGATTTACGACTACAACAGTTTGCTGATCATCTATATCAAATCAGCGATGGTCAAATTTCCGAGGTTAAGCAGCTCAAAGTTTGATTTGAAGCCATTAGCTAGATTGTCACTGCTAATTCTCCAAGCCACTTTTAATTTTTTTGAATTGATTTGATGACTTTTATTTTAATTGTTCCAATAACCAAACACCTCTCCAGCAGAAGTTAAAACTTCTACCAGAGAGGTGTTTTTTATATCCGTTACTTCTTAAATTTTATTATTCAAAAACTTACTTATCATTGCTTTTCACAAGCTGCTACTAGCTGCTCAGGTGTTTGACTACCGAAAATAACCTCACCATCATTGATCATCGTTGCCGGCACACTCATAATATGCTTTTGTTTCCTTAATTCAGGAAATAGCTGTAAATCAAGCATTTCGGCTGAAACATTCGGATTGAGTGCTGCCATATGCTGACAAGCCGCAACGACATCTGGGCAGAAATGACAAGTCAATGCTACTCCAATTTTGATTCTCGTCGGCGGCAATGCCTTGATCCGCGCAATCAGTTGCGGACTGAGTTCTTGCCCGGGACCTGCTAGATTATAGACCGCCAAAACTAATGAGTTAAGCTCATGACCGGTTGGGATACCTCCAAAACGAATCCCAGTGTCCTTTTGCTGGTCATTCAATAATCGCAAAACTGGTAAATAAGTCTCCTGACTTGGCGCCGGGGCAACCTGAAATTGCAAATGCTGGTCTAACTGACAAAACTCAGTAGCAAAGCTTTGCAATTCCTGACTTTTTTGACTGCCATCATCCCAAACCTGTAAAATGACTTTTTTAGTCAGCCGTGCTAAGATCTGCTGCAGCTGCTCTTTCATTTTAACTGGGAACCAAGCACCTTGATGGACCACTGATGCCGCTGAGTCATCAGCTAATTGACTGGTTTGTCCAACCGTTTTTGCCGGCTGTTTCTCCTGTCGCTTAATCGGAATATGCAGCCGCTCTTTCAAAGCGGTGACATAATGTTCAGCACTCGTAGCAGCTAAAGCTCCATCCCCAGCAGCCGTGACGATCTGCCGCAATGGTTTAGCAACAATATCCCCCGCCGCAAATACGCCCGGCAAGTTAGTCTGCAGTTGCTGATCAACTTTGAGATAGCCATGCTGATCATGCTCTAGAATCCCCGTTAACCCGGTGGTAGCTGGTTGCGTACCGATATAAATAAAAATTCCAAATGTTTGAGCTTGTTGATCAGCTTGGTAGGTGAACTCTTCACCAGTCTGATTGTTTTTAAAGACTGCCGTTTGCAAATAATCTTGGCCCGTGACTCGAACAATTTCCGTATTGAATTTAACTGTAACTTTGGGATTATTTAATGCACGCGCTGCCGTTAGTGGTGCACAAGTAAAATGATCCTCGCGGGCAATTACCGTGACGTGTTTCGCGTAACGCGTCAAATAGTCAGCTTCTTCAGCTGCTGCGTAGCCTCCACCGATGACAAAAACTTCTAAACCACTGAACAATTCACCATCACAGGTTGAACAAAAAGCAATTCCATGCCCGCGAAATTGCTTTTCCCCTGGGAAATCCAGTTCTCGCGGTTTAGCACCACCAGCTAGAATAACGCTGCGGGCATAATAATTTTGTTTAGAACCGTGCAGCACTTTCAAATCATCTTTTAAATCATAACCCGCAATTCGATCTTTAGTCAGCTGAACTCCAAAATGGGCTGCCTGTTGCTGCATTTTATTCATTAACGCTGTTCCGTCAACTTTTTCAACTCCCGGATAATTCCAAACTACAGAAGTCGTTGTGACCTGACCACCAATCTGATCCGCTTCGATCACTAAAGTATCCAAAGTCGCCCGACCGGCATAAATTGCGGCCGTTAAACCAGCAGGCCCAGCACCAATAATGACCGTGTCATAAATCCTTTTCTCTGTCATTGGACACGACCTTCTTTAAATTTTGCCGACTAAATCAAGACTTGGAGTGATGGTATCATCACCTGGATGCCAATGAGCGGGACAAACTTTATCACCATGTTTTTCAACAAACTGAGCCGCTTGCAATGTTCGCAAAATTTCTCCAGCATCCCGGCCAATGCTCATATCGTTGATCGTATATGATTTGATCTTGCCCTCTGGATCCACAATAAAGACACCACGATAAGCTTGGCCTGATTCCTCATCTAAAACGCCAAAGAAACGTGCCAATTGGCCAGCAGGATCCGCCAGCATTGGATATTGCACATTGGCAATCGTCTCAGTTGCTTCTGCCCAAGCCTTATGAACAAACTCAGTATCTTCTGAAACTGAATAAACTTCCGCATTTGCTTTTTTGAACTCCGCGTAATGATCTTGCAGATCTCCTAATTCAGTTGGGCAAACAAATGAAAAATCAGCTGGATAAAAGAAGAAGACCGACCATTTACCTAAAACATCTTGCAACGATACTTGATGTGTCTCACCTTTTTGATAAGCATTGACTTTGAAGTCGGTCAACTTTTGATTGATAAAGTTCATAAAAGCACCCTTCCTTTGAAAGTTATTTAGAATTTTTCTAATTCCATTGCCTATTATAGAATTAATTGTACACAATGTAAATAGCTTTAAACGAATTATTTTATACTGACTGCCATTTTTAAAGCCGTTTGCGGTGTATGAGTCTGCAATCGGTAAACCACATTATTTTTTTGCCAAATAATTTCTTGATCACGCTGACGATTGGTAATTGCCGTTTGAAAGCTGATTCGGCCATATTTTTGCGGAGCTGGCAGACTATTTGATGCTAAAAATGCTACCGTCTGTTTAGCTAATGGCGTTGGATCCTCTTGATTCACAGCTGCTGCATGAACTGTTAAGTACCAATTGCCTTCATACCAGCTTAAGTACCGTTGGCCCGCACCAGCATCAATCGTTCCGGTGATCCCATAACCCAAGTTGGTCTGCGGTAAACCAGAAAACTCATCAGCTGAGCGATAATTGATCTGTTGAGCAGCTTGCGTTGAATTTTCAAAAGTTTGTTTGCTGTAAACCGCATATGGATTTTCTTGGTTTAAAGAAGAATCATTAAAGTCTTTGGCTGTTGATCCAACACTATAATCGATTGTAAAATTAGCGGCATTGCCTCGATAACGAACATTCAAGCGCTGGCTGCCAGCATCAAGACCATCAACTTGGGGCAAAACAACTTGACCTAGCGCTTTAACCAGTTGTTGATTCATTAAAATGATTCGCGGATAAGTTTGATTTTGATTGCTACTCTGACTGCTAACTGATGAACTCGTTGTCGTCGCAGAGGCTGAGGACGTGACTGCAGAAGATTTTTCAACGCTGTTAGTCACCGAAGATTTTTTTGCCGCTGAGGTTTGTGAACTATTAACTTTGGAAGTCGCAGATACTGCTTGCTTTGATTGCCCACCACAACCGCTTAATAACAGTAATGCTACAACGAAAAATAATTGCTTTTTCAATTCGATCCCTTCCCTTAAATTAAATTTATCCCTTGCTTTCAGCTTACCTGAAGACTAAGGTGAAAACAAACAATATAATATTTTGTTCAAAAAATTCAAAGTTTCTCTTGACATTTAATGATAGTCGGGTTAAGATACAGTCATTAAATCATTAGATTTCGGTTAAAAGCAATGACGAGGATAGTAATTATGATTTAACCAAAAAGAGAACTGTTGGTTGGTGCAAAACAGTGGTTTAGATCTTAATGAATATCACCTTTGAGCTGTCAGTCGAACTTAATTAAGTAGACTTAACTGGTTCCCTCCATTATCAGGGTTGCTGATTGTTAGCACAGTCAGTGCAAGTGGCAATTTTTAATAATTGCAATCAAGGTGGTACCGCGTTCGTTGACGTCCTTTTGAAACAGAAAACTGTTTCAAAAGGACTTTTTTTATCGAAAACTAAAATTCCGTTTAAAAAGAGGTGGGGGATCGTGAAAGATTCCAGTGAGATTCAGATTTCAGATGATGGTCAGATTCAGATTAAGTTGATTCATTCAGTCCAACGATTGGTTCTTAAAATTCACAGATCTCCCCAGAGTGTGGGCAACTAATTTTGGGGGAGACTGTTCATAAAAAACGGAGGTAATTGATTATGACAGATACACAAACCAAAAATACAGTAACATTAACAGCTAACGAGGAAAAATTTGCACAGGCTCTTTACCAGGCTTATACTTCACAAAAGCCTCTGCAAGAAACAACTTGGAAAGATACCGTAACTGACGATCAGACCGCATACCAAGTCCAGGCACGACTAACTGAACTAAAACAGGAGACAGTCGGCGGTTATAAAGTATCTCTGACAAGTGAAGAAACACAAAAGATGTTTGCTTCGACGACTCCACTTTATGGTGCCCAAGTCAAAAGTCATTTCTTAGCTTCCCCTGTTAAACGCAGTCTGAAAACGTTGATGGAACCCTTAGTTGAAGTCGAATTAGAATTCCGAGCTAAAGAAGATCTCCGGGCAAGTGACTCACTGGAGGAGCTAATGCACAAAACTCAAGTTGCAGCCGGTATGGAAGTCCCAGATTCTCGTTTTAGCAACTGGTTCCCGAAGCTTTCAAAATATATGGTCATGTCCGATGCGGCTGTCGGCGGTTTAGTCCTTTACGGTAAAGAATTCGAAACTACTAACGTCTTCAAAGATGTCGCTGACGTCGCCACCGTCAAATGCGAGCTATACCACAATGACGAAAAGGTCAGAGAAGGTGTGTCAGCCGAAGTTCTGGGCAATCCTTTAAAATCACTCCATTGGTTGGTAGCCAAACTTGAGGAACAAGGCAAAAGCTTCAAAGCTGGTCAAATGGTTTCGTCCGGCACATTTGTTTTGCCTCCCAAACTGAGTGTCGGCAAGTGGTCAGCCCGTTTTGATCATGGCCTAGGCGCGGTTGACTTTGAGGTAACTGACTAATTTTACTTAACCATAATCACTCATGATTCAACTATCTTAAAACTGGTTGACAGCAAGAAAATTTATCAGGCAATCATTGGCCTGATAAAAGTATTGACTGGCACCAGTTTTTTTATCAAATCGTTTGAATTTAAATTAACCTTAAATCATCAGCTCCAAATTGTTTAATTTAATTAATTGCTGTATTATTAAGCGGTAGCATTGATTTTTAATTAAGGGGAATATTTTTATGTTTGATATTATTAAAGCTGCTATTTTGGGTATCGTGGAAGGAATCACCGAATTCCTGCCGATCAGTTCAACTGGTCATTTGGTACTAGTTGACGAGTTTATCCAATTACAGCAGTCAAAGCAGTTTATTGATATGTTCAATGTCGTGATCCAGTTAGGAGCGATCATGGCTGTCGTCGTCATTTACTTCCACAAGTTAAATCCTTGGTCGCCGCAAAAGACTAACTTAGAGAAAAAACAGACTTGGACCCTATGGAAAAAAGTCATCTTAGCTGTTATTCCATCGGTGATCGTTGGCTTGCCCTTAAATGATTGGATGGATGCTCACCTGATGAATTGGCAAGTCGTTGCTGGTGCATTGATCATTTATGGTATTTTGTTTATCATTATTGAAAACCATAATCGCAACAATCGGCCACGATTTGCTGATTTGAATAACTTGCCATATTCGATTGCGTTGGCAATTGGCTTATGTCAAGTCTTGTCACTGGTACCGGGGACCTCACGTTCAGGTTCCACCATTCTTGGTGCGATCACGATTGGAACTTCACGTTATGTGGCAACTGAATTTTCATTTTTCTTAGCAATCCCAACTATGTTCGGAGCTTCCTTACTGAAATTATTTAAGTATTTCGTTCATGGCGGTAGCTTAGCCGGCTTGCCTGGAATCGTTTTGCTGGTTGGTGTCGTGGTTTCATTTGTCGTTGCTTACATATCAATCAGATTCTTATTAAACTATATTAAAAAGAACGATTTCAAAGTGTTTGGTTGGTACCGAATTATTTTAGGGATCATTGTGATTGGCTACTTTTCATTAGTTCATTAATCTAGCAAAAAAAGATTGGCTGAAAATTCAGCCAATCTTTTTTTGCAAATGATATAAATAGACCATACTGATTAACAAAACTAATAGCGGCATTTAGACAGACCTTCAGCTGTTGACCCGGCGCCAAACTGATTCTAATAAGACAAAAGAAAGTTTTGCCGTACTTGTCACAACTTCATCAGCTTGTCGCAGTTCGTGCGGATCGCCGACGCCGATTGCTGGCATCCCGGCTGCTTTAATTGCCTGGATACCGGCAACTGCATCCTCAATTCCAATACATTCAGCTGGCGGCAAATTAATTTCAGCGGCACCTTCTAAAAAGATATCCGGTGCTGGTTTGCTGTGAGCGACCTTTGCTGGATCAGCAATCGCATCAAATCGGTCATCTAAACCTAATTTTTTTAAAATAAAGGGAGCATTTTTACTGGCTGAGGCTAAGGAAAGCTGAATATCATGTTCTTGCAGTTGATTAATCAACGTAGTAATTCCGGGCAGGATATCACTAGCTGTCAGATTAGCAATTTCTTTTAAATAATAATCATTTTTTTGAGCTGCTAAATCAGCAATTTGTTGATCATTATAATGTTCACGAATTTTGCCCCAGTTTAAAATTCGAATTAAAGAATCAATTCGGCTAATTCCTTTTAATTCAGTTTCAAACTCGGCTGGCAGCTGTAAAGTTAGTTGATCGGCTGCCAATTTTTTCCAAGCGGCAAAGTGGTACTTGGCAGTATCAGTAATTACGCCATCTAGGTCAAAGACACATTCTTTCATTATTTAGCCTCCTTTAGTGTTAATGCTACTTGTCGATCATGAAGTTCAATCGTGATCGGTTCTCCCTTTAATAATTCGATCTTGGTTGCTTGTTTGTTAACTGTGACTTTTAATAGCCGGCCACGAAAATTAACATGGAAGCGATAGCCGTCCCAATTTTTAGGAGTAAATGGATCAAAATGCAGTTTCCCCTGACGGACACGCATTCCAGCAAAACCCTGAACGATTGCCAACCAACTGCCGGTCATTGAAGTAATATGCAGACCATCTTTGGTATCATTATTGTAATTGTCCAAATCTAAGCGGGCTGTTCGCTGATACATTTCAACTGCCTTTGCTTCCTTATGCAAATCAGCAGCTAAAATTGCATGAATCGATGGCGACAGACTTGATTCATGCACCGTCAGCGGCTCATAAAAATCAAAGTTTCGTTCTTTTTGTTCTTGGGTGAAATCATCAATGAAGTAATATATTCCTTGTAAAACATCTGCTTGTTTGATATATGGTGAACGTAAGATTCGATCCCAGGACCAGTGTTGATTGAGCGGCAATTGATCTTGCGGCAAATCTTTAACCAACGTTAAATCTTTATCTAGATAATCATCATTTTGGACAAAGATTCCTAATTCTTTATCAGCTGGCAAATACATATTATCAGCAATCTCGTGCCATTTTCGCCGTTCCTGATCGGTTAAATTCAATTCTTTGAGTTTAGTTGGATCAACTCGTTGGGCGACTTGATTAGTATAATTAAGGACCCATTTAGCCAACAAATTAGTGTACCAATTATTATTGACATTATTTTCATATTCATTCGGCCCAGTAACGCCATGAATCATGTAACACTGTTTACGCTTTGAATAATGGACTCGATCAGCCCAAAAGCGGGCAATGCCGGTCAAAACATTAAAACCTTCATGTGTTTCATATTCATGATCGCCTGTATAACGCGTATAATTAAAAATCGCATAAGCAATTGTTCCATTCCGATGAATCTCTTCAAAAGTAATTTCCCATTCATTATGGCATTCGATTCCATTGAAGGTCACCATTGGGAAAAGCGCTCCTTTAAGTCCTTGCTGTTGAGCATTATGATATGCACCAGGCAACTGTTTATAGCGGTACTCCAACAAGTTATGAGTAACTTGCGGATCTGCTAGCGCTAAATATAACGGAACAGCAAACGCTTCTGTATCCCAATAAGTTGCACCACCATATTTTTCGCCAGTAAAACCCTTTGGCCCAATATTCAAGCGAGCATCTTCACCATAATAAGTTGAAAATAGCTGAAACAAATTAAACCTAATTCCTTGTTGGGCAGCAACATCACCCTGGATTGCAACATCTGACATTTCCCAGCGCTTAGCCCAAGCTGTTTCTTGGGCAGCTTTTAATTCAACAAAACTTTTTTGTAAAATTTGATCAGTCAGCTGCTGAGTAGCTTGATCCATTGCCATAGACGTCGCATAATCACGCGAAGTTGTCACAATCACACGCTTTTCAAAAGCCTTGTCAGTCTGCGGCATTAATTTGCCGATAAAGCGGTTAACAACTGCTTTTTCACTTTCAACTGCAGGAACGGCCTGTAAGCTGGTCTGATGTGACATCTGCATTTCAGTCGTAAACTCTGGCGTACCAAAATTATTTGGCTTGGTTTTAGCTACTAACACTCCGCTAGTCAAATCACTACGTTTAGCTTGGACTAACCAGAACTGTTCATCGTAGTTGGCATCTTCATTAAAGACATCAGCATCAATTTTTGAATCAATTTCAAGTGAAACCGGTTGAGCACTTAAATTTTTAAATTCCAAATGATTAGCATAAAGCTGCTTTTGCGCAATGCTGACAAATCGTTGGGCCGTAACTGCTACTTGGCAATCTGCACGTTGAATAACAAACTTCCTGGAAAGGATACCTGTTTTCATATCTAAACAAAGTTCAAAATCACTAAATTTGTCTTTAGCTAAATCAATTGATTGACCATTTAGTTTAATATCCAGACTAACAAAATCAACCGCATTGATCACCTTGCCGAAATATTCAGGATAGCCATTTTTCCACCAGCCAACACGTGTCTTATCTGGGAACCAGACCCCTCCTAGATAAATGCCTTTATGCGTATCACCGGAATATTGTTCCTCAAACATTCCCCGCATCCCCATATACTCGTTGCCAATACTGGTCATACTTTCTTGCAACCGTTTGCTTTTTTGATCAAACGTATGGGTAATAACTTTCCATGGATCAATTTCAAAGATTCTTTGCATTTGAGTTCAATCCTCCTCAAGCGTTTTCATATTTCCACTTTATTATAATTGCAATCGTTTGCATATTCAAGCGTAATTAGTTGAATTTTATTTAATTTAGCAAATAGTTAACTCACTTATCTGGCAAAAAAAAATTATATAACATCAATTACCTATTATCAAAAATTTTTAAACCGCAAATAAAATTTAAAAATTTACCTTACATTTTTAGTTACTATTATTTTTAACTTGGAAGGTTCCAACTAGAAATATCAAAAGTATTGCTAGTTTTAAATTCTTAATTGCGGGTTGAGTTTCTCTCAATAATCTGATGATCAACAATCAAAGAAAAATTAGGCTCCTGATTCGCTAATCCAAGCGCTAATAAGGCTGCCCTTTCACCTAATTGCAATGGAAAAACTTCAACTGATGTCAAAGAAGGATGTGAGATCCGGGAAAAAATTGAATTATTGAAACAAATGATTCCGTAATTTGTTTGATGAGCTATTGACGAGCTTTTTAACAGTTGCTGCAAACGAATGCCCACTGTATCGTCACAAGCAACAAAACCATTGACTTGCGAATCATTCTTTAAGAGTTGTTGAAAGGCCTGCCGATTATAGAGATAATCATCCAATTTCAGTTTTAAGCAGAGTAGTTGCTCAGACGTCTGTTGGTCAACCACTTGCTTGACACCTAAATAACGATCATTTTGGACGACTTGTCTCAAGTCAGTATAAACATAAGCCAATTTATTAAAATGCCGTCCCAATAAAAAGTTAGCTGCATCTGAACCGGCTTGCAGATTATCATTATCAACAAATTTAAGGTTTCTTTCCCGTTTATCACTTGGTTTGCCAATCAATACACAGTTAATTCCTGGTTGATCACTCACATAATTCAACACTGGATCTTGCTGACTGGAATAAGTAAAAATAAAGTTCTTAATATTTCCGCGTTTAATCATCGATTGAACATTTTGCAGTAATTCTTGACTGGTTTTTCCAGCTGCTAATAAAACTAAGTAATCATGTTGGTTGCAAACTTGGGTAATTCCCTGAATGATTTTTAAAAAGAATGGATCGTCTACCACGCGTTGCGAAGTCAATGGCAAAACGATTCCAACCATATTAGTTTTTTGGTTTGCTAAATTTTGAGCCGTAAAATTAGGAGAATAATCTAATTTCTCCATTGCTGCTCGAACTCGAATTTTAGTTGGTTCACTGATTAATGGACTATCATGAATGACTCTTGAAGCCGTTGATGGTGACACTCCCGCTAAACGGGCAACATCCTTAATCGTTGCCATTGCAAACGCCTCCTACTATAAATTTGTCGATCTTAGTCATTATAGAATTTTTATTAAACCCTTTTCAAGCTATTTAAGAACTTTCCTTGCATCCTCAACTAAAAAAGGCCCTAAACTAAAACGACCGCCAAAAGTTATTTCAACCTTAGCGATCGTTCTAAATTAATTTATTTTGCCAAACAATTAGATTATTTTAATCCTGTTAAAGTTTAACTTCACATGACCGGGCAACCTGATCAGCTACCATTCGACCTTCATGAATCCCCCAAATCACTAAACTTGGACCCCGTCGAGCGTCACCAGCAACATAAAGCTGATCTTGATTGGTTGTATAATCTTCATTGACTTTCTTAATGCCAAAAGCATCCATAATCGACTTTTGTGCTCCGGTAAAGCCCATCGCCAATAAAACTAGATCAACTGGCTGCTCCTGCTCAGTTCCTGGAATTGGTTTAAATAAGCGTACTTTGCTGGTCGTCATACTGGACAGCTGCCCATTTTGGCCCTTAAAACCGACTGCAGTTGCTTCATAAGTTGTTAAATCTTTGCCAAACAGTTCTTGGGCTTCTTGCTGGCCATAACCCAATTTAGCAACCATCGGCCATTGTGGCCAAGGATTGCTTGCTAACCGCTTAGTTGGTGCTTGCCGGGTGATTTCCAGCTGCTTAATATCAGCAGCACCTTGTCGAACAGCAGTAGCGATACAGTCATTGCCGGTATCGCCACCACCGATCACGACTACTTTTTTGCCAGCTAATGCTTTGTTAGCTTGAGTTCCATCCTTCAACACCTGTTTCGTTGCTAAAGTCAGGAAATCAACTGCCTGCATGATTCCATTCAATTCGCGACCAGGAACCGCCAAATCGCGCGCTGCCCGAGCACCAATCGTCAAAATGATTCGTTGATACTGAGCTCGTAATTCCTCTGCCGTAATATCAACACCAACATTAGTATTGACAATAAACTTGATCCCGACAGCTTCCATCGTTGCAATTCGACGAGCAACAATCTCCTTTGGCAGCTTCATGTTGGGGATCCCATACATCGTTAAACCACCAGGACGATCATCACGTTCATAAACTGTAACATCAAAACCAAATTTATTTAATTGCCAAGCCGCAGACAACCCAGCTGGTCCGCTACCGACAATGGCGACTTTGATCCCATTACGCTGCAGTGGCATCCCGCTGTCGATCACCCAGTCATGTTTGAATGCTTGTTCAATAATAAATCGTTCATTATCTTTGATCGTAATTCCCTGACCATTTAAAGCTTCATTACAAGCTACTTCACAAGGAGCCGGACAAACACGACCTGTAAATTCAGGTAATGGGTTAGTTTTTGTCAACCGTTCAAATGCTCGTTTATCTTCCTGGCGATAAACTAAATCATTCCATTCGGGGATCAAATTATCATTCGGACAGCCACTGACAGCTCGCCCTCCAGCATAAAAGAAACCAGCATGACAATGCGGTACACCGCAATTCATGCAGCGGGCAGCTTGGCGGCGGCGTTCTTCATCACTTAGCGGTCCTTGCATTTCTTTAAAGTCTTTGATGCGATCTTCAACCTTACGAAAGGGATTATTTACCCGCGGATATTTCATAAAACCAAATGGATCTGCCATCTTCGCTTTCCTCCCTACTTCATGATCGTTGGCTGTGCACCAACAACGACATCAAATGCTTTTTGTTCTAATTCTGTTTTTGAAACTCCCTTGCCAGCGTATTTTGCCATAATTTCATTGATTTTCCGATACTCTTTCGGATAAACTTTAACAAAATGCTGCTGCTCGGTTTCCCAATTATCTAATAAATATTTTGCTTTTAATGACGCTGTATAGTGATAATGCTTTTTAATCAATTCTAATAAAAGACGATCATCACCAGTTTCATTTAATTTGAAAAGTTCGATCATTTCTGGATTGCATTCTTCTGGGAAATTGCCAGCTGGGTCATAAACATAGGCCAAACCGCCTGACATGCCAGCTCCAAAGTTACGACCAGTTGAACCCAAAATTACCGCAATTCCATCAGTCATATATTCACAGCCATGATCACCGATTCCTTCAACAACGACTTGAGCACCTGAGTTTCGAACACAGAAACGTTCACCAGCACGGCCATTAAAGAAAGCCTCCCCACCAGTTGCTCCAAAGCAGGCAACATTGCCAACGATTGGCGCATTGCTGTAAATTTGCTTAGCACTGGCAGGAGCTTTGACAATCAACCGGCCACCACTGAGGCCTTTGCCAACATAATCATTGGCTTCCCCAGTCAGTTCCAGTTCCAAGCCTTGAGTAATAAAGGCTCCGAAACTTTGACCAGCAACTCCAGTATATTCAAACTTCAAACGACCAGCTGGCAACCCATTATCACCAAAGCGTTGGGCGATCCAGCCTCCAATACGGGCTCCAACCGTCCGCATTCGATTATTGATTGGCTGTTTAATAACAATTTTCTTGCGACCGTTAATGGCTGCTTCAGCAAATTGGTTCAATTCTGGCCACTGATCTTTTGGCTTGAATGGATCCTCGGCTTTTCGCTGAATTCCCACTGAAGTTCCTAAGATTCTTGAAAAATCAAGTGATTTGGGTTTCCCTTTAGCAATGAAACGTGGTCGCAAGTTTTCAGTATGACCAACTAATTCATCAACTGTCCGATAACCCAAAACCGCCATTTCTTCTCTTAAATCTTCTGCTAAAAAGCGCATGCAGTTTTTAATGTGTTCTGGCTTGCCGACAAAGAACTTCCGTAAGCCAGGATTTTGAGTGGCAATTCCGGTTGGACAAGTGTTTTTGCTGCAAACCCGCATCATGATACAGCCAATTGCTACTAACACTAATGAAGCAAAACTGAACTCTTCAGCTCCTAGCATAATCGCAATTGCAATATCGCGACCGGTCATCAATTTACCATCCGTTTCCAAAGTTGTCCGCTGGCGCAAGTTATTAAGCGCCAACGTCTGATGAGTCTCAGCTAATCCCATTTCCCATGGCAAGCCAGCATCCCGAACTGAATTTCTTGGTGCCGCTCCAGTTCCACCATCATAGCCACTAATAACAACCTTATCCGCACCTGACTTAACGACTCCAGTAGCAATCGTGCCAACTCCGGTGCTTGAAACTAATTTAACAGTAATTTTTGCAAATGGATTAACCTGTTTTAAATCATGGATCAGTTGTTTCAAATCTTCAATTGAGTAAATGTCATGATGCGGTGGCGGTGAAATTAACCGGACACCCGGAACTGATCCCCGAACTTCAGCAACCCAAGGAAAGTTTTTGCTGCCAGGCAACTGACCACCTTCACCAGGCTTGGCTCCTTGTGCCATTTTAATCTGAATTTCTTCCGCACTCATTAAATATTCAGCGTTAACTCCAAAGCGGGCTGAAGCTACTTGCTTAATCTTGCTATTTAAGTTGCGGCCATCTGGTTGGGCCCTAAAACGAGAGCGATTCTCGCCGCCTTCACCGCTGTTGCTTTTAGCACCAAGTTCATTCATTGCCTGTGCAATACATTCATGGGCCTCTTTTGACAGGGCTCCGAAACTCATCGCACCAGCTTTAAAACGTTTGACAATCTGACTAACGGGTTCGACTTCACTTAGTGGAACTGCTGGCTGCGTTTGTTTAATGTCCCATAAAGAACGAATAGTCGTTGGTGTTTCTAACTCTTCTTGATGCATTTCCTTAACATAGTCTTGATACATTTTGTAATCATCTGTCCGAACTGCTTGTTGGAACTTATACATTGTTAATGGATTATATAAATGATGCTCGCCATCACGACGATATTTAAAACTCCCCCCTGAAGGCAGATCCTCATTGGCTTTTAAACCAAAAGCTCGTTGATAACGCTGCAAGTACTCTACTTCAATTTGATCTAAAGTTAATCCACCAATTCGGCTTTCAGTACCAGTAAAGTATTCATCAACTACTTTTTGTGAAAGACCCACCGCTTCAAACAGCTGAGCCCCTTGATAGCCAATAATTGTTGAAATCCCCATTCGGCTCATAACTTTGACGATCCCTTTTTCGGCCGCTTGACGATAGTTTTCCAATTTATCACCTAGGCCATAAGCTATCAAGGTTGTGTAAGCTCCATATGGATGAATTGCTGAAGCACCATAACCCAATAAAGTGGCAAAATGATGAACCTCACAAGCCTCGCCAGTATCAACAATGATTGAAACCAATTCGCGCTTGCTCTTGCGAACCAAATAATTATTCAATCCCGATACTGCTAATAAAACTGGGATGATCAATTTATCACGGGTTGCTTCACGATCAGTTAAAATAATCAAATTCGCACCATTATCGATTTGGTTTTCTGCCGCTTTGAACATATCATCCAAAGCTTGTTCTAAACGATTGGTTCTTAAAACGTTATCGTAACAAATAGAAACTTCCGCCGCGTTGAATCCATATTTTCCATTTAAGTGCCGCAACTTTTCATAATCTGAAGAAGTCAATAAAGGCGAATCTAACTTGATTTTTTTAGCATTAATCGGTGTATCAGCTGTAATATCGCCATCAGCTCCCAAAAACATTTCGGTTCCGATCACTAATTTTTCACGAATCGCATCAATCGGTGGATTAGTAACTTGGGCAAATTGTTGTTTAAAGTAAGTGAACAGTGATTGCGGCTTTTGGCTTAAAACAGACAATGGTGAATCATACCCCATTGAAATAACTGGTTCTTCACCAGTTTTAGCCATTGGGATCAAGGCATCTTGAATAACATCTTCTGTATAACCATGTCGTCGCCAAAGCGTCTTCAGGGCATTAGCTGAAATATTTTCATCAACATCTGCTTCAGGCAGGTCAGCTAGCGTTAATTGTTCATCCTTTAGCCACTGACCATAAGGATGTAAATTGGCATAATGTTCTTTGATTTCAGCAGTTCGATAAAATTTCCCTTGACTGGTATCAACTAAAATCATATCAGCTGGTCCTAAGATCCCTTTATCAAGAATATCAGCAGGATTAACATCATAGACACCTGATTCCGAAGCAACAATCAAAAAATTGCCCTTGACTAACTGATAACGTGATGGACGCAAGCCATTTCGATCCAAAGCTGCTCCAACTTGGATACCATCAGTAAAACACAACGCGGCTGGCCCATCCCATGGTGCAATAAAACTTGAACTATATTCATCAAAGGCGCGCTGCTTAGCTGTTAGCTTGGTTCCTTCACCCCAAGCCTCTGGCAACATCATCAACAAAATTTGTGGAATACTGCGTCCATGGCGATATAAATATTCTAGACAGTTTTCTAATTTTGCTGAATCAGAATCATCTTCATTGTAAATTTCAATATTGTGACTGACCATCCAATTTTCAGCTCGTTTTAGGGTATTGATTTCTCCGTTATGAGCCAAGAATCTAAATGGTTGAGCACGTTCCCAACTTGGAAAAGTATTGGTAGAAAAGCGGGAATGGATTAAAGCAATTGCAGCTTCCATGGTTGGTTGATGCAAATCGGGGTAAAATTCGCCAACTTGGTAGGCATGCAGCATTCCTTTATAACATAAAGTTCGACTCGAAAGACTGACAATTCCAAATTCTTCAGCTGAGAAAGTCTTCTCTAAATGACGACGCAAAAGATAAAGTGCATCTTCAAATTTTCGACCAGCTAACACATCAACCGGCTTTTTAATAATGACTTGAGCAAATCCTGGCATTGCTTTTTGAGCAGTGGGACCACAACTTTCATAAACATATGGTACATCCCGCACAGCAAGGACTCCAAAACCTGCCTGTCGAATTTCATCAGTTACTGATTGCAACATTGCTTGTTTTTTATTTTCTTGCTGTGGCAAAAACAGCATGCCAATTGCATATTCTCCCAGTGGCGGTAATTCAAATTCTTGTCGCTGAGCATACTCCCTGAAAAACTTATCCGGCATTGAAATTAAAATGCCTGCTCCATCGCCGGTGTCAGGTTCAGCTCCGGTCCCACCACGATGATTCATCCGTCGTAACATGGTTAAAGCACGCTCAACTAATTCATGGCTGGTTTTACCATCAATTTGAGTAATAAAACCCATCCCACAAGCGTCATGTTCAAAAGCCGGACTATACATCGTCTTTTTTTTGGTTTCCATTGTTATTCCCCACCTTATTTGCAAAAAATGCCACCAGACATCAAGATAACCCGAACATTATAAAATAAAAGATTCTTAAAAATTGTCTAATGTTCTTTTAATTTTAGTGGTAGATTCAGAAAATAACAAGATGATGGAGTAAATTCTTTGGAAACTAAAGAATTTAAGCGCTAATAGTTTGTTATTTTACGTGAAAGTCCCTAGAATTTGCCTTTAAGCTGACATCAGCTTCCTAGTTTTGTTAACTAAAAAAACACGCAGCTTGATCTGACTCTAAAGAGATCAAAAACCGCGTGTCATAAAAAACTATTTGCTTTTAATGTAGTTTTGTCCATCAGCTGCAGGTGCAACTGCCTTACCTAAGAAAATTACTAACACAACAATTGTAATCGCATATGGCGCAATCTGGAACCAAACTGAATTGACATGTGCCAAGAATGGAACATATCCGCCGATAATTGGCAAACTCTGCGCAAGGCCAAAGAAGATAGCAGCAGCTGTTGCCCCTAATGGATTCCATTTACCAAAGATCATCGCTGCTAATGACATGAAACCTTGACCAGAAATCGTGCTGACAGAAAAGTTCAAAGTAATCGATTGTGCCATGACGGCTCCACCAATGCCGCCTAAAAAGCCAGAAATTAAAACTCCCAAATAACGATACTCAGCAACATTGATTCCTAACGTATCGGCCGCAACTGGATTTTCTCCGACTGACCGCAAGCGTAACCCGATATTCGTTCGATATAAAAAATACCAGCCGATAATTCCAACGATAATTGCCAAATAAGCAACTAACGATGTATGGGTAAACAACATTTTACCTAATAATGGGATTTTCGATAATCCTGGAAAAGTAAAGGTTCCCATACTTTGATCAATAATTGGTGTCTGGCCTTTACCATTATAAAAAATTCGGGTCAAGAAGACACACAATGCTGGTGCAAGCATATTCAAAACCGTTCCACTAATGATATGATCTGCGCGAAAATTGATCGTCGCCACTGCATGCAGCAGTGAAAATAATAGCCCGAATACTGCGCCAATCAGCAATGATATCCATGGGGTAGCCGCTCCAAAAATTTTAGCACAAAATAAATTAAAAACCGTACTGCTAAATGCCCCAACGATCATCATACCTTCAAGGCCAACATTAACAATTCCACTATGTTCTGAAAAAGCTCCCCCTAACGCAGTAAAAATCAGCGGAGCAGCATAAATCAAAGTTGTTGAAAAAACTGTCATTAAAACCGTTGAAAAGCTCATTTTATCTGCCCCCTTCGCTTAGCTTGGTTTGAGCATGGTGTCTTTTCTTAGCTAGCAACCACTCAAATAGATACTTGATGCCCACAAAAAAGATAATTGAAGCAATCACAATATCAACAATTTCACTCGGGGTATTTGAATAAACAGAAATACTTAGACCGCCTATCTGCAAAGCTGAAAATAGCAAAGCAGCAAAAATAATTCCAAACGGATTCTCACTTGCTAATAAAGCAACCGCCATCCCATTAAAGCCAACATCAGGTAAATTGTTTGAGACCGAAATGTTCTGAAAATTTCCTAAACCATCAATTGCGCCACCTAAACCAGCTAGCAATCCAGAAATCAGCATAGCAACAATAATTGTTTGCTTGACATTGACCCCCGCATAACGGGAAGCAGTCTCGTTAATTCCAACTGCCTTGATTTCAAAACCAGAATTAGTTTTATTAAAGTATAGCCAAACTAGGACAACTACGACTAAAGCAATAAAGAAGCCCCAATTAAATGTTGAATTGTTTGTAATTGATTTTAAAAATGGCGTATTCAAACTGGCTTTAGCAACAATATTGGGCGAAGAGTCATTGCCCTTTTTGGCTAGCCAACTTCTAATTGCGTAATTAATGAAGTATAACGAAATATAATTTAACATAATCGTCGTAATAACCTCACTGGTACCAAAGTATGCCCGTAAAACTCCTGCAATCATTGACCAAATGCCACCTAAAATTGCGCCGCATAATAAAGAACCAATAATCAAAATCAGCCCAGGTAAATGGGGAAATGCCAAGGCAAAACTAATTCCTCCAAACCAGCCAAATAAATATTGACCAGGACCACCAATATTAAAGAAACCAGCTTTGCTAGCAACTGCAAAGCCTAACGCCGTTAAAATCAAGGGCGTCATATTACGAAGTGTCTCCCCAATCGAATAAATGTCTCCCAGCGAGCCAATAAACAAATTAATATAATTTTGTAACGGATCATAACCAAAAATCAGCATGACAATCGCACCAACCAAAAATCCAGCAATTACTGACAGCAGCGGGATCATTAAACCCTTCAAAGATTTAATCTGCATAATTTCTCTCCTCTATCCTTTCTGCATAACTGGTTTTTTCCCAGCCATCATTAAGCCTAATTCTTCACTAGTTGTTGTCTTGGGATCTAATTCGCCAACAATTTGACCTTCATGCATAACAACGATCCGATCAGAGAGCTTTAAAATCTCATCAAGTTCGAAACTAACTAGCAAAACTCCACGACCAGCATTTCGCTGAGCCATAATTTTTTCATGAATATACTCAATCGCTCCAATATCGACTCCGCGAGTTGGGTTAGCCGCTATCAATAATTTAGGCTGAGCGGCAATTTCTCGAGCAACAATGACTTTTTGCTGATTACCTCCAGAAAGATCAGCTGCCTTTTCTTTTTCACTTTGCGAACGAATATCAAAATCCTTGATTAGCTGCCGGCCATGCTGATTGATTGCTGCATAATTCAACCAGCCATGACGACTTGCTGGTTGATGATAGTAGTCTTTTAAGACTAGATTTTCAGCAATCGTCAAAGGCAAAATCAATCCGACATTTTGTCGATCTTCAGGAATGCAGCCAACTCCCGCTTGACTGATCTGGCGTGCGCTTAAGTTTTGCAATGGTTGATTCAACAACTTGATTATCCCAGACTTGCTTTTGATCAAGCCTGTCAAAGCGGCAATTAATTCACTTTGACCATTACCATCAACTCCAGCAACTCCAACTATTTCCCCACTATGCACGGTCAAATTGAAATTGCGAACTTTGAGTCGGCCATGATTCTCAACTGTTAGATTTTCAACCTTTAAAATCTTTTGACTTTGATCAGTTTCTTGTTTGATAATGCCTAAGTTAACTTTTCTGCCGACCATCATTTCTGCCAAAGCTGCTTCCGGAGTTTCACTGACTTTAACGGCATCAATTACTTTCCCGTTCCGAATTACTACACAGCGATCCGCAACTTCTTTAATCTCTTTTAATTTATGCGTAATAAAGATCACTGAGTTGCCTTCATTTGCTAGTGCCCGCAAAATTTTAATCAATTGTTTAATTTCTTGCGGTGTCAAAGCCGCTGTTGGTTCATCAAAAATAAAAATATGCGCTTGGCGGTATAAAGCTTTCATAATTTCAACTCTTTGCTGCATTCCAACAGTAATATCACGAACCTTAGCTTTTAAATCAATTTTCAAATGATATTTAGCTGCTAATTGCTGAATATCCTTAGCAGCTTTTTGAAAATTGATCTTGATGCCCTTCGTTGGTTCGTCACCTAAAATAATATTTTCGAGTACGGAAAAAGCTGGAATCAGCATAAAATGCTGGTGAACCATTCCAATTCCTAATTTTTTAGCATCACGTGGATCGTTTAAATGAGCCGGCTGACCATCAATTAAAATTTGTCCACTGGTTGGTTCTAATAAGCCGGAAAGCATCCTCATCAAAGTCGACTTTCCAGCACCATTTTCACCTAACAAAGCAAGGATCTCACCTTTTTTTAATTGCAGTGAAATATCATTATTGGCTTTATAATTACCAAACTGCTTAGTAATGTGTTGCATTTCAACTACATAATTTTCTGCCATTTGCTCCTCCTAAAGATCAGCTATTCTTTTATGCAATAAAATGGTGAAGCATTGATCCGCGCCAACTCTTCACCATCATTAAAATATTGTTAACTGTAGGAATTGAATCAAAAATTTATTTAGGACTGACTTTGATCTTGCCACTTTCAATTTGCTGCTGATAATTTTGAACTACTTTCCAAGCTTTAGCTGACATATTATCATTGACCAAACCAACACCATTATCTTTCAAATCATAAGTAACAGTTTTACCACCTGGAAATTTACCCTTCATTGCCTGATTTGACAGATCCTTAACAGCTGTTCCAACTTTCTTAACAGCAGAGGCCAAAGTTACATTACCACCCTTATAGGCACCATCAGCTTTTTGATCTTGATCAACACCAATTACCCAAACCTTTTTACCGTTCTTAGCTGCATTTTTAGCTGCTGTGAAAACGCCAGCGCCCGTGCCGCCAGCAGCATGGAAAATAACATCTTCATTATTGTTATACATTGCCGTTGCCAATGATTGACCAACATCAGCTTTACTGAAGGAACCAGCATATTTAACATCCACTTGGATCTTTGGATTAACTGCTTTGACCCCTTGTTTGAAGCCTGCCTCAAAAGTCTTGATCACATCACTTTGCATTCCGCCAACAAAGCCAACTTTATTAGTTTTAGTCGTTTCTGCTGCTGCTACTCCAGCTAAAAATGATGACTGTTCAGTTTTAAAAGTTACTGATGCGACATTCTTCCGATTCTTTACGACCGAGTCAATAATCGCAAAATTAGTTTTGGGATTCTCTTTAGCTGAAGTACTAATTGCATTATCTAATTTGTACCCAATCCCAAAAATTGTGGCATATTTTGCCTTGATCAACTTGTTAATGTTTGGCAAAAAGTCCGAATCATCATCAGACTGTGCGTAATTATAGCCATTAACGCCCTTTTTCAAATTATGACTCTTGCCCCAGCTTTTCAAACCTTCCCATGCTGACTGATTGAATGACTTATCATCGATTCCTCCACCATCAGTAACCAATGCGGCTGAATGCTTCGTGCCTTTGCTGCTTGAAGATTGACTACCACATCCCACTAGAACTGTTCCAAGTGCAAAAGTTGTTGCAATCAATGCCATCCATTTCTTTTTCAATCAAATAACCCCCAAAGTTATATTTTTCATGATTCACAGTATACCCTTCTTCGACAATTAAATCAATACGTTTATTTTAATTATAATCAAAATCGTTCGCTTTTTGTTGTGTACATCAATGTGTTAGCTTTATAGCGACACTTTTAATTAATTTTGACGAACGTTTTTATATTTTATATAATTGAATTAATTTTATAATGTAAGGAGATTAAATATGCTTAAAAATATATACTTCGACCATGATGGTGGCGTCGATGATCTAATTTCGCTTTTTTTGTTGCTGCAGATGGATAATATTCGGCTAATTGGAGTAGCAGCAGTTAATGCTGATAGTTACTTACAACCCTCATTGGCAGCTAGCCGCAAAATCATTGATCGCTTTGGTCATGGCAAAAAACTGGCTGTGGCAGCTTCAAGTGCCCGCGGAGTTCATCCTTTCCCTAAAGAATGGCGTCTGACAACTTATTCAGAAAATGCTTTACCACTTTTGAATGAAAGCGGCAAAATTATTACACCGTTAGCTGAACAACCTGCACATTTAGATTTGATCGCTAAGCTGCAAGCGGCAACTCAACCGGTAACTTTATTATTCACTGGGCCGCTTACCGATTTAGCTGCGGCTTTGAAAGTTGATCCAACGATCAGTCAAAAAGTTGAACGGTTGATTTGGATGGGCGGAACATTTCTAGAAAAAGGCAATGTTGAGGAACCTGACTCCGATGGAACCCAGGAATGGAATGCTTTTTGGGATCCAGCAGCTGTCAAAACCGTTTTTGATGCACCAATTAAGATTGACTTAGTCAGTTTAGAAAGTACTAACAATGTTCCATTAACGCCTAAAGTCAGATTGCATTGGGCTGCTTTGCGTCGCTTCACTGGCCTCGATTTTATTGGTAACAGTTATGCTTTTGTCCCTGAGCTTAATCAATTTGCTACTAACTCAACCTATTACTTATGGGATGTATTAACTACCTGTTATTGCTATGATCATTCTCTGGTCAAAACCAAAGCCATTAATTGTGATGTCAGTTTAGCTGCTCCCAGTGATGGAAAGACCTTCTTGACTACTAATGGTCGACCAGCTACTTTAGTTTATGACGTTAATCGATCACAATTCTTTAATTTGATTGATCAACTAGCCAAACGTGCCGATAATTAAAATTTCAAATTCACGGCCTGCAAGCGTATAATAAGTATTAACAGTTTAATTCTTATTACTGTACTCTTTCTGGTGAAAGGTGAACTAAATGACAAAGTCAAATAATCCTCAATTGCCTTCATTCCTTGAACTTGAAAAAAGCGTTCAATTATTTAAAGCTTTTGGTGATCAGACAAGATATAAGATTTTATTCCTATTAGCTGAAAAAAATTTAACTGTTAACGAAATAGCTGACATTATTGGTATCTCTCAATCAGCTATTTCACACCAGCTGAAACTATTGCGGCAAACAGGATTAGTTCGTGGTTTACGCGCTGGGCAAAAAATAAATTATCAGCTGTCTGATCGACACGTAATTACCATCTTTAATCAAGTCAGAGAACATGTTCGTGAAAAAAACATTTAAAAAAGCTCCAGAGTTATTATGCTCTAGAGCTTTTTAGCTATTTATTATTCAAATAACTGAGGCAATTTTTAGTTTTGTTTCACGTGAAACGAGACTATGCTTGTGTCCCTTTTTTGATATTCTTAGCAATATTTTTGATTAGTTCAACATCATGTTGATATTCTTCAACCGTCATGTCAACTTGTGAAAAGCAGGACTTCATTTTTCGTTTAATTTCGCATTTCTTAATTTTGGCTTTGCGGCTTAAACAAATATAAACTTTGCGTGCATCCGTTTGGGAGTGCTTTCTGACAATCCAATCACCCTTTTCCATTCTTCGTAATAAAGGTGTTAATGTTCCATTATCCAAATCTAACTTTTTTCCTAATTCTTTAATCATCATTGGTTCATCATTTTCCCAAAGTGCCAAAAGCGTAATATATTGAGGATAAGTTAAATGATACTCTTTTAAAGAATTGACATAAAATTTATTATAAACTTTTTGGGCAGTATAAATAGCAAAGCAAAGTTCGTCATCTAATTTGTTAGGTTCATGATTCAATCCCATTTTTTTTGCCTACTTTCTTCATTTTTTATCAGGATAAATTTTAACATATCGATGTGGCTCTTTGCCTATCGATATAGTTTTAACATTGCTTCTAGCTAATGTTTGGTGAATAATTTTCCGCTCAAATGCTAACATTGTCGGACAATTAACTGGTTGCTGGGATTTAAGAGCCTGTTTCGCCTTTTGCTTAGCCATTTTCACCAATTTTTTTCGCTGTTCTTCACGATAATTAGCAACATCTAAAATTATATCCAATTTTGGGGCCTTATGTCTAGCTAAAAAAGTTTCAGCCAACGTTTGCAATGCATCTAGTGTTCGACCATGTTTGCCAATCAATTGGCCAATTTGTTGGGTATCAAAAACATAAGTCACCAACTTTTCATCTTGCGTAACTTCAATTTCTGTTTTAATACCCATCGCCTCAGTTGCATCCGCTAAATATTCGCCTAAAGCCTCAACTGCTTGATTTTTAGTCAATCTTTTTGCCACTAATGTTGACTTCTTTTCAACATCTGCGACTTTCTTACTTGATTCCTGCAGCTCGATAACTGCTGGCTTAGTTCCAATTCCCCAAAAACCTCGTGAGCCCTCAGTTATAACTTTTAAATTTACCTGATTTCGATTTAATTTTAATGCTTTCAGGCCTTCACTTAAAGCATCATTAACCGTTTTCCCAGTAAACTTTGTCATTATCTATCCTCCGTATACATTTATAAAATATTATAACATTAAATTCTATTGAAAGTTGGGCTAACTTCTTAAGCTTCAAAGTCAGAAAATAGCTTAATAATCATTTTACAATCAAATTGTAGTAGAATAGTGGTGAAAATCAAAATAATAAGTGAGGTCTTGTTGAATGAAGAGCTTAGTTGATGCTTATACATTAGCAAATGGTGTAAGAATTCCAGTAGTTGGTTTTGGTACTTGGCAAACCCCAGCTGGTGAGATTGCCAAAACTGCTGTTAAAGCGGCTTTAACTTCAGGATATCGTCATATCGATACAGCCGAAATGTACGGGAATGAACAAAGTGTTGGTGAAGCCATCAAGGAAAGTGGTATTGCCCGGCAGCAAATTTTCCTAACTAGCAAATTGAATAACCATGCTCATAATTATCAAGCTGCAACAGCAGCGATTGATCAATCACTGAAAACTCTTCAGGTCAAATACTTGGATCTATTTTTAATTCATTGGCCAAATCCTAAGGCTGCACGCAATGCCAACTGGAAACAACATTTGCAAGATACTTGGGAAGCCCTAGAAGACGCTTACAAAGCTGGCAAAATTAAAGCAATCGGCGTTTCTAACTTTCGTCCTCATCATTTACAAATTTTAGCAGAAACACAGACAATTCAGCCAATGGTCAACCAAATTCGAATTTGCCCTGGTGATTTAGATCTAAAAACTATTGATTACTGCCGGCAAAATAATATCTTATTGGAGGCTTATAGTCCTCTAGGAACTGGTAAGATTTTCACTAATGACACTTTAAAACAAATTGCTGCTAAAAACCAGCGGACAGTTGCTCAGATCTGCTTACGTTGGTCTTTACAACATCAGTTTCTTCCATTACCTAAATCAGTTCATGAAAATCGAATTGAAGAGAATTCACAACTTTTTGACTTCAGTCTGTCTAAAGCAGATATGGAAACCATCGACCAGCTTAAAGGAATTGTTGGTTATGCAGCTGATCCAGATACAGTTGAATTTTAGGTGAACCCCCAAAAATTTGATGTACTTTTGTCTCCCGTTGATATTGATTATATATGATTTTTCTTCTATATCGGTTCTATAATATTTGGTACTGATAGAAATTTTTCTATCCTAGTACCAATTTTTGTTTTATGCTATAAAAAAAGATGAAGCGCTAACTTCATCTTCAAAATAAACTCGTTTTTCAACGAGTATAGAAAGAATGTTTAATTCATGGATTATTGTACCCGATTTTTACTTGGAATTAAAGACACAAGGCTGATTTTTGATCCTAAATTTGGTAAAAATTTCATTACTGAAGGATCTTATCATCATCAAAATGTTCATTTCGTCCATTTGTTACAAACTTATCCTTGTTTTTGCCCTGTTTGTCAGCGAAAAATGTTGCGAAATGGTTTTAAACTAA
>NZ_AHYZ01000078.1 GCF_000255495.1 Liquorilactobacillus vini DSM 20605
TTAATTGCTGTTTCAAGCTGATTGTCAGCTCACATAACAGTCAACTTTTTTATTATATCATGCTGACCAAAATTAGCAAGCTTTTTTCCCCTTTGACAAAAAATAAATAAAAACTATGACTTGACTTTTATCAATTCTGAGATCAATCTCATCTAAAAAAGGCAAATCAAGCAAGAATCGTAAGTTTGAGAAATATTTTTGCCGGCTAAATTTATATTTCAATGCAACATCAGAAAAAAGCCAATTTACAATAACAATCCTACCAAACTAAGCTTGTCTAACTCTCAAAAAAGCGGTAATTTCTGTTATTACTGGCAAAAGTTAAAATTTAAAAGAGCGGAGGCGATTTTATTAAAAAAATTATTCTCAATCCAACAAAGTTTGCTTCAAAAAAATACAGTATTTAGTTTTCAATTACACGCCACTCTAATTGAAAATAAAATACTGCATCTTATCCAAGACTATTAATAGTTATTAAATATCAAAGCTAACTTATTTATCGGGTCTTAATGTTGGAAATAACAAAACATCTCTAATTGATGGAGCATCTGTCATTAACATTACTAGACGATCAATTCCAATACCTAAACCTCCAGTTGGCGGCATACCGTATTCCAGCGCTTCGACATAATCTTCATCGATTCCTTCAGCTTCCTCATTACCAGCTTCACGCTCTTTGACTTGGGCTTCAAAACGCTGACGTTGATCAATCGGATCATTAAGTTCACTAAAGGCATTAGCAAATTCATTTCCCAAAATGAATAATTCAAAACGATCAGTGAAGCGTGGATCCTTAGCGTTTTTCTTAGCCAATGGCGAAACTTCAATTGGATGTCCATAAACAAAGGTTGGATCCTTAATTTTTGCTTCACAAAAAGTCTCAAAGAATTCATTAATAATATGACCGACTTTCCAATATGGTTCATAATGAACGTGATTTTCGTCAGCTAATTTGCGAGCTTCTCCCAGGGTCATTGGCTGCCAAAAGTCAATTCCAGTTGCTTCCTTGATTGCATCAACCATATGAATTCGTTTGAACGGCTTATTAAAATCGATTGGATTGCCCTGATACTCGATTTGACTATTATTAGAAACAACCTTAGCGGCGGCTTTAAAAATTCCCTCAGTTTCATCCATAACATCTGTAAAATCATAATAGGCTACATAAGACTCCAGCATAGTAAACTCTGGATTATGTTTGGTGTCAATGCCTTCATTCCGAAAGACACGACCAATTTCATAGACTCTTTCCATACCGCCCACGATCAAGCGTTTTAAATGAAGCTCCAAAGCGATTCGCAAATATAAATTAATATCCAAAGCATTGTGATGCGTAATAAACGGCCGAGCAGCTGCACCACCAGCTTGATTATGCAAAACTGGTGTCTCAACTTCAATAAAACGTTGCTCATCCAAATATTTGCGAATTGCTGAGATAATCTTAGTACGTTTTAAAAAGCGCTCAAAACTATCTCGATTTGAAATCAAGTCCAAATACCGCTGACGATAAATCTGTTCAACATTCTGTAAACCATGAAATTTGTCTGGCAAAGGACGTAACGCTTTTGAAAGAAAAGTCAAATCAGTAACCCTCAGCGTCAACTCACCAGTATCCGTTTTTATAACCGTCCCTGTCAAGCCTAAATGATCGCCTAAATCAGAACGTTTAAAAATATGATACTTTTCTTCACCGATTACATCTTTTCTGACATAAATTTGCATACGTCCATCGCGATCCTGAATATCAGCAAAACCAACTTTGCCCTTCCCACGTTTAGCAACCATTCTGCCTGCAATTGTGACTTTGGCTTCAAGTTCTTCTAATTTTTCCTTGCTCAAACCATCATATTTGTTATGTAACTCTTGCGACATTGAGTCCCTAACAAATCGATGTCCAAATGGGTCGATTCCTTCCTGCCGAAGTTCATCCATCTTCTCACGTCTTACTTTCAATTGATCATTGAGATTTTCTACTTTTGCCAACTTTAATCCTCCAGTTCTTTTACTGCAAATTAATCTTCCTAGCCTATTTTAGCACGCCGAGCTGCCCTTTTTGCGATAAATTCTTCAGCTTCTTGTTGAAAGCAGTCAAAAATTTCAATCATTTTTTCCTCAGTATCGGCAGCGTTTAAAGCTGCTTTAGCTTTTGCTGAACGCGGAATACCTTTTAAATAATAGGCTGCCTGAGTCCGAAACTCCCGGGGACCAATATAGCCACCCTTTAATGCTACCAAACGATGTAAATGCTCTTTAGCAACTTGAATCTTTTCAGCTGGAGTTGGCTCAGCCGCTACGGGTTTCCCAGCCAAATATTCAACCGTTTGTTTAACGATCCATGGATTACCTAAAGCTGCCCGACCAATCATCACCGCATCTGCGCCAACTTCTGTTAACATTTTTTGGGCTTCCTGTGGCGTCCGGACATCACCATTGCCCATAAACGGAATTTTAGTCAAGTGATCAGCAACTTCCTTCAAGACGGCCCAATCAGCATGGCCAGTATACCGCTGAGCGCGCGTTCTTCCATGCATTGCTAATGCTGCCGCCCCACCTTCTTCAGCAGCTAATGCATTTTCAACTGCATATAAATGATCACTATCCCAGCCCGTCCGCATTTTAACAGTTACTGGCACGTGACAAGCTGAAGCCACCGCATGAACCATCTCATAAACTTTATCTGGGTCTAACAGCCATCTTGCTCCAGCCTCTGCTTTGGTTACTTTAGGAACCGGACAACCCATATTAATATCAATGATATCAACATTGGTATGTTCTTCAATATACTCAGCTGCTGCTAACAAGGTTTCTTTGTTGCCGCCAAAAATTTGCACACTAACCGGATGCTCCCGTGAATCAAATTTGAGCATTTCTAAGGTTTTTTTATTTCTAAACTGAATTCCACGATCAGAGATCATCTCGCAAACGACTAAACCAGCGCCAAATTCTTTGCAGATCATGCGAAAGGCTACATTGGTAACTCCAGCCATCGGAGCTACAACTACTTGATTTGGGATCGTAATGTCACCGATCTTCCACTTCATTGCGACACCTCATTTATCTAATTATTCTTTTGCATCATATCATAAATCAATTTAAATTAAAAACTAACTTAACGTTTATTTTAATTTTAGCAGTTTTTCTAATTCTAACTCACTAAAAAAATATTTTTTCCCACAGAAACGACAGACTGTTTCTGCCTGGTGATCTTCATTAAGAATTGTCGCTAAATCTTTCTCCGGCAAACTAGCTAAAGCTTTAGCAAACTTTTCTTTAGTACAATTACAGCTATAATTAAGTGGCATTTTTGTTAAAATCTCAAATTGATCTTTTTTTACAATTTGAAGAATCAGGTTTTCTAAACTGCCGTCTTCTGCCAGTAAGTCACCGATCGCCGGCAAATTTTCAATCCGTTTTTCAACTTTCTCAACCATCTTTGGCTGTGCCCCCGGCAATACTTGAACTAAAAAACCCCCAGCTGACTTGATATCAAAATTTTGCTTTAATGTAACTGAAACGCCGACTGCTGCAGGCATTTGCTCCGACTTAGCTAAATAATAGGTTAAATCCTGACCAATTTCTCCTGATACCAACGGAACTTGTCCGGTAAATGGCGTTTTTAAGCCGAGATCCTTGATAACTGCTAAGTTTCCATTTTTACCAACTGCTTGTTGAAGCGAAATTGACTGCAAGTCGTTTTGTGGCCAGTCATACTCTGGGTGATGAAGATAGCCCTTTACTTGTCCTTGAGCATTACCATCAACAATAATTGGACTTAACGGCCCATTTCCCTGAATTTTTATAGTCAAAAGTCCGCTTGTTTTAAGTAAAGCTGCACTTAAAAGCGCAGTGCCAGTTAGCGTTCTGCCCAAAGCAACTGCTGCTAGAGGCTTAGTATTATGAATTTGCTGGGCTCGGGTTACTAATTGGGTAGTATTAGCAACGTAAATTCTAAATTGGCCATTAAAAGCCATTACTTTGGTTAAATAATCTTGCATACTTTCTCCTCGAATCAAAAAAACACAAAGCGGAACAAAACCTTAAGTCTTATTCCGCCTTATTTCATCTATTTAAAATCCTTGCTAATCTTTGGGATAATAAGTTGTGGTGTCATTGCCACCATCATCATTATCATGACTTTGATCAGCTTTTTGTTTAGCTGCTTCCTTGCGCTTCAACGCTTCCTTTGATTCCTCAAAAGTTGCCGCCTTTTCACTCGGAAATTCTTCTTGTTTTTCAGGCATCTTGCCCGTCTCAAACAAACTCAAAATCTGCTTTTCATCCAGCGTTTCATATTCCAACAAAGCTTCAGCAATTGTCCGATGTTGGTCACGATGTTCTTGAATGATCTTCTTAGCAGTTACCATGCCTTCATTCAAGAGCTGCTTAACTTCCTCATCAATTAAATTGGCCGTCTGAGCTGAATAATTTGGTTGACCCGGATAAGCGTCACCAGCAAACATTGCGCTTTGGCCTTCATATTGCACTGGCCCTAGCTTATCGCTCATCCCATATTCAGTTACCATCGCTCGTGCTAATTGAGTAGCTTGCTGGAAGTCATTTGAGGCACCGGAAGATTGCTCATGGAAAATTATTTCCTCAGCAGCACGACCACCCATTAAACCAGCAATTTGCTCAGTAATATCCTTTTTGGTCAAAAGCATCTGGTCTTCTTTGGGAAGCATAATAGCATATCCACCAGCACGACCTCGCGGAACAATCGTCACTTTATGAACCACGCGAGCATCATTCAAGACAAGACCAACAATTGTATGCCCTGCCTCATGAAAAGCAACTGTCTCGCGTTCATGCTTGCTGATGACCCGATCACGCTTAGCCGGCCCAGCAATTACTCGATCTTCCGCTTCATCAATATCAGAAGCATCAATCTGCTTTTTATCCCGCCGAGCAGCTAATAGCGCCGCTTCGTTCAGCAAATTCTCCAAATCAGCACCAACAAACCCAGGAGTCTGTTTAGCTATCATCTTTAAATCCACATCATTAGCTAACGGTTTATTGTGAGCATGAACTTTCAAAATAGCTTCACGTCCCTTAACATCTGGACGTCCAACCAAAATCTTGCGGTCAAAGCGACCTGGCCGTAATAAAGCCGGGTCCAAAACATCCGAACGGTTAGTAGCAGCCATCACGATGACACCCTCATCGCCTTCAAAGCCGTCCATTTCAACCAATAATTGGTTAAGCGTTTGTTCACGCTCATCATGGCCACCGCCCATGCCAGCGCCCCGCCGACGTCCAACAGCATCAATTTCATCAATGAAAATAATTGACGGGGCATTTTTCTTGGCATTTTCAAATAAGTCACGCACACGACTTGCGCCGACACCAACAAACATTTCAACAAAATCCGACCCGGAAATTGAGAAAAACGGAACTCCAGCTTCGCCCGCAACCGCTTTGGCTAATAAAGTTTTACCAGTACCTGGAGGGCCTTCAAGCAAAACACCGGAAGGAATCCGCGCGCCTAGTGAAAGGAATTTATTTGGATCGCGTAAAAATTCAACAACTTCAACTAATTCTTGCTTTTCTTCCTCAGCACCAGCTACATCTGAAAAGCGAACCTTATTCGACTTTTTATCAACTGGTTTTGCTTTAGACTTGCCAAAATTCATAACTCGGCCATTGCCGCCGCCCTGACCAGCTTGACCCATCATCATGTAGAAGAAGAAAATGAAGAAAACCACTGGCAACAGATAAATTAATAACTGTAGCCACAAGCTGCTTGACTCTTCCTCCTTGGCACTATTCTTAACGTCATTTTGCTGAGCATACTTTTGAATTTGCTTAACAGCAACATCATTGGTTAACACATTGGTAGTAAATGACTTCGTCTCATTGCTTGAAACACCAAAGCTACCTAAGCCACTGGAACTTGAAACTTTTTTAGGCTGACGATAGGTACCAGTTACCTTATAGGTACTGCCAGATGGTTGCATCGTGAAACTTTTGACATTGTTGTCTTTTAATTCAGTTATAAACTGACTTGATTGGATTTGCTGAGATTGAGAATTCCCTTTCCCTCCGAAAAAGTAATAAAGCATTCCCATGATCCCAAGGAAAATCACAATATAAAACAGACTGTTTTTAAAAAGTCCATTCTTCTTATTGTTCATTGGTTTCCTCCTTGACCTAACGTCCTTTAATCGTAAGAACGACCATTATTTAAATAATAGCACATTTGACTAATATTGACTATTGATTTTGCATGTAAATCTCTGGTTTTAAGATCCCAACATATGGCAGATTGCGATATAATCCTTGATAATCGAGCCCATATCCAACAACAAATTCATTGGGAACTTTAAATCCAACATAGTCTGGTGAAATCTTTTTTTCCCGACGTTCAGGTTTATCCAATAAAGTGCAGATCTTTACTGTTTTAGCATGTCGATGATTCAACAAATCAACTAAACATGCTAAGGTTCTCCCTGTATCAATTATATCTTCAACAATCAAAACATCCCTGTCAGTAGCTGATATATCTAGATCTTTTAAAATTTTGACTGCTCCAGAAGACTCAGTTGCATTACCATAGCTTGAAACATCCATAAAATCCATTTCCATATCCGTATCCATCTGGCGCACAAGATCGGACATGAACAGAATAGCGCCCTTCAAAACACAAATAACTAAGGGCTTCTTGCCATGATAATCTTTTGAAAGCTGAGCACCTAGCTGCTGACAAGTCTCAGCAATTTGTGTCTGACTGTAAAGCACTCTCTCAATATCCCGATTCATAAAGCATCCTCATTCCTAAAAATTATCACATATTCGCTGTTACTTATTCTTACTGTATCAGTTTGAAGTATATCGGATTTTTTATAACCAATCAACCACAGCGGCTGATCTGATTGGTCACAAACTATCCAAACCTGCTTCCGAGCTAGCGAATTGACTTTTTGATCAATTAAAATTTTTTTGACCTTTTGATGACCAATCTTAGTTGCTAGTTTATCACCAGGTCTGCGATGGCGAATTTTTAATGGAAACTTAATTCGACCAGAAAGATACAGCGCATCCGTGGCGCAATTCACATCAGGAACTGAATGATCTGTTCTAAAGAGGCCTACTAGATTATTATCCGGCAATTTGATCCAATTGCCAAGTTTAAGCTTTGTTTCATATTTCTGAGAAGACTCAAACTTTTTAGAAGTGTTTTTTAAAATTCCAAAAAAATTATAGTCTTTATAAAACTCATAACCATTACCTAAATCAAGTCGACCTTGAGGCTTATATTTATTTTCCAACAAATTTTTTGCTTCAGCCACTTGTTCTCGCTTGAATTTTTTTATGTTTGTCTCGAAAACTTTTTCCAATAGTTTTTGTTTCCATAATTCAGATTTAAGTTGCCAAAATTCAAGTGAAAATTGAGCCGGCGTGATTAAAAGATCATTAAAATTTTTTTGAACTTCATAATTCAATAACTCTTCATCTATATTTAGCTGCTGCATAAAATCAACAACATGATTTTTAAACTTCGAATTTTCCTGAGTTAATTCAGGAATTATAATTTGCCGCAGTCGATTACGCAAAGTATTAGTCTGATAGTTAGTTTGATCTTCGAAATATTTCAAATGTTTTTTTTGAGCATATTGCCGCAATTCATTCTTAGTAAACGGCAACAAGGGACGCAACAAAAACAATCCTTCAGAGAACTCTGTTCGTGGCTTAATTCCTTCTAATTGGGTCAAACGACCGCCACGAATCAATTTCATTAAAAAGGTTTCAATTTGATCATCTAAATGATGCGCGGTTAATAGCTCATCAATATTATTTTCTTGCATTACCTTCTTAAAAAAATTATAGCGAAATTTCCTTGCAGCTGCTTCAATTCCAGTTGTTGGATGAATTTCTGTCGGCCAGTCCAAGCTAAACAGTTTCAAACCATGCTTCACACAAAATTCTTTAAGGTATTGACTTTCTTCTTTGCTTTGCCTTCGCAAGTGATGATCTATGTAAGCAACATAAACTTGCGGACGTTTTGCTTTTGGTAAATGCAACAGCAAATCCAACATAGCAGTTGAGTCAACGCCCGTTGATACTGCTGCCAAAACTTTAGAGGAATGATTGATTGAACTGAAACTTATTAAGAATCTATCACTAAATTTCATGATTAATCACCTCAAAAAAAATTGCCTTCATTAAACTTAATTCTTAATGAAGGACAATTTTCAATTTTTAACTGCGGCGGCCGCCACGACCTCCACGTTTTCCTTCTGTATTTCGCTTCAGTGAAGTTAAACGTGCTTCACTTTCTTTTAAGAAACCGGCTAGTAAACTGTCAAAATCTTTTGGCTTGCTTTCAGATCTTGGGAAATTATGATTTCTCACAGCGCTGGAATTATGTGTTTTAACACCAACCGCACTATGATTGGCACGATGCTTTTCAAAATGACTATTTTGTGAATAGCTACCCTTTGAAGACTGAGGAGTTTTGTCGACAGCTTTACGAATCGACAGAGCAATCTTGCCATCCGATGCAATCGAAAGGACTTTAACTGTAACTTTATCACCAACACTTAAAACATCATGAATATCTTTGACATAACTGTCAGAAATTTCACTAATATGAACTAACCCATTCTTTTTTTCACCTAAATCCACAAAAGCGCCAAAATTAGTAATTCCAGAAACTTTACCAGTGACCTTAGCCCCTACTTCAATTGACATAAAAAAGCTGTTCCTCCTTAAATTGTATACACTTCAGTATAACACGACTAGCAAGGGATGCAACAAGCATTAAAAATTATAGAACAATTTTATTTTGCTATATTATTTTGACTTCCTGCTGGCAAATTGTAAATTGTTTCTCCACTCTTACTGTAGTAATATTTTTCCCTAATGAGTTTTTGTAAATAATCATCATTATTCAGCTGTTTAACCTGCTGTTTTAAATTCTTATGCTGAGTTGTTACCTGCTTTAACTTTTTCTGGGCAACATTTGACTGTTGAACAACATCAGCAGTTGAATGTTGCGTTTTAATAATCCGAAAAGCCAAGAACGAAAAAGCAGCCAAAAAAATCAAGCTAATGCCTAATAATCTTTTTCGATGAATTCGCTTAAGTTGTTTACGTCGTGCCCGAATTTGCGACTGGGAAGACTGTTGTTTAAAGTAAGGAGTTTGAAGCACTTTGATTTTTTTCTGACTTTCGTTCAAATCATCCACTCCTAAATTAATCATTTGCATTAATTATACCAAAATGCTTGGTGCACAGTCTAATTTCCAATCTAATTATTTTACGATTTTTCTTCGATAATCTGATACAGTTCATTGGCTTCATTTTTTTTAGCATTTTCATTTAAAGAGACTACCTTTACCGTTACCAACCGATTGCCAAATTTTAAAGTTAACTGGTCTCCTACAACCACACTGCTCGATGATTTAGCAATTTTTTGATTAATCAAAATTCTACCTTGATCAGCAATTTGTTTAGCGACTGTTCGGCGTTTGATCAAACGTGATACTTTCAAATATTTATCAAGACGCATTTTTCTTCTCCATTCTTTATTCAAGATTTTTTTTAATGATTTTTAAATCTAACAACTTATATTTGATACTTAATCCGACAAAAATTCCAACTCCACATAAAATCGATACTGTTAAGACATAAATATTATTAAATCGATTTGGAACAATGATCAATTCCATTAACCAACTGACAATTTTGACCACCACAATCATGGGAACAACAACCGCTAAGTATTTTCGCCAATTGCCATTTTTTAAATAGCTAAAACCAATATCTGTCACTAAATAACCGCCAATTAATCCAGCCGCTAGCAACGCTAAATCCGAAGCTGCTGCTCCACCTACAATTCCAAAATAAAAGACTAGCGGATAATTTAAAATCAGTTTAAGCAAAATCATTGCACTAATTATTAAAACTACCTGAAATTGCCGATTTTGGCTTTGTAATAGAACATTGTCTAGAATTACTAAAGTAGCCAAAGGAATCATCAAGCTGTTGACTGCTAAAGTTACAGAACCTAAAGAATCATTAAATAATAACCAGTTGATCTGTGGCATTAACACACTCATACCGGCTGCTGCCGCTAAAGCAAATAATAAGGCCACCTGAAATAGCTTGCGCACTTTTGATTGAAAGCCCCTCAAATTAATTGACTGTCGGCTTTTGACCAATTCTGGCAAAAAGCTAGTTGCCAGTGAATTGGTTACTACTAAACCTAATTGAACCAGTGGCTGCCCGCGATCGTAAATCCCCTTCAAATTTGCTGCTGCATCAAAGCTGACTCCACTCGCCTGCAAAGCGTTTCTGAAAGTAAACGAATCAATTAATTGAAGCAAAATTAGTAAAGCAGCATTTAAACAAAACAGTAATCCTTCTGTAAAAAGCGGCTTAGCTAAATCAACCAAACGGCTCCATTTCAATTTAACCTGTAAATGTGAAAAATCCTTGATAAAGGTCTTCAAGAAAAATGGCATTGCCGCTAGCCCACCAAAGGTTCCGCCCAACATTGCCCAACTGCCAGCTTGATAGAGTGAGCTACTTGTTTTTTTTGCCCAGTAGGCTGCCAAAATAATTACGATCACACGCACTGTTTGCTCGACCAACTGTGAATAAGAAGTCTTCTTCATATCAAACAAGCCTTGATAAAAACCACGACCAGAAGCTAAAAAAGGCATCAATAAATACATCCAACCAACATTTTGAATCAAGCAGATTAATTGTGGATCGCCCATTAGCTTAGCTAAAAAGCCAGCACTTCCCTCAATTAATAAAAATAAACTGATCCCCAAAATTACTAAAACGTAGCAGTAATCTCGACCAATCAAATATTTTTTTTTGATTGACGGCTGCTCGGCAACCTTTTTGGAAATAAATACCGGAAAACCGCTCAAAGCAAAAGTCATCCCCAAGCCATAAAGCGGATAAACTTGCTGATAGATATAAAAACCAGTATTGCCAACCAAATTTTGAAAAGGTATACGATAAACCGCACTTAAAATCTTAATGATCAACGAAGATAGCGTCAAAAGAACGGTTCCTCGTAAAATCAAATTATTTGGCTGATGCTGCCCCATGGACTCTCTCCTTTGCTGTCTTAATTTCTTGCTTCAAGACCGTAAACAACTTGCTCATCTGAGTTAGGGTATCTTCAATTGTCGTTTGTGGCTGCTGATAAAAGACAACCCTTAATTGATCTGCATCACCCTTGATCGTAGCTTTCAGTTTAGTTTGTGCCAAAGCCTTAAGCAACTGACGGGCATTCAGAAGTTTGGCAAATTGGGTTTCAAAAACAATTGAAAAACGCATTTTATTTTGTGTTATTGTTTTGACCAAGCTTTGATCAGCCAACATTTTCAATCGGCCAACTGCCAACAAATTGGCAACAGCTGGCGGGTACTCGCCAAAACGATCGATTAATTCTGCTTGAACTTCATCAAATTGTGTTTGATTCTCTATACTCCGAATTCGCTTATAAATTTCAATCTTTTGTTGCGGATCACTGATGTAAGTTTTAGGCAAATAAGCTTCCAAATTAAGCTCAATTTCTGCATCACTGCTGATGCTTGGCCGCTTACCCTGCTTTTTGGCAACTGCTGTCTGCAGCATTTGAACATAAAGATCATAACCAACCGAATTGATAAAACCATGCTGCTGTTTGCCCAATAAATTCCCGGCACCACGAATTGCTAAATCACGCATTGCAATTTTAAAACCTGAACCTAGTTCGGTAAAATCTTTGATCGCCTCTAGTCTTTTTTCGCTAACCTCAGTTAAAACCTTATTGGGTCGATACATAAAATATGCATAGGCTACTCGATTACTTCGACCAACGCGGCCACGAAGCTGATAGAGCTGCGCTAACCCCATTCGATCAGCATCTTCAACTATTAAAGTATTAACATTGGGCATATCAATCCCAGTTTCGATAATCGTGGTAGTAACTAGAACATCATACTCACCATTAAGAAAATCAAATAGAATTCGTTCTAACTGATTTTCACTCATTTGTCCATGAATATAACCAATTCGTGCATCTGGAATTAGTGCTTTTAATTCACTGACCGTTTTTTCAATATCAGCAACTCGATTATGCAAGTAAAAAGCCTGTCCTCCACGACTGATTTCACGATGAATTACATCGGCTACCAAACCAAAATCCTGTTCCGTCACGTAAGTTTGAATTGGGAAGCGATTCAAAGGAGCGGTTTCAATTACTGATAAATCACGAACTTTTAGCATTGACATATTTAAGGTTCGCGGAATTGGAGTTGCGGTAAGCGTCAAAACATCAATATTCGACCGCAAATGTTTGATTTTTTCTTTATGTTTAACGCCAAAGCGCTGCTCTTCATCAATAATTAGCAAGCCGAGATCTCTAAACTTAACATCATTTGATAACAAGCGATGTGTCCCGACCACAATATCTAGCTGACCAGATTGCAAACTATTAATGGTCTCCTTAATTTGCTTAGGCGTTCGAAAGCGTGATAGGATTCCAACTTTAACTGGAAATTCATTAAAACGATTTAGCATCGTTTCATAATGTTGTTGTGCCAAAACCGTCGTTGGCACTAAAAATGCTACTTGTTTGCCACTCTCAATTGCCTTAAAAGCTGCTCGCAAAGCAACCTCGGTTTTTCCATAGCCAACATCACCGATCAAAAGTCGATCCATTGGACGAACCTGCTGCATATCATGCTTGATCTCAGCAGTGCTTCGTAATTGATCTGGAGTCTCCGTATACGGAAAGGCAGCTTCAAATTGCCGTTGCAAATCATCATCCGGCAAAAATGCAAAGCCTTTATTCAACTGTCGTTGTGCGTATAATTCAATCAGATCATCAGCAATATCTTCAACTTTAGTCGCCACTTTGCGTTTGGTTTTAGCCCATTCGCCATTGCCAAGCTTATTAACATGCGGTGTCCTTCCCTCAGCCGAAACATATTTTTGAACCCGGTCAATTTGATTAATTGGAACAAATAATTTTCCCTGATCTTGATACTCAATCGTTAAATAATCTTGATGCTTACCAGCAACCACCATGGTTTTAATACCTAAGAAGCGTCCAATCCCATGATTGACGTGAACAACAAAGTCACCCTTTCTTAGGTCCGTATAGCTCTTTAAGCGTTCGGTATTTTCCATCGTCAGGCGCCGGAATGGTTTTGTTTTGATTTTCCGAAAAAGTTCATTTTCAGTAACAACTGTCAATTTAACTTCTGGCAATTCAAAGCCCTGTGTAAAATTTAATGGCATCAACTGTAATTGCCCGCTAATAATTTGATTGCTTTGGTTGATGACAACTTTGATTCCAAAATCAGTTAGCGTTTGATAAAATTTCTGCAACCTTTTGGAAGAAGCAATCGCAAAAATAACGGTTTGTTTTTGTTTTTGCCAGCGGGTCACTTCTGATTTCAATAGCTGTATTTGCCCAAAAAAACGTTCAACAATTCTAACTTGCAGGTCAGCAGTGGCAGCAAATTTTAGACGACCCATTCCCTTACGAAAAAGTGACAGAAAAAGCTTGTTTTGCGGTGATTGTTTTAAAACCAGTTGCAAGTCTGGTAAGTTCGAAGTTGCTTTAAACATTTTCCCTTGAGCCAGTTGATTAACTTCCCAAGCAGACTGTTCTTGCAATCTTAACCGATCATTTTCTTTAACTCTGGCATAGTCGCTGCAGATTAAAATTGCATTATTGGGAAAATAGCTTGTCAATAAAACTGTCGTGTTTAGTAATTTTCGCCGATATCCCGCTGCTGCTTTAGGAAATTGATAATTTTTTAAAGCCAGTTGCAAATCATTAAAAGTTGACTGTAACTGTTGTACGAGCTTTTTTTCAGTAATTCTTTTAACCGCCGACTGGTAAAGCAAATTCAGTTGCGATAATGCAGCCCTTTGTAACGTCTCATTCAACGGATACTCTGTCGCTGGATAAAATTTGATGCTTTCAATATTTTCAATACTGCGTTGATCAGTTACTGAAAACTTTCGCAGTGAATCAATTTGGGTATCAAATAAATCGATCCTAACCGGATTTTGATCGTTTAAAGGAAAAACATCAATAATCGAACCACGAATTGCAAAATCACCCGGCTTAGCAACTAATTGCTCACGAACATAGCCTAGCTCCACGAGTTTACTCGTCAAATCTAGGCCAGTAAGATCATCACCAATCTTCAATTGCAAAATATTTTCTTGCCACATCTCTGGTGGCAAAAGCGGCATCGTCGCCCCACTGATTGTTGTTACAGTAATCGTATCCTGTCGAATTCCAGCCAGTGTTTTAATCCTTTCTGCTTGATACTCCGGCGAGGCCACTGCTGCTTGTGCAGCCAGCGTTTCTTCAACCGGAAAAAAGTTGACCTTTTCTTCTCCTAAAAGAGCTGTTAATTGCTCAACCAACCCTTGTGCATGATTTAAGTTATCCTCAATCACCAGCAACGGAATTTTTAACTGTCGTAAAATGTTAGCCAATAAAAAAGCTTTGATTGTTGGCTGAATGCCTGTTAATAAAAAATTACTTTTTTGACTTTGCTTAATAACCGTTAAAAAGTTATTTAACCCTGGCAACTTTAAAAAGATATCCTCAATTTTCATTTTTGAAATTTTATTTCTCCTTATGATTGAAACGATTCATAGCTTGATTAAAATCATCAGTTTCCAGCCAAAATCTTATTGCTGCGATTGCTTGATCGATTCCTTGAGTAATTAAGTCGTGCTGCTGGGCATCAAAACGTGACAAAACCCAATCAACAACTGTTTGCTTGTTTGGATGATCAATTCCAATCCGAATCCGCTTAAAGTTTTGTCCATTAACAGCTGCGATAATACTTTTAATTCCATTATGTCCCCCTGCTGAACCTTTTTGACGCAAACGCAATTGCCCAGTTGGCAGATCCAAATCATCGTGGACAACAAGGAGATCATTTGGTTCTAAATCATAGTAATTTAACAGCGCCCGGACACTTCGACCAGATTCATTCATATAAGTCGTTGGTTTAGCTAAGAGGATCGTCTGTTGGTAACAGTGATCTTTAGCTATCATTGCTTCTTGTCGCGGTCCTGTAAAGGTCAAACCAGCCTGCTGAGCTAAATGATCAAGCACCATAAAACCAGTATTATGCCGCGTACCCTCATATTCTTTTCCAATGTTTCCTAATCCAACAACAAGTTTCATAACTAACGCACCATTCCTATTTGTTTATATTTACTATTAATTCTATCATCTTCAAAGTTAAATATTACTATAACCTAGTAATAAATTCTAATCTTAAAACATTTCCATTTACCTTTTCAAATTTCAAAAGTACTATGTTTCATAAACTTTCATTTTTTGTGAATCATAATTCAATTGCTAATCTTTTAACAGCTTTATTTTTTAAAAAAATCATAATAATCTAGCTACATTTGTAACAAATTTTCTGTAACTGAATTTTTAAATTATGTTACAATATAGGCGGCATTTTATTTTTAGAAAATTAGGAGGTAATTATTTTGAAAATTGTTGCTTATGGTATCCGTGCCGATGAAAAACCTTACTTAAATGAATGGAGTAAAGCCAATCCTGAAGTTACAGTAACTTCAACCGGCAAATTACTTGATGAAACTACTGTTGACTTAGCTAAAGAAGCTGATGGAGTAGTTGTTTATCAGCAAAAGCCTTATACAGCCAATGTTCTAAATAAATTGGCTAGCTATGGCGTTAAAAATATTTCTTTGCGAAATGTCGGCGTTGATAATATCGATGCTACTGCAGTTAAGCAAAATGGTTTTAAAATTACTAATGTGCCGGCTTATTCTCCACAGGCTATTGCTGAATTTACAGTAACTGAATTAATGCGGTTACTACGCAATACAAAGACATTTGATCGTAAAATTGCTAACGGCGATTTGCGTTGGGCTCCCGATGTTGCAGAAGAATTGAATCAAATGACTGTTGGTGTTTTTGCTACCGGTCGCATTGGTCGTGCTGCTATTCAAATCTACCGTGGTTTTGGCGCTAAAATTATTGCCTATGATGTTTTCCATAATCCAGAATTGGAAAAGGAGGGCATCTATGTTGATACACCAGAAGAATTATATGCTAAATCAGATGTACTTTCAATTCATGCTCCAGCAACTAAAGAAAATGAGCATATGTTAAATGACGAAGCCTTCAGCAAAATGAAAGATGGCGTTTATATCTTGAATCCGGCTCGAGGAACTTTAGTCGACACTGATGCTTTAATTCGTGCACTTGATGCTGGCAAAGTCAAAGGTGCTGCGCTTGATGTTTATGAAGATGAAGTTGGCGTTTTCAATACTGATTTCGGCAGTTTTGATAAGATTCCAGATGAACGATTAAAGAATTTGTTGAAGCGTGATAATGTTCTTGTTACCCCACACATTGCCTTCTATACTAAAAAAGCGGTTCATAATATGGTTTGGTTTGCAATGGACGCAAACAAATCATTAATTGAAACTGGAAACTCTGACAAATTAGTGAAATTTTAAGCAATTGTTAAGTGAAGAAACTAGCTAACTGGGGAAAAACATTAAAATTTAGTTTTAGAAAAAGCAGTTGAAAATTATTTCAACTGCTTTTTTTTGCAAAAAAAGCCGTTAATTTGCATGAAAACAATTTGGAAAATGAATTACTTATCTTTTTTAAACGTGATATAATTGAAGTGTTAAAAAATTCACTATGAAAGGATGAAGTTCTGTGTCAAAAACACAAAATCATCAAAAAGTTGTTTTAGTCGGTGACGGTGCCGTTGGTTCTACTTATGCTTATGCAATGGCTCTTCAAGGAGTTGCCGAAGAATTCGTGATCGTTGATATCGTCAAAGATCGTACCCAAGGAGATGCGCTTGATCTAGAAGATGCAACCCCACTTTCATTCCCCAAAAAAATCTATTCCGGTGAATACTCTGATTGCAAGGATGCCGACTTAGTAGTTATTACTGCTGGTGCACCGCAAAAACCCGGTGAAACTCGACTTGATTTGGTTAACAAAAACTTGAGGATCCTATCAAGTATTGTTAAACCCGTTGTCGACTCTGGCTTTGATGGGGTATTTTTAGTAGCTGCCAACCCAGTTGATATTTTAACTTATGCTACGTGGAAGTTCTCTGGTTTTCCAAAGAATCGTGTCCTCGGTTCAGGTACTTCTCTTGACACATCTCGATTGAAGGTTGCTTTAAGCAAAGCTTTGGATGTTAACGATCCACGTTCAATCCACGCTTACATTATGGGTGAGCATGGTGATTCTGAATTTGCTGCCTTTTCAACTGCAACTGTTGGTAACGTACCAGTTACTGTTTTAGCAAAAGAAAAAGGTCTTACAAAAGAAGATTTAGCAAAGCTTGAAGATGATGTTCGTAATAAAGCTTATGAAATCATTAATAAAAAAGGTGCTACCTTCTATGGTGTAGCTACTGCACTTGCTCGTCTGTCAAAAGCCATCTTGCGTGATGAAAATGCTGTTTTGCCGGTTTCGGCATTCATGGATGGCCAGTATGGCTTACAGGACGTTTATATTGGGACACCAGCAATCGTTAATGGTAACGGAATTGCTAAAGTTCTAGAGGTACCGTTAAATACCGAAGAAAACCAAAAAATGGCAGCTTCAGCTAAAACCTTAAAACAAGTTTTGACAGATGGATTAAATAATTTAAAGAAAAACTAATCTACTTGATTGACAGTCTAAAAAAATCCGGAGAATGAAGATCATTTCCCGGGTTTTTTATTTTCCAAATTTTTTGCTGTTATTTTAATTGCTTTTTCAAATTAGAATTTTTTCTAATATTACCTAAATTTACTCTTTCTTTATCTTAAATCTATGCTAAGATGTATTAGGGAATTTTAATTTGGAGGATGTTCATGCTATTTAAATCTTTGATCAAACCTAAAAAAGTTCTAACAACTGTTAGAGAAGACATTACTTTAGCGGAAGCCTTACAAGTCCTTGAAAGCTCAGGCTTCCGTTGCGTTCCGATCTTAGATCGAACCGGTCAGATTTTTCGAGGAAATATTTATAAAATGCATATTTACCGCCATAAATCACGTGGTGGCGATATGCAGTTACCAGTCACTTACTTACTTAAAAATGCTACTAAATTTATTACCTTAGATTCAGCATTTTTTAATATTTTTTTCACTATTAAGGATTTGCCTTATATTACAGTCCTAGATGAACATAACTTTTTCTATGGAATTTTGACCCATTCAAGTTTGTTAAATATGCTTTCGCAATCTTGGAATGTTAACGTTGGCAGTTATGTTTTAACAGTTGTTTCAACTGGCGAACGTGGTGATTTAGTCAGCATGGCTAAGATTATTACCAAATATACCTCAATTGCTAGCTGTATTACCTTAGATGTTCAAGCAACAAATCTGGTTCACCGAACATTATTTACTCTCCCAGCTGGAATCACCAATGAGAAGCTTAAAAAAATTGTCGCCAATTTGGAACGCAAAGAATTTAAAGTAACTGAAATCGAAAACTTACAAGACTAAAAAACAAGCTGGTCGAAAAAGATCAGCTTGTTTTTTATGATTATATTAAAATTAATTCTTATGTATTTCAGTCAAGCCCAAACTAACATCAATAGCTTGATTGATTTGAAGCATTTCTTCATCTGTTAAATGGGCAATCTTATCTTGCAATCGCTGCTTATCAATTGTGCGAATCTGCTCCAATAAAACCACCGAATCCTTTTCAATTCCAACTTTTGCTGCTCTTAAACCAACATGTGTCGGCATCTTCGGCTTCTGAATCTGAGCAGTAATCGCAGCAATAATCACGGTTGGACTATAACGATTACCAATATTATTTTGAATAATTAGAACAGGTCTTTTCCCACCCTGTTCTGATCCAACGACTGGTGATAAATCAGCAAAAAAAATATCACCGCGTTTTACTTCCTTACCTGCCATACGAGCCTCCCTTTAATTATTTTTTGGTTAATTTGACCTCACATTCGCAACTCACAAATTCACTGCAAATTTTTTTATTTAGTGGTCCCATTTCTTCGTAGCCTCGAATCAAATCATCCAGAATTTTTTGATGCTTAATAACATATTCCAGTAGTGAAGGATCTTTTTCTAATTGATATTGATCGATTGCATAATAAGCACAATAAGCATTTAGACGATCTTTTTCATTCTTGAAGATATCTTTACCAAATTTATTTTGATAAACCACTAGTCATTCCACCCTCGATAATTTGAAAAATCAAAATTAATTTAAATACACCCGTGCTACTCTATCTGAAAAACCACAAAGAATTTCGTAATGGATCGTCTTAGCATATTCAGCAACTTCCTGAATGGTAATCTCATTTTGCTGATCCTTGCCAATCATTGTCACTTTTGTCCCAACAGGCAATTGTCGTGGCAATCGGACCATGAATTGATCCATACAGATTCGCCCAATAATCTCACACTTTTGCCCCGCAATTAGGACTTGCGCACCTTGTAACCTTCTTGGCCAACCATCAGCGTACCCTAGTGGAACTGTCCCAATCCATTCATTCTCAGTTGCTGTATATGTTTTGCCATAACCAACAGACTCGCCGGCCTTTAGTTGCCTAACTGAGACCAGCTCACTAATTAAACTAAGTGCCGGAAAGAACTTTTGTGGAAGTTGTAACTCTTTGCCAGAAGGGTTCAAACCGTACATTGATATTCCTAAACGAACTAAATTTCCACCGCATTCTCGATGCCACAATGAAGCTGCTGAATTTGCAACATGAACATACCGCGGCAACGGATCGACAACGGATACCAAACGTTTAAAATTAGCTAATTGAACTTGATAATAGTCATCGCTCTTAGCATCGGCAGTTGCAAAATGAGAGAAAATACCAGCGAAATCAAATTTATCCGGATTATTCCTTAAAAAAGCAACTGCTGCCTGTAAATCAGCTTGCTTCTTAAAACCAATTCGACTCATTCCGGTATCTAAAGCTAAATGAACACTCAACCGCTGACCAATTTGTAAGTATTTTGCGGCCTGCCTTAGAAATTCTAAGCTATCAACTGCTACTGCTAATTGATTGGCTGCCATGACCGGTACAGTTACTGGTGAATTGATCCCTAAAATCAGAATTGGTTCATTAATACCAGCTTGTCGCAACTGCAGCCCCTCATCAATGACAGCTACGCAAAAACCGGTGACCCCTGCTTGACGAGCCGCATAAGCAACTTGAATTGCTCCGTGACCATATGCATTGGCTTTAACTACAGCAAATATTTGCTGGTTAGGTCCCAATAAATTTTTTTCAATTTTAATATTCTTTTTAATCGCTGTCAAATCGATCACTGCTTTTGTTGGGCGATGCCATGCTACAACCATAAAAAATCCTTCTCTCAAACTTGCTTTTCTAAAATCACTTCAGTCATTACCAAAGAATCCGTGTGGGAAATCGACAAAAAGGCCTGAAATTGATCTGCTTGCGGATACTTGGCAATAATGGGCCGCCCACTATGCAAATCAGTTAAAATCTCAATATTTGAAAAAGAAACAAACTTGCCAATTCCAGTGCCGTAAGCCTTAGAAAAAGACTCTTTAGCTGAAAAGCGACCTGCTAAAAACTCTAGCTGTCGCCGACCAGAATAATTTGCTAAGACTGATCTTTCGTTAGGTGTTAAGACCCGTTCAATAAATCTCGGATGTTTTTCCCAAGCGCGCTCGATTCGGCTGATCTCGGTTAAATCAATTCCAATACCAAAAATCATTTTTTTCACCTAACTTAATTATAGTTGAATCTCATTGTAATTTTACCACAAATTCAACTTAGTAAAAAATAAAAAAATGACTATCCAACTTTTCAGTACGAATAGTCACCCTGACTGCATTTAAACCAACCACAGCCTTAATATTTATTCAATTATTCAGCCCTTATTTCTTATTTTGTATCCATGCTGGTTAGAAGTTGCACGTCTTGAAAATTTCTCTCGGCGTTTATCTTTTTTGGACTCAAAATTGCGATGATTGCTATTATATGATCTTTTTTTAGAGCTAAAACGCTTTTTATGAAAACCGTTTTTCTTTCTTCTTGGTAATGGACGCTCTGGCGTAATCTTGACTGGTACTTCAGTTGCAGAGTCATGAGTTAGTTCATCTAATAAAACAGCTACTAAATCAATTGCATCGTACTTGCCTATAAGTTTTTCCGCTTGATCAGCAAATTTGTCAGTATCAACTTTGTCGACTAACCCGGCTACTTCCTTCATAGCTGACGACATTTGGCCAATGAAAGCTTCCTGCTCAGTTGGTGGTTTGAGCGGCATCATCCGTTTTTTAGTCAATTTTTCAATTACTCTTAAATAATCCATTTCATTTGGAGTGACAAAAGTTACTGAAACACCATGATGTCCAGCTCTTCCTGTCCGACCAATCCGATGAACATAGCTCTCAGGGTCTTGAGGAATATCATAATTATAAACATGCGTAACTCCAGAGATATCTAATCCTCGAGCTGCCACATCCGTTGCAACTAAAATATCCAGTTTACCAGCCTTGAATTGCTTCAAAATACTTAAGCGACGTTGCTGAGACAAATCACCGTGAATTCCCTTAGCATTGTAGCCGCGAGCTTCTAAGCCTTTAGAAAGCTCGTCAACTCGACGCTTTGTCCGCCCAAAGACAATTGTTAAATCAGGGGACTGGACATCTAGGATTCGCGTCATTGTATCAAATTTTTCCATTTCCCGTGCACGCACAAAAAATTGATCAACTAAATCCGTTGTTAGTTCCTTTGCTTTAATTTTTACAATCTGAGGATCAGTCATAAATTTCTCACCAATCTTCAAGATAGCTGGTGGCATGGTTGCCGAAAAGAGCAACGTTTGTCGTTGTAAAGGTACTTCCTTGATGATGCTTTCAATATCTTCGACAAAACCCATATCCAGCATCTCATCAGCTTCATCCAAAATAACTGTTTTAACATGTTCAAGTTTGACCGTCCGGCGCCGAATATGATCCAACAATCTTCCTGGAGTCCCAGCCAGGATCTGCGGTGCTCGTTTTAATGCCCTAATTTGGCGACTGATATCTGCTCCTCCATAGACTACCTGAACCTTAGCTCTTTTATCTTTACCCAAACGATAAAGTTCTTCTTGCGTTTGAATTGCTAATTCACGAGTTGGAGAAATGATCAACGCCTGAATTTCATTCAATTTAACGTCAATGTGTTCCAAGACTGGCAGGCCAAACGCCGCTGTTTTCCCGGTTCCAGTCTGAGCCTGACCAATAACATCGTCACCTTTCAAAACTAAAGGAATAGTTGCTGCTTGAATTGGTGTTGCCTCCTCAAAGCCACTACGCTTAATTGCCTTTAATAAATCTTCTGAAAGGCCGAGTTCTGTAAATTTCAAAAAAATATCCTCCTATAATTAAATCTTAATTTATTTTAGTGCTGCTAAAACATTTTCAAGGTGAATTCCATGACTTCCTTTAAGCATGACCAAATCTTGGGCCTTAAGTGAATCCTTTAAATCCGCAATCAGTTGTGCCTGATGATTTAAATCGTAAAGATGAAGTTGGTCATTAGAAAATTTATTAACTAATTTGGCTGCTAAAGCTTTAACTTGTGTCCCACATAAGAAAACTTCAGCAATTTTTTGTGGATCGATTGCCTGGGCTAAGCTTGCATGCAACTGCGGTGAAGCTGATCCCAGCTCTAGCATGTCACCTAAAACGACCACTCGCTTACCGGCAGTCGGGACTTGAGAAAAAGCCCTTAAAACCAACTTAGCTGCCGTTGGATTAGAATTATAAACATCACTTAAGATCATTTCTCCTTGGCTGCCAGCGATCCACTGCGTTCGATTTGCTGTCACTGAAAAATTACTCAACGCTGCTGCCATTTTTTTTACCGGAATTTGAAAATAATCACCAACTGCCAATGCAGCCAGAGCATTCTTAACATTATATGAGCCAATCATTGGAACGGTAAAATTAAGTTCTGGCCACTTAGTAACTCGAAAACCAGTTTGCTTTTCGTTGCTAACGACATTAATTGCGCGATAATCATTGTCTTGTGCACCACCAAACGTCCGTGTTTCCTGCAAAAGTCTGCTAGTCCGCTCTCGCAGCAAAGGTTCATCACCGTTATAAACCAGAACGCCATCTTCTTTTAAGCCGTGAGTAATTTCCATCTTAGCATCGGCAATTTTATCCCGAGTACCAAAAAATTCGATATGAGCTTCACCGATCATCGTGATAACCGCTATGTCTGGTGAAACCAAACGACTCAAATGATCAAGCTCACCAAAATGATCCATACCCATTTCAACAACTAAAACCTCTGTATTTGGTTCAATGTTCAAAATAGTCATTGGCACACCAATCTGATTGTTGAAATTTTCTTGAGTTTTTTTTACATTGAAGCTGGTAGCTAAAATAGCAGCAATCATGTCTTTGGTTGTAGTTTTACCATTACTGCCAGTTACCGCAATTACGCGCGGATTAATTTTATTCAAATAATATTTAGCCAATTTCTGCAATGCAGCTAGTGTATTATTAACTTCTAACATTGGAAATGAAAAAGTCGTTTTTTGATGATCAGCCTGCCAAAGGGTTGCGACGGCACCATTTGCAATTGCCTGTTCAACAAAATGATGACCATCTTTTTCCCCAATCAAAGGAATAAATAATGCTCCCGGTCGCAAAGTACGAGTATCAAAAGACACACTCGTCACCGTAACATTTTCCCAATCTTCTTTGATAGTAATTTTAAGTGCTTTCGCAATTTCTGCTAGTTGCATCTTCATCAGTAAAACTTCCTTTCAACTTCCAAGCTGATTTAAATCTTTCATCTCAAAATGATTATTAAGTAGTACCTCTGCTATTGTATCACAATCATAATCTTGACGGAAAACGCACGAATCCTCCTCAGTTAAAACTAGCTGCTGAGGAGGACCAACCAATTAAAAGTTAAGATTATCTTCAAAAGCTTCTGGCGATAGAACGATTAACTGCCATTTTCGTGAAGTTAAATTATATTTTAAGTTCCCAACTAATGATGATTTTTCGATCAGCATCGTCGGTTCATGCCACTTTAGTTGGTAAACCGACTCTGGTGCTGTTAAAAGCGAAACTGTTAATTCCTGACCATGAATTTGGATGTTGCCAAAGTCAAAAACTGCTCCACCAATTAACAACGTCAACAATTGCCGCACGAGGGTTTCTGGAAAGTCAGCAATACGCTTTCTTAAAAAAAAGGTTCGTTTTTCTCGGTAAGCGACTGTTAAATGCCGGGTTAAGCTTTTCGATAAAACACGATAAAAACTTGGCAAATAGCGATAGTAAATCTTATTTGCTCCATTTGGCAACGTTAAATAAACAAAATCATTCTGTAATTTATAATAAAACGGTGACTTCAGGTGAGTAAAAGCATGACCCAAATATAACATCTCAGCCACTTCCTGCGGCGTTAAAGATTCTAAATCAAAGGAATGATCAAAATCAATCCACTGTAAATCATTTTGTGCCTGACTTAGCAAAAAACTTTGTACTTGATTTTGACCAATATACATATTAAAGCCAGAATAGATATCAATTTCTTGCGATGGATCAACTACCCCAAGTGACAAGACATTTTCTGGTTTTTTTTTGATTCCAGCTAAAAAATCAATTATCGAAATCCCATAAGTTAAAGTTAAATGGGAAACTTTTTCAATATGCACATAGACAATATTGTTGCGCATCTGTTTTCCTCGATTTCACTTAAAATTCTACATTTTTTCTAAGCGAGCAATTCGATCTTCAATTGGCGGATGAGTATCGAATAAATGTGCCCATGAATTCGACTTAAAAGGGCTGGCAATATACAATGATGCACTGCTTGGATCAACTTTTTTCATTGGCTCACTAACTGAAATTTTCTTTAATGCATTGATTAACCCTTGGGGATTACGTGTCAGCTCAACCCCGGAAGCGTCAGCTAGATATTCACGATTACGTGACAAAGCCATCTGCGCCAAAGTTGCAGCTAACGGCCCTAAAATCAAAACAACTACTGATAAAATTAGTGCAAGCACATTTGCTCCACTATTGTCATTATCGCGACGCCGGCCACCACCCCACCAGAAGGAATTCATCCCAATATTAACTAGGGCTGAAACAACCGAAACCAAAGCCAATGCAATGGTTTGTAACCGAATATCATAATTTCTGATATGGGATACTTCATGTGCAATTACTCCTTCAAGCTCTTCGCGGTTCAAACGATTTAACAAGCCCCGCGTAACAGCCACCGCGGCATGCTGCGGATCTCTACCAGTTGCAAAGGCATTGGGACTTGGATCTTCGATAATAAAAACTCGTGGCAGCGGAACTTTAGCAACTAAGGTCATATCCTCAATAATATGCCACAATTCTGGATATTGTTGTTCCTCCTTAATTTCAACTGCATTGTTCATGCGCATAACCACTTCTGTTGATTGGGCAAACATCGACAGTGAATAAAAAGTTCCTAAAATCAACGCTAAAATTAAACCTGCACTTGTACTGTTCCAAAAAACATAACCTAAAGAAGCACCAATCAAAGCCACTAACAGCAAAAAAACAATCATTACTAATAAAGTTTTTCGTTTATTACTCGCAATTTGCTGAAACAGCATACTTAACTTTCTCCTTTGTAATTAACCTTAAAAAGAAACCTTAGGTGCATTTTTTTCCTCAGTTGGGACTTCAAGATAAGCAACCTTTGCCAGCCCATGAATCTTAGCAACCAAATTCGATGGGAAAGTTAGTAATTTCTGGTTATAAGCTGCTGCACTTGAGTTAAACAACTGACGGGAATATGCAATTTTGTTTTCAGTATTTGAAAGTTCCTCCATCAATTTAGTAAATTCCTGATTAGCTTTTAAATCAGGATAATTTTCAGCTAGCGCAAAAATCGATTTTAATGATTCACTTAATTGATTTGAAAGTTCCATCTTTTTTTGTGGCTGATCAGCCGGAACCCCCATCAATTGGTTCCTTAAACTAACAACTTGTGCAAATGTTTCCCGTTCATGTTTGGCGTAGCCTTTAGTTGTTTCAACTAAATTGGGAATTAAATCATTTCGCCGCTTCAGTTGAACATCAATTTGACTCCATGATTCATCAGTATAAACTTTAGCCCGCTGCAAACCATTATAAAGTGCAATATAGCCCAACACTAAAACAATTATAATAATTAAAACAATGATCCAAGTCATTTGAGTTCCTCCATTACTTAATTACACCATAAAATGTAACTATCCTTGCCTTATCATACCAGACTGATTTGTTGGTTGAAAGTATTCCTACCTTAAAAAAAAATAAAATTAATAATAATCTAAAAAATTAAAGAAGCCAAAATAAAAGCCGGAACAAAACAAACGTTTCACTCCGGCCCGCGGTATCGATCTTATTATCGATATATGTCATTCACTCCACAATGAATGACATAAGCACACCAAAAATTCCGTTGGCAATCGTGTCCCGCTTCGAATTGAACCATTAATTGCCGCAGCAAAATAATGTTAATCCATTACCTGGTTCTTCTCGACTCATCGCATATATTTCATTATAATCCGATAATTAAGAATTACAAGTAATTTCAATATAACG